>NZ_CAURMG010000008.1:0-56347 GCF_963525875.1 uncultured Gemella sp. | reverse complement strand
TATATATATATGCGTGTGTGAACAATAAAATTTTCATAAAAATTTTACTGTTATTTATAAGAATATTTATTATATTGTTAGAGTTAAAATGAAATTGTATATAGTAAATTAAATAAAGTAGTATATTAAGTATATTTAAAGTTACTTTATTAAGATATGAATATACAAATAAAGATATATAAGAATTGATTATATATTATAAATTCTAGATAATTATAGAACATTATTGTTTATAGAAAGGAGAATAATGAAAGTAAATATAATTTATACTAGTTAAGTTGATAAATTCACATGTTTGTAAAGTTTTAATTTAACTTGTATTAAGTTTGCTATAGATGTATAATAGATTTAGCATAACAAATAGAAAAGTGACTAACTAACTTAATTATAAAATCTATAGTATATCAGTAAACTTACTTTTGTTAATGAAAAGAAAAGTGAAATTTTATAACAATATTAAAAGTTGCATTGAATTTATTTTAAGTTTTTTATTGTTAATACTTGTTATTCCTATCATTATGCTTGCATGTATTGCTATTGTTATAGAGATACGTGCTAATCCATTCTATACTCAAGAAAGAGTAGGACTAAATGGACGAATTTTTAAAATATATAAGCTTCGTTCAATGTATATTGATGCAGAAAAGGATGGCCATAAATGGGCGAGCGAAAATGATGATCGTATTACCAAAGTGGGGGGCATCATTCGAAATACTCGAATAGACGAATTACCTCAACTGGTTAATATTTTAAAAAGAGATATGTCATTTATTGGTCCAAGACCTGAGAGACCAGAATTTGTCAAGGAATTTCTAAAAGATATACCAGATTTTAACGATCGTTTAGTGGTAAAACCAGGAATTACGGGGTGGGCACAGGTTAATGGTGGCTATTCATTAACTCCGAAAGAGAAGTTAGTATTAGATAAGTATTATATAGAAAATGAAGGGGTTAAATTAGATTTATTAATTCTACTAAAAACAATCATTGTTGTTTTTACAGGAGATGGAGCTAGATAATTAAGAACATATAATAAAATAAGGAGGAAAAAATGTTTTTATTAAATAATAATATCTCGAGAATATTAAGTTTTATCAAAAAGAAACTATTGATTTTATTAATATTCATATTTAGTGGAGTGGCGGTAGTGACTGCATATACAGTATTTTGTATTTCACCTGTTTACAGTGTATCATCTACATTGATTATGAAAAGTTCAAATGTTATAAATGATGATTCTCGTGCGTTAACTTCAATTGATTTACTTCAAAGACAAGCAAAAACTTACCTTGAAATTGCAAAATTGCCTAATGTTAGGAATATGACTAATGAATCATTAGATCTAACTACAAAAGAAATTAGTCAAATTAAAGATGTTGAACTTACAAATGATTCTGGATCCCAATTAATGACATTAACAGTAAGAGCAACAGATAGGGATCTAGCGGAACGTTATATAAAGAAATATTCAGATGAATATAAATCTTTTGCTGCTGAAAAAATAGGTAGAGATGATTTATCAGTAGTAACAGATCTTCAAGGGAACCCTAATCCAGTTTATCCTGTCTTGTGGAAAAATATGTTAATTGCATTTATTGCGTTTACGTTTATAGGAGTTAATATATTGTTTATTCGTTATATTATGAATGATTCAATAGATTCTCTTGATGATATAGAGGAATTAGCAGGTAGTTCAGTCTTAGGAATGATTCCAATTATAAAAGATAGGGGAAGAAGGTAAAAGTATGTATATAGAAGTTATTCATAATAGTAAATCTGTTGCTTCAGAATCTTTTAGGACTTTGCGAAGTAACATTCAATTTTCAAACTTTGGAAAAAATATAAAAATAATTGTTGTGACTAGTGCGAATCCTAATGAAGGAAAAAGTGAGATAAGCCTTAATCTTTCAGCAGTACTGGCACAACAAGGTAAAAAAGTTATCTTAATAGATGCTGATATGAGAAAGCCAACGCAGCATAAATTGATAGAAAAAAGAAATAAAACTGGATTGAGTAAATTATTATTAGGTCAAATAAGTGAGGATGCCATTAATCATCTAACTTTTGATGATGTTGAATTAGATGTGTTAACATCAGGACCAGTTCCACCAAATCCGGCAGAAATGTTAACAAGTAGCGTGATGGAAGAAATATTAGGGACTTGTGTAGATAACTATGATTATATCATTATAGACACACCTCCTTTACTTGCAGCAACAGATGCGCAAATTTTATCACGAGTAGCGGATGCTACATTATTAGTAGTAGATATGAAAGTTTGTAAACGTAATCAGCTTATTGAAGCGAGAAAAAGACTCGATAACGTGGGGGCTAACTTTTTAGGTGTTGTAGCTAATAAACTTGATTTAAATGAAAATAACTATTACTACTATAATTACAAATAATAAAATTATATATGAAATATATTAGAAAGGAGTAGGGATGTTAACGTATCTTTTTATTTTTATATACCTTGTGGTTTTATCTTCGATTTATTATTACTTAGAAGATAGAAGAGAACAAATAAAAATACTAGCAATTCCTACTTTTATTTTGTTCTTAGTGGTTGATGGATTTAGAAAATTTTCTGTTGGATCGGATTTAATTATTTATGTACATATATTTCGAACTAGAGCATTAGAGATACCGGAATTTTCAAATATATTTAAATCTCGTTTTGAAATTGGGTATATTCTTTTTGATAATTTTTTAAGTTCTATTTCTGAACATTACACTATATTGCTGTTTTCATTTGCTGCAATAACTTTATTCATTTGGTTTTATATTTTTTGGAATTATTCTGAGAATATCTTTCTAAGTTTAGTAATATATTTTAGTTCGTTGGGTATGATGTTTTACTCATTTTCTAATATTAGACAAGGTTTATCTATAGCTATTGCTCTATTGAGCTTTAGATTTCTTGATAAACGTAAATATATAAGAGGGATCGTGTGTTTAGCACTGGTACCATTGTTTCATACAGCAGGTGTTATTTGCGTTTTATTTTTAATATTAAAAAAAATACGACTAACTTCAGCTTTATATAAATATATATTAATTATATCTATTATATCCTTTCCTTTTCTAAAAATTTTATCTGAAGTATATCTTAAGGTCTTTCCTCAGTATTCTTCATATTTAGAAACGACTTGGTTTTTAGAGAGTTATAAGTTTGGACCGTTAGGTCTTACGATAGTTTGTACTTTTTTATTTGTTATAGGGGAGCTGATATTAAGAAAATCTAAATTAACAGCTACAGAAGAGTATATAAAAAACTTATTTTTCTTTTATTTAATATTTACAATTTTCACATTACAGACTAGTCTGTTAGAAAGATTCGGTTATTATTTTGCACCATTTATGGCTTTATATGTACCTATGTTTATTAGTAAAATAAGGGAAAAAAGAATTCAATGGATATTATTTTATACTATAATAATAATATATGGGTTGTTATTCTCTGTAATAGTTTATTTAAAACCTGAATGGTATAATGTTGTCCCATATCGATCAGTTATTTCGGATTGGCTTATTGGAAAAAAATTTTAGGAGGAGTTTCGTGGAGTTTTCAGTTTTAATAACAGTCTACAAAAGGGAAAAACCTGAAAATTTAAGGAAAAGTTTATTATCCTCGTATAATCAAACTATAAAACCTAAGGAGATTGTTTTAGTTTGTGATGGGGAATTAACTGAGGAATTAGATAAGGAAATTGAGAGTTTAGAAGTGAGTATCCCAATCTTATCGGTATACAGATTACCGTATAATTTGGGTTCTGGACCTACATCACGATTTGGTGTTAAAAAATGCCGAACAGAATTGATAGCTAGAATTGATAGTGATGATTATTGTTTAGATACAAGATTTGAAAAACAATTAAAAGCTTTCGAAAGTAATCCTAATTTGATTATGGTAGGTTCTAATATTTTAGAAAAGAATACAGAATTCACGGTATTAAAGAAAGTACCCGAAACTACTTCTGAAATTCGTAAGTATTCTAAAATGAGAAATCCTTTTAATAACCCTTCTAGTATGATGAAGAAGGATTATATATTAAAAGCGGGAAATTATAGAAAAGTTCGCTATTTAGAAGATTATGATTTAGTAATGAGATTACTACACGACAATCCAACAAAGGATTTTTTTAACATTCAAGAGCCATTGGTAGTTATGCAAACAAATGATTCTACTTACTTACGAAGAGGTGGTCTCTTATATATAAAAACTGATTTTTGTCTTCAATTAGATTTTTATCGTAGAGGTGACATTAATCTCTTCCAATTTATTAGAAATGTTTTTCTTCGAAATGTAATTAGAATCTTACCAAATCAAGTTAGAAAATGGATATATAAGAGAAAAATGAGAGAAAAGGTATAAGAGGTGATAGAATGAAATATCGTGTAATGCATGTTTTAGGTGCGGTTGATGGAAGTGCGACAGGAGTCCAAAGCTTTATCAAAAATCATATTCAAAAAGATGATGAGGAATTTGAATATATAGTAGCCGAATCGAATGGAGATGCACATTTTCCATTTAATCAATATTTGGATGAAAATGGATTTGAAAGAGTAGTATTTCCTGAATTAAAGATGTCAAAAGTTCTAGATTATTTTAGGGAATGTAGAAAGTTTTATAAAACTAAAACTATTGATATTCTACATGTCGATAACCCAATTACAGCTTTTATCCATAATTACTATGCAAAAGTAAATGGTGTTTCAGTTCGTATTTATCATAATCATAATAGTCAATTTTCAGATACTTGGGCAAAAAGCATTCGAAATAGAGTATTAGTTTCTCTAGCCTTAAAAAATGCAACTCATCGAATTTCTTGTGGACAATTGGCAGGAGAAAAAATTTTCGGTAAGAAATCTTTCAAAATTATTCCTAATGCGATTCAGATAGAAAAGTTTAAATTTTCTTCTAATTATAGAGAAGAAATTAGAAAGGAATTTTCAATTCATGAAAATCAAAAAGTAGTTGGAATGGTAGGAATTTTAGATGAAAGAAAAAATCAGAGTTTTCTAATTGAGATTGCTAAAGAGTTACCAAATGTTACTTTTCTTTTAGTTGGAGAAGGTCCGAATCGTTCGAAGTTGGAAGAAAAATGTATAGGTATGAAGAATATCATATTTACAGGGAACAGAAATGATGTATATAAGTTTTATTCAGCCTTTGATGTTTTTGCTTTTCCTTCTTTATTTGAAGGCTTTCCGATGGTCTTAGTTGAAGCACAGTGTGCAGGAGTAAATGTAATTATGAATGACACGATTGATACAACTACTCAAATAGTAGATAAACTTTGTACTGCTCTTCCTTTGGAAAAGGAAAGCTGGAAAGCCTATATAGAAAACTCACCTATATTAACGAGCGAAAGAACGTTTTGGAAAGAATTACTGCGATTTGATATTGATGAGAATATTCAACAGTTAAAAGATTTTTATAAAAAAAGTTTGAATCATATTCGATAATGTTTTGAAAGGAAAAAACTTATGATTAGTGTAATTGTTCCAATTTATAATGTAGAAAGGTATCTAGATGAATGTCTAAATAGTATTCAAAATCAAAGTTACAAAGATATCGAGGTTATATTGGTAAACGATGGATCTACTGATAGTTCTAAAACTATTCTTGAACGATATTGCGAAGAGGATAGTCGTTTTCATTTAATTAATCAAACAAATCAAGGCCAAAGTGTTGCAAGAAACGTTGGTGTAACAGCTTCAAAAGGTGAGTATATTGCATTTGTAGATAGCGATGATATTATTAAAACGAACTATTTAGAAAAGTTAATGCAATATATGACTGAAGAGGTAGATATTGTTGAAAGTAATTTTACCGTATCTAAAAATGATTTCCTTATTGAAAATTCTAAAGAAACAACGATTCTATTTGAAGGTAATTCTCAAGAAGCTGTAAAATTTTTTCCTAATCATGTTTTAAGTGTTAATCCCGTTACAAAGCTCTATAAGAGAGAAATTGTTGAATCGGTTCCATATCCAGAAGGATTAATTTTTGAAGATATTTATTGTGGAATTGGAATGTTAAAATATATTCGAAAAATCATTAAAATCGATTATGTAGGTTATTATTATCGTCAGCATCAAGCTAGTACGATGCATCAAGATTTTAATGAAAAAAAATTAGATGTATTTACAGTTTGTGATAAGCTAGTTGCTTTGTACTCTGATAGGGAAGAACTTCTTCCTTATATTGGGAGTTTTTTAGTTCATAAAGCAACGATGCATTATCAGAGTGACATCAAAAGAGGTAATCCATACGCAAAATTTTATAACCAGAAACTAGCTGAGTATGTAAACTTAACGAAGAAAAATCCTGAATTGGCTAAAAATACACGTTTTATAAAGTTGTATAATATAAGTCCAAAATATTATAATTCGGTAATTTTTCCAATTTATAATTTTCTTTGGAAGTTAAAAAATGGTGTTAAAGAAGTAGAGGTAGAAGAATAATAGTAAATGAGAAGGAAGTTAATTTATGATTAGTGTAATCGTGCCTGTGTATAATGTAGAAGAATATTTAGAAGAATGTCTAGAAAGTATTTGCAAGCAAACTTATACAGATATCGAAGTGATATTAGTAAATGATGGATCTACTGATGGTTCAAAAGAAATATGTGAATTGTATTGTAAAACAGATAGCCATTTTAAGCTGATTAACCAGGTAAATCAGGGATTGAGTGAAGCACGTAATGTGGGAGTTAGAGCATCTACAGGAGAATACATATTCTTTGTGGATAGTGATGATGTGATTAAAGTTGATATTTTAGAAACTTTAATGCCTTTTATGATAGATGATGTAGATATTGTGGGTTGTAATTATTCTTCTAAGAAAGAAGATTTAGGACTTCAAACAAATCCTAATATCGTATTTAAGGGAAATTCTTTTGATGCGATATTTAATTGTTTACATTATGGCTCTGCAGCTGTTAAATTTACTGCATGGTCTAAACTTTATAGAAGAAACATTGTAGAAGCAGTGCAATTCCCAAAAGGTCTTATTTATGAAGACATTTATACTGGAATGGCTAATTTAAAGTATATTCGTAATATTGTTGTTATTAGTACAATTGGGTATTATTATAGAATACGTTCAGGTAGTATTACAGGAAAAAAATATAGTAAAAAAAATCTTGATGTATTTAAAATATGTGATTTATTATTGGAAGAATTTAGTACTCATAAGTTATTGCCATATATTGGTAGATTTAACTTTTTGATAACAATAGAATATCTCGTTAACTTTAAAATTCAACGAGGACATTCTAATTATAAAACGTTTAGGAATCATATTGAAAAATATGCAAATATTGCGAAACAATCACCAGACGTTCTTAAAAGTTGTAGAGTTTTGAGATGGTATTTAAGATTTCCAAAATGTTTTTCAAGATATATTTTTATCCTGTACTTTAAATATGTATCTATTATAAATAATTTGAAAAATTAAATTTAAGGAGAATTTATGATTAGTGTAATCGTACCCGTTTATAACGTAGAGGAATATTTAGAAGAGTGTCTAGAAAGTATTCAGAAACAAACTTATACAGATATCGAAGTGATATTAGTAAATGATGGATCTACTGATGGTTCAAAAGAAATATGTGAGAGATATTGCCAGATGGATAGTAGGTTTAAGTTGATTAATCAAGAAAATCAAGGACAAAGTGCTGCAAGAAATAATGGAGTATCTGTTTCTACCGGAGAATATATAACTTTTGTGGATAGTGATGATGTTATTTCTTCAAAATATGTTGAAATTTTAAATCGTTACATGACTGAAGAAATTGATTTGGTTGAATGTGAATATAGAGCTGTTAGAAGTGTTTTTAATAAACTTAGCCAAAAAGAGAATATTCAAATAGTATTTGAAGGGAATTCGGAAGAGGCAATTATAGAATCTTGTAATTACGGCTTATCATATAGTCCAGTTGTTAAATTATATCGAAGAAATCTATTAGAGAATTTTCCATTTTTAAATGGTGTTATTTTTGAAGATATATATCATGGAGTAGGAATTCTAAAATTTATCCGTAAAATGGTGAAAATTGATTATGTAGGATACCATTATAGAGAACGTTCAAACAGTACGATGCATAGAAAATTTTCCGAGAAAAATTTAGATGTTTTTATTAGTAGTGATAAATTAGTTGAATTGTTCTCCTCGGATAAAAAATTATTACCCTATATCGGGAAATTTTTAGTCCAAATTGTAACGACTCATCATAATTATTTCACTGAAAAGATTAATCCATACCAATCGATGTATGAAGAAAAATTGAAACAGTATGTCGCAATTGTGGAAGAATCTCCTGAAGTAGCAAGGAGTAGTAAAATGATAAGAATGTATAAATTAGCACCTAGTTTATATCTTCGATACACTTTTCCATTTGTATATAAAACATGGGGAAGGCTGAAACATCTAAAAGCATTAGTGATTAAAGGAGAATAAAATGGATGTTCATAAATTGATTAGTGTAATTGTACCTGTTTATAATGTTGAAGAGTATCTGGAAGAATGTTTAGAAAGTATTAAGCATCAAACTTATACTGATATTGAAGTGATATTAGTAAATGATGGTTCGACGGATAATTCAAAAGAAATTTGTGAGAAATATTGTCGTCAAGATAATCGATTCAAGTTAATTAATCAAGAGAATCAAGGATTAAGTGAGGCACGAAATGTTGGAGTAAGAGAATCTATAGGGGAGTATATATACTTTGTAGACAGTGATGATGTGATTAAAGTTGATATATTAGAAACTTTATTATCTTTTATGAAAGATGATGTAGATATTGTGGGATGCAATCATTCAACAAATAAAGAGGATTTAATACTGCAAACAAGCCCTAACATTGTATTTCAAGGAAATTCATCTGAAGCTATAGCGAGTTGTCTAAATTATAGAGGAGTTACGTATTTTGCATGGGATAAATTATATAGACGAAGAATTCTAGAACAGGTACCTTTTTTGAAAGGTTTAATTTATGAAGATTTTTATACAGGAATTGTTACTTTGAAATATATTCGTAAAATGATCGTTCTTGATACGATTGGGTATTATTATAGAATTCGCTCAGGTAGTATTATGAGAAAAAAATATAGTGAGAAAAATCTTGATATCTTTAAAATATGTGATTCACTGTTAGAAGAATTCAAAAATGATATAATAGTTTCGGAACTTAGTAAGTATTTATTTTTAGTAATTTCTCAACATGTTCTTTTTTATAGAATACAACCTGATCACATATATTATAATATATACCAAGACTATATTGCTAAATTTGCTAATATTGCCAAAAAATCACATGAAGTTCTAAGAAGTTGTAGAGTATTAAGATGGTATTTATGTTCTCCTAAGTATTTTACAAGAATTACATTTCCATTATATTTAAGATATAATTCTGTAGCAAAATTCGTAAAAGATAAAGTTAGAGGTAATGTATGATTAGTGTTATTGTACCAGTGTATAATGTTGAGGAATATTTAGAAGAATGTTTGAAAAGTATTCAGAAACAAACATATTCAGATATTGAAGTGATTTTAGTTAATGATGGTTCAACTGATAGATCAAAAGAAATTTGTGAACGATATTGCGAGAAGGATAGTCGTTTTAAGTTGGTTAATCAAGAAAATAAAGGGCTAAGTGGAGCACGTAATCGTGGAATGCTTGAATCTAAGGGAGAATTTATTTCATTTGTTGATAGTGATGATGTACTTAAAGAGGATATGTTGGAACAATTGATGAAACAAATGACTCCTGAAGATATTGATATTGTTGAGTGTTGGTATACTAATGAAAAACAAGAATTAGGGTTAACAACACCCAAAAATGTGAAAATTATTTTTCAAGGGAACTCTAAAGAAGCTTTAGTTTCTTTATGTAGAGATAATATTGTCCGTTTGAATGCGGTCGCTAAACTTTTTCGAAGACAAGTAATAATCAATTTTCCATTTTTAGAAGGTTTATTTTACGAAGATGTTTATGGAGGTATTGGAATTTTAAAAAATATTCGTAAAATGGTGAAAATCAATTATATTGGTTATTATTATCGTGTGAGACAAGGCAGTATTATGAATCGAGAATTTAATATAAAAAATTTAGATTTATTTACGATTTGTGATAAGTTGGAGCAATTATATCAAGGTGATACATATTCTCTTTCGTATATTCGTCGTCGCTTATTCCATTTAGTTTTGATGCATGTTGTTGATTATCACATATTTGAGGGGAATCCTTATAAAGAGAAATATGTAGAATATTTGAATCGGTATGCAAGAGCTTCGAGCCGTTCATTGGTAATGCGAGCATATCACTTTTTCCCTCAAAATATTGTTTTTATTTCTAGAGTTGCAGGTGCGATTCAGTGGAGGGTGGAAAAATATTTTATAAAAGGTTTATGGAAAGGAATGAAGTAGTATGAAATATTACTTAAAGGAAGATTATGCATACGAAAAACATGCAGGATCTAAAGCTAGATTAGATGCTGAAAAAATAATGATAGAAGCAGAGTATCATCCTTTTTTTCAAAATAATGATTCAAATTCTATTACATTGACTGAAAATGATGTACTAGTTTTACAGTTTCCATTATTATGGCATTCATTAAAAGCGTTAATTTTAACGAAATTATTGAGAAAACGTCAATTCAAAGCTTATCTTCTTATTCATGATATTGAATCACTGAGAAACAGATCTATTAAATCTTTCCAAGATGTTAAATATGCGTTTCTTCATTTTTTACAAAATAAGACGGTACTAGAAAGAGTGGATGGAATCATTGCACATAATGATAAGATGAAAGATGTACTTGTTCATTTGGGAATACCAGAGAAAAAGATTATTTCATTAGAAATATTTGATTATCTGATTCCTTGTTACGAAGTGAAAAAAACGTATGAGAAGAGTACCGTGTTATTAGCAGGAAATTTTGATATAAAAAAAGCAAAATATGCAAGACAATTACCTGATAATCCAGAATTTTCGATTTTTGGGATTAACTTTGAAGAAGAGAAACTTCCTCAAAACGTCCATTATAAGGGAGCTTTTTCTCCTGAAGAACTTCCATATTATTTAGAAGGTGGTTTTGGTTTAGTATGGGATGGGGATAGTCCTTATACTTGTAGTGGAATGTTTGGAGAATATTTAAAAATGAATAATCCACATAAAGCTTCTCTCTATTTAGCTTCTGGATTTCCAATTATTGTGTGGAGACAGTCCGCTCTTACTGACTTCGTGACAAAAAATAATTGCGGAATATTAGTGGATTCTTTATTTGAGATTGCAGAACGTTTAGACTCTATTAGTAATGATGAGTACGAAGTATTGATAAGAAATAGTAAAAAAATAGGGGATAATATTCGTAATGGACATTATCTAAAAATAGCATTAGAAAAATGTGAAGGGAAACGTTAAGAATGTTGAAGATACAATCAATACGCGAAAAAGTATTTCGATACCAACAGATTTTTAGATACTATGGTCCTAAATTAACACTTGCGTATTACTATACACAACAATCAGATAGTAAATATTATGATTTTAGTAAAAAGGTTCTTTTGAATTTTGTATTTAACTTAAGAAAAGAAGCACATATATGCGAGATGAACGATGAGATAGAAGAAGTTGCTCCAGAATCCCCAAAAATTATTTGGACAATGTGGCAGCAAGGAGAGGAAAAAATGCCTGAAACGGTAAGAGCCTCAATGAAAACAATAAAAAATTTTGCAAAAAGAAATGGCTGTGAATTTCATATGTTAACAGATGAAAATCTTCATAAATATGTCAATGTTCCAAACGATATTACTGAAAAATATAAGAGAAGAGAATTAAAGGCTGCTCACTATTCTGATATTGTTCGATTTAGTTTACTTTATCAATATGGTGGGATTTGGATGGATGCAACATTATTTGTATCTCCTTATGCAACATTAGAAATGTTTGAAGGAGAATTTTTCAGCTTAAAACATCCTCCATTATGTGATAGCAATATAGAAAGAACAGTTGGTGAATTTAAATGGTCAGGATTCCTATTAGCTGGAAATAAATATAAAACTTATTTTAAACATATTTGCGAATTATATATCTATTTTGTTCGTAAATATCCTGTTTTTATTCATTATTTGATGATGGATTATTTTATTTTATCTGAGTATGAATTAAATGATGAATTCAAAGCCCTAGTAGATGAATTACCAGTTTTAGCACCAGCTGAGAGGGTGTGGTTTTTAAGAGATAATGCAAATGAGATATTTGATAAATATGAATGGGAGGAAGTGTTAAAAATAACACCGATTATGAAAACTACATATAAAATTTGTCCAGAGGAATTAATTCCACAATCTTATCTATATAAACTATTTTATGGAGAATTAAATGAATAGAGGAAATTTATGAAAAGAAGTAGAACAGAATTTGTCACTTTAAATACTAGTATAGCGCTCGTACTCCAACCTTTTTCAGTACTCATTGGTTTTATTAATCGTACTGTCTTTGTGAATATTCTTGGTGTTACATATTTAGGTTTGAGTAGTTATTTAATGAGTTTAATTTCTATTTTATCATTAGCAGAATTAGGAATAGCTGAAGCAATGAGTTATGCGCTATATGGCCCGTTAGCTCGAGAAGAACATGGGAAAATTAAAGCCTTTATGGTTTTATTTAAAAAGTTATATGTAATTATTGGAATTGCTATTTTTATATTTGGATCAATATTATCATTATTTCTTCCGTATATGATTAAGGATTATACGATTGATAGCGAATTATACTGGATTTATTTTATATTTGTATTTAATTCAGCGTCTGGTTATTTTTTCTCTTACAAACGAACATTGCTATATGTTGATCAGCGAAACTATGTTATAAACTTAATTAACTTTGCCTTAAATACAATTCGAGTATTTTTACAAATAGGAGTAATAGTTCTTACTAAAAACTTTATTTTTTATTTATTAATAGAAACGGTTTTAAATATTATAGGTAATTTCATAATATCATATGTGGTAGATCGTTTATATAGTTATTTGAATAATAAAGAAGCTAGTCCTATTAACAAAGATGAAAGAGATAAGTTTATTAGAAATATTAAAGGAAATACTCTAGGAAGTATTGGTGCAAAAGTTGTATTTCAAACTGATAGTATTTTGATGGCAAAGTTTAT
This sequence comes from uncultured Gemella sp., assembly GCF_963525875.1. GTDB lineage: Bacteria > Bacillota > Bacilli > Staphylococcales > Gemellaceae > Gemella. Next base: position 43,168 of record NZ_CAURMG010000008.1, on the reverse strand, counting down.
CAGTTTATCCGCAATAGGTATCTATGGGAATTACACTTATGTTTTAGGATTTGTATCAATGCTAATTAATACTGTTATGGGTTCGATAACGTCTTCAGTCGGAAATTTAATCCACTCTGATGACACAACAACAGAAGCTAAATCTAATTTTTTAAAAAAATACCAGTTTATTGCTTTTAGTTTGATATATTTTGCGAGTATGGGATATTTATTTTTCGTACACCCATTTATGACAATTTGGTTAGGAGAGGATTTTTCTTTTAGTAGATGGATCGAGATAGTAATTGTTATTAATTTTTTCCTTACTTCTTATAGACAACCGAATTTGACATTAATTTCGGTATATGGATTAAGTTACGAGCAAAATAAAAAAGTTATTGCAGAAATTTTAATTAATATAGTTCTTTCACTTTATTTTTTAGTAGTTTTAAATTTGGGCGTAGCCGGAATTTTACTAGGAACTATAGGTTCAACGTTACTAACTTGTACATGGTATGAACCATATAGTGCATTTAAATATGGAATAAAATCGTCTTCAAAGAATTATTTTATGACGATGTTTAAGCATTTCACAATATTTGCCTCTAGTGTTATATGTGCTGTCCTATTAGATATTTTTGTTTTTTCAAAATTAGTTTTTATTACTAGTGTAATAATGAAAATATTTCTATATCTAGGTATTTTTAGTATTTATATGTATATATATAGGAATCACGAGGTTAGTAAATTATTTTTATATATGATTAGAAGGATAATATTTTTAAATAGATTAAGGAGAAAATAAATGAGAAGAGTCTTGGTATGTGGGTTAATTCCCGATATTGGTGGATTAGAAAAGATTGTTGTAGATTTTTACAATAATATAAACACTGATGAATTTGAATTTGAATTTTTACTTCAAGGTCCAGAAGATGTTGATTTTAGTGATCATTTTAAGAAATTATGTAAAAATCCTATAGTGTTTCATAGAATTCCTAAATTAAGGCCAAATATCAAACAGGCGTTGAAGGAATGGGATAAATTCTTTAGAAAAAATGCTCATCGATATGATATACTATGGTCAAATCAGAATGGATTAACACATCTTGAATTTTTAAAACTTGCTAAAAAATATGGTATCAAAAAAAGAATTGTACACGGACACTGTGCAACCGCTGACAAGTTTTATCGATTTATACATCCGATAAATCGTCTATTTGTTGGAAAATTTGCAACAGATTTTTGGGCATGCGGAGTAGAAGCTGCAAATCATTTTTATCACGGCAAGGAAAGAAAAAAAGCATTAGTTATTAATAATGCGATAGAGGTAGAACAATTTTTATATAACGAAAATGTACGTGAGAAACTGAGAAAAGAATATAATATTCCAGAAGATTGCCTTGTAGTTGGACAAGTTTCTCGTTTGTATGAAAAACAGAAAAACCAAAGTTTTTGTGTTAAAGTATTTTCTGAATTAGTGAAGAAAGAACCTAATTCTCGCTTAGTTTTTATTGGAAAAGGGAATACGACATTCTTGGAAAATTTTGCTAAAGAATATGGTGTTGAAGATAAGGTGATTTTTACTGGTTTAAAAAGCAACGTTGGAGAAATGCTAAATTTATTAGACGTATTTTTCTTTCCATCTAACTTTGAAGGATTACCAATCGTATTAGTAGAAGCACAGGCGAATGGATTACCAGTTGTAACAGCAAGTCACTTACCGGATGCTAAAATCTTAGAAAATTATGATAATAGTTTGTCATTAAAAGATGAATGGAAGCTTTGGGCAGCTAAGATTCTTTCTGTTAGAGAGGGGCGTATATTAGACAGAGAGAATATATATAAGAAAATCAGTGAAAGCGGTTATGAGATTAAGTCTGCTACTAGACAGCTAGAGAAGCTATTTGAACAGTAATAATATTCTAGTGTACAACTGTTTATATGGAATATATTATTTAAGCTATGCTATTCTAATGTGGTATAGCTTTTTTTAAATTATAAAGCTGCTAATGTTATGGTCTTGAAACTAACCCAAATTCGAAATATAAGAATTTAGTTATGTTTAAATATTAAAGGAATTGTTGTATAATTAAATTAAGATACAAATTATTAATAGTGAGGAAAATGATGAAAAAAAGATATAAAAAAAGAAAAAAAACCATAAGTAATTTCGATGTTGTAAACTCTATATTAACTACTCTTTTAGTAGTTTTAGGGGTATTAGTTGGATGGACAATGTTTAAATATGACTTTTTAAATTTCAGAGGAATTAATTTTGGAATTATAATTGTCATTATGATTTCGATTATAGTTTCGGTGTTTCTAATAATTAAGAAAAAAGCCAAAGTGTTTAATACTGTAATGTTAATAATAATGAATATTATTTTGATCTTCTCGTATGTTCAGTTTAAAACAGCTGTTGGATTATTTGAAAATTTAAATAATAATGCAGAATTTAATGAGTATACTTTGAGTATAATTGTATTGAAAGATGATAAAGCAAGTAAATTATCTGATTTACAAGGAGAGTCTGTGGCTGCACCAGTTTCTAGTGATGGTGAAAATATTAATAAACTGATGAAAGAAATTCGAGAAAAGAAAAAGCTAACAGTTGACTTAAAAGAAACTAGAAATTATATTACAGCGTATGAAGCGTTGTTATCTGGTTCTACAAGAGCGATGATTCTTAATAGTTCTTTTGAAGATTATATTATTAAACAACATTCAGATTTTAAAGAAAAAACAAAAAAAATATATGAATTCAAAATTAGGAAATCAATAAATTCAAAAGGAAATAGAAATGCTGATAAAGTTTTTAATATTTACGTGAGTGGAATTGATACATATGGACCTATATCTAGTGTAAGTCGTTCTGATGTTAATATAATATTAACAATAAATAAAGAAACTGGTAAAGTTTTATTGACTACAACTCCACGTGATTCATATGTAAAAATTGCTGATGGTGGTAATAATGAATTTGATAAACTAACTCATGCTGGTCTTTATGGTGTTGACTCATCAATTCATACATTAGAAAATTTATATGATATAAAGTTAGATTATTATGCAAGGCTTAATTTTACATCATTTTTAGAATTGATAGATACAGTGGGGGGAGTTGATGTTTATAATGATCAAGCCTTTTCTGCTGGTAAGTATAATTTTAATTCAGGACTTGTTCATTTGGATGCCGATAAGGCGCTTACCTTTGTTCGTGAAAGATATAGTTTAGCCGATGGAGATAATGATCGTGGTAAGAACCAAGAAAAAGTTATAGCTGCAATCATTAAAAAGCTTACTACTAAAGAAGGCTTGACTAATTATAAGACCATTATAAATAAGATTAGTAAATCTGTTCAAACAAATATGCCTATAGAGACAGCAAATAAATTAGCGAATGAACAGCTTAATTCTGGTAAAGAATTTAGTGTTGCTTCTCAAGCTCTTACAGGTAAGGGAAGTATGGGATTACCTTCATACGCTATGCCGGGAGCAAATCTATACATGACAGAAATTAATGAACAAAGTTTAAATGAAGTTAAGGAAAACATTAGAGATGTAATTGAAGGAAAGTAATTGGAGGAGAAGAAAAAGATGATAGATATTCATTCTCACATAATTTTTGGAGTTGATGATGGAGCTAAAAATGAAAATGATACAAGGGATTTATTAGAAGAAAGTTATAACCAGGGGGTAAAAGGAATTATTGCGACACCACACAGAAGACAGGGGATGTTTGAAACTGATTTAGGAATAATTATTGAAAATTTTAAAAGAGTAGAGGAAATTGCTAAAGAGGTTGCTGATGATTTGAAGATATATTTAGGAAGTGAAATCTTTTATAAAGATGACGAAATTGAAAATATCGAAAATAAAATACATCCTACATTGGCAGGTACCGATTATATTCTTGTTGAATTTCCTTATGAGATGAGATATAAAGAGATTAATAGGGCTCTCAGTAAGATTTTATTTCTTGGTATAACACCTGTAATTGCTCATGTTGAAAGGTATATAAATGTTGATGAAGATGGTATCCAAAAATTAATTAATATGGGAGTGTACATTCAAGTAAATGCTGAGAGTGTATTGAAAACTAAACTAATCGGAGATAAACACAAACATTTTAAAAAAAGAGCTAAAAAGTATTTGGACAAAAATCTAGTTCATTTTATCGCTAGTGACATGCATAGTATGAAAATAAGAAGAACTTATATGAGAGAAGCATTTGAACAAATTAAAAGTAAGTATGGTTTATCAAAGGCTCTTGAATTATTTGAGGAGAATCAAGAAAAATTGTTAATGAATAAAATTATCTAGAAAAAAGTAAAAATTTATATCTTATCTACCAAACTTTTCTATAATATATGTACATTTTTTAAGAATAAAATGGTGAAAAATTCTTGTTAGATATGAAATATAAAAGGAGGAAGCAATGTACGATTATTTAATAGTTGGAGCTGGATTGTCAGGTGCGATCTTTGCACATGAAGCAACCAAACAAGGAAAAAAAGTAAAAGTAATAGATAAACGCGACCATATTGGTGGGAATATCTATTGTGAAAATGTTGAGGGAATCAATGTTCACAAATATGGTGCTCATATTTTCCATACTTCTAACAAAGAAATATGGGATTATGTGAATCAATTCGCTGAGTTTAACAATTATATTAACTCACCAGTAGCAAACTATAGAGGTAAATTATACAATCTACCTTTCAACATGAACACTTTCTACGGATTATGGGGAACTAAGACTCCTGCTGAGGTAAAAGCAAAAATCGCTGAACAAACAGCCCATCTGCAAGATAGTGAGCCTAAAAACTTAGAAGAACAAGCGATTAAGCTTATTGGTACTGACGTATACGAAACATTAATTAAAGGTTATACAGAAAAACAATGGGGACGAAGTGCTACGGAACTACCACCATTTATTATCAAACGTCTTCCTGTACGCTTCACATTTGATAACAATTACTTTAACGATAGATATCAAGGTATTCCAATCGGTGGATACAATGTTATTATCGAAAATATGCTTAAAGGAATCGAAGTAGAATTAAATGTGGACTTTTTCAAAAATCGTAAAGAATTAGAAAAATGTGCAAAAAAAGTAGTATTTACGGGAATGATTGATCAGTATTTTGATTATAAATATGGAGAATTAGAATATAGGAGTCTTCGCTTTGAACATGAAGTACTAAATGAAGAGAATTACCAAGGTAATGCAGTAGTAAACTATACAGAACTTGAAGTACCTTTTACTCGTATTATAGAGCACAAACATTTTGAAAAGGGTACTCAAGAAAAAACGGTTATTACACGTGAATACTCAGTAGATTGGAAACGTGGCGATGAACCATACTATCCAATAAATGACGCTAAAAATAATGGAATTTATCAAAAATATTTAGAAGAAGCAAAAGGTAAAGACGTAATCTTTTGTGGTCGTCTTGCAGACTATAAATATTACGATATGCATGTAGTAATAGAGAGGGCTCTTAATGTAGTAAAAGAAGAATTGAGTTAGCAATCTATTATACATAATTAACGTAGATTAGATATAATTTTTATGATCAAATAGATTATTTTTTATAGTAAATACCTGTTATCTGTGATAATATTATTAATAAGTTTAATACATTAATAATATTTACAATTAATTAAGGAAGTAGTAGGAAATAATATGGGAAAAAATAATAATCAAAGTAATGGATATAATTACGATGATTATCAAAATCAAAATTACAATGAAATGAATTATGGTAATAATAACCAAAATTATAATAACTATCCTAATGGGAATTATGAAAATAATAATTGGAATTATAATGAATATCCTAATCAAAATATGAATAATACATATCAAAATAATAATTATTATGATAATGGTCAATACCAACAAAATGGTCAAGAATATTATAATCAAAATTATAATAATCAAGAATTTGAATATGCAGAGTATAAAGAACCTAGGAAAAAAACAGGATTATTATTTCTTATTAGTTTCTTTATAATAGGGCTATTAGCGATATCTGGTTACTTCGGTTATACAAAGTATTATTTTAATAGCAAAGCGATAGTGGATTTAAGTCAATATGAAATTGAATTTAAACCTTATGGTTCAGATGGTGATGGAACAGCGGCAGCTGATATAAAAAAAATTCCAACAGTAAAATCAGATGATTCATCTGTAACACAATTTCTTCAAGAACCATCGATTACATTTAGTAAAACTAATAATTTAAGAAATGGTGAAAAAGTTGAGGTAACTATTAGTTTGAGTAAAACATCTGCTGAAGCGAAGAAACTTGAATTAAAAGGTGAGTTTAAACGCTCATATACCGTAAGAGGTCTAAATGAAAAATCTAAAGATAGTTTTAGAGATAGTAACTCCTCATCAGGAACAAAAGTTTTTAGAGAAGATAGCTCGATTGATACTAAGGAATTATCAGATGTACAAGTCGGTGATTGGGCGAGAGCGATGTATATTAAAAATTATTCGAGAAATTCATCAACTTATGACTTTTCTTATGATGTTTGGTTAGGTAGCGATCATTTAGCTTATGTTAATCTGAAACGTAACGGTGATGTTGTTGGTAAATATAGAGTTAACGGTCGTGGCCAATTAGAACACAATGAGCGAGGAAGTTGGTATGTTGTAAGCGGCACTTTCACATCGTAAAAAATATACTAACTAAAATATTTTTATATTCATAAAAAAAATATACAAACATATAAAACTGATAACTGAGATATAGATAACGTATTCTTGTTATCAGTTTTTTTATAAATTATTTTATAAAAAATTTTAAATAACACTTGTAATTAATTATAATTAATGAGATAATAGTAAATATAATGCAAATAGAGTAAGAGGAGATTTATACTTATGACAAAGATTTTAGCTATTAACTCAGGAAGTTCATCTTTAAAATTTCAATTATTTGAAATGCCTGAAGAAAAAGTTATTACAAAAGGATTAGTTGAAAGAATCGGTATTGATAACAGTGTATTTACTATCGAGTTCAACGGAGAAAAAAATAAAGAAACATTAGATATTCCTAACCATGATATCGCTATTGAAATGTTACTTGAAAAATTAACTAAATTAGGAATTGTAAAAGATGTAAAAGAAATTGAAGGAGTTGGACACCGTGTAGTTCATGGTGGTGAATTCTACGATGCATCTGTTTTAGTTACTGATGAAGAATTAGCGAAAGTTGATTCTATTGAAGACTTAGCGCCTTTACACAACCCAGCAAACATTAAAGGTGTTCGTTCATTCCAAAAAGAATTACCAGGAGTACCTAACGTATTAACATTTGATACAGCATTCCACCAAAGTATGCCAAAATCAACTTACATGTACGCTGTGCCAAGAGAATTCTACGAAAAACACGGAGTTCGTAAATACGGTGCTCACGGAACAAGCCACAGATATATTGGTGAAAAAGTTGCAGAAATTCTTGGTAAAGATCCAAAAGAATTAAAAACTATTTCATGCCACATTGGTAACGGTGCTTCAATTTGTGCTATTAAAAATGGTAAATCTTTTGATACATCAATGGGATTCACACCATTATCAGGATTAGTAATGGGAACTAGAACTGGAGATATCGATCCAGCTACAATTCCTTATATTGCTCAAAAAACTGGACTAAATCTTGAAGAAATCGTTCGTATTTTCAACTTTGAATCAGGATTAAAAGGTGTATCTGCACTTTCTTCTGACTTACGTGATGTTGAAGACGCTAGAGATACAAACCCACATGCTGCTGAAGCTATTGATGTTTATATCAACAGAATTAAACAATACGTTGGTGCGTATGCTGCAGCTATGAATGGAGTTGATGCTATCGTATTTACTGCTGGTGTAGGTGAAAATGCTACATGGGTACGTGAAGAAGTATTAGAAGGATTAACTTTCTTAGGCGTTCAAATCGATAAAGAGAAAAATAATGTTCGTGGAAAAGTGGCTGAAATTTCAACAGCTGAATCTAAAGTTAAAGCATTTGTAATCCCAACTGACGAAGAGGTTATGATTGCTAGAGATACTTATAACTTATCTAAATAATATCAAAAAACTTTAAAGGGCTGGGTATTGTACCAGTCCTTTTCTATTTGAAAGGACAATATGAATTTAGAAAACTTTAATTATAAATTTAAAGATGCTATAAATATTCTTAAGACTTTTAATAAAAATGGATTTGAAGCTTATTTTGTCGGTGGTTGTGTAAGAGATTTTCTTTTAGACAAAGATTTTTCCGACATTGATATTACAACGAATGCCTTACCTGAACAAGTAAAAAATATATTTCGTAAAAGTATTGATACTGGAATTCAGCATGGAACAGTTACAATATTAGTAAATTGTGAAAGCTACGAAGTCACAACATTTAGAAAAGAAGACGAATATGTTAATCATAGAGCTCCAGATAAGGTTGAATTTGTTAGTAATCTAAAAGAGGACTTAGATAGACGTGATTTCACGATAAATGCTATGGCACTAGATTCAAGGGGGAAACTATTTGATTTTCATAATGGTGAAGTTGATTTAAACAATAAAATTATTAAAACTGTTAATGATCCAAATGAAAGATTCTTTGAGGATGCTTTAAGAATGTTAAGGGCTTTTCGTTTTTCTTCAAAATTAGGATTTGATATTGATAGTAATACTATAATGGCAATAAAAAACAATGCTAAACTAATTGAGTATGTATCTATTGAGAGAATTGTTAATGAATTTAGAAAATTATTAGAGGGTAAAGGCAACATTAATAGTATGCAATTAATGATAGATAGCACGCTTAATAGTTATATACCATTCATAAAAGACATAAAAGTGATTGAAGATTTTTCTAAATACACTTTTTGTCAAAGTTTGTATATTCTATCTACTCTAAACAAAATTTCTACTGACGAACTAAAGAAATTAAAGTTATCTAATAAGGAACTAAAATTAGTTAAAGAATATGAAAAAATTAGAAATGATTTTATAAATAAAAAACCATTAGAAGTTATTTTATATAAGTATGATATTGACAATGTTAGGTTTATTTGTAGTTATTTTAAATTTAGAGATATAGCTGAAATCAATAAAGTTAAATTAGCAATTACTTCGTTAAATGATATTAATATTACGTCTGAAGAAATTATAGCATTTATTAATAGAAAACCTGGACCGTGGATTAGAGAGCTGGTTACTTTGCTCGAATATGAAATCTTAGTTAATGGTTTAGTTAATAATAGGGATAACATACTAGATTTTTTAGAAAAAACGAGAGATAATATATAAATAACTAGAAAGTGAGGTGAGAGAATTTATGAATAGATTATTTTGTATCGTTGATATTGAATTAACTGAAGACAAAGAGATTATTCAATTTTCAGCAACAAAACTTGACGATACTTTTAAAGAACTAGAGTCAATTAATTATTATATACAACCGAAAAAAGAAGTATCTTCATTTGTTACGGAACTTACAGGAATAAGTAATGAAATGCTTATGGATAAACCGTACTTTGAAGATGTAGCTGTCAAATTATATGATTTTATTAAAGATGATATACTAGTTTGTCATGGACTAGCTTCAGATTATATAATTCTAAAAAAGAGATTTCACGATGTTGGAATTATGTACAAAGCAAAGATGTCTTTAGATACTGTCGAGCTAGCTAGATTATTTATGCCATCGCAAGTAAGTTATAAATTATCAGATTTATCAAATTCTCTTAGCCTTTATTCCGGAGAAGGATTTCACAATGCAGCTATTGATGTAAAAGTAACAGTTAAATTATTAGAAGCAATTGCATACAAAATAGCTAATTTGAACAACTATAACTATAAAAAAATAGAAGAACTTCTTGAAAAAATCAATTTTAGTACATATAGATTTGCAAAATTTTGTAAAAATAACTTCAAAGATAATATGTCTATTACTAACAATTATTTAATATTTCAAGATGTTGCCTTTAAAAAAGTATCTTACACTATAAGTATGGAAAATTATCCTAAAAAGTACATAATGTTTTCTTCTATCGATGAGAAAGAGTATATACGAAAATTTAAAGTTGTTAATTATACAATTTTAAAGAAAAAAAGTAATTACGTACCGTTAAACATATTTACTCTGTTTCCAAAAAAGGAAGATCTTAATTTAGATAAATTATTAATTAAATTATATGTATGGGTATTAGAAACACAAGCTGGAGATTTTTGTGAATTAAATCTATTGTATTTAGAAAAACAATACATTGAAAGTATAAAAAATGCCGTTTCAATAAGTTCAAAATCGTATTATTTTGATGAGAAAAATAAAGCCGCATTGCACTCAGAAAATATTGTTACAAATTATGATTCCATAGAGTATCTAATAGAGAACAAAAATTTTAAAAATTATACTTTTATCTTTGAGAATAAGAGAATTTTAGGGCGTGAATTAGATTCTAAAAATACAAAAGACTATTTTTATAAAAATGTCATAGTTGAATTAAATGTTGCTGTTTCGAAAAATTTAAAAGATAAAAACATAAAAATGTTAAGAAATAATATAGACGGATTGGTGAAATTTTTACATGAAATGTATATTTCGGAAAGTCTGTTTTTATACAATGATAGTTTATCTTTCATTATTCAAGATGTTGATGCTATTTTAAATGATATTAAAATTTATCATAAAGAATTACCGGTATCATATAAATTCATAAAAAAACTACGTAGTGTCTTAACTAATTCTAAAAATACTTATAAGTTTGTAGTTTTAGATCAAGAAAATAGTTTAAAATTAACAGTTGTCGATGATAAAAAGGTAAAAGGTTTAATTAATGTGATTCACTCTAAAAATCACAAATATATAAATTTAAATTCTAAGATTAAATTTATATATTGTAATGGTGATGAAGAATTATTAAATACAAAGACTCTTGGTACAGTATTATTTATTTTTGATAGTAATAAATATAAAGACATATACTTTACAAAACGAGAGAAAAAAAGTTATATTAAATATTTTAATTTTTCGATAAAAGATAATTTTAAAGAATTATATAGTGAAGTTATTAAAAATAATAAACTATCATGCAGATGTTACGCAACAAAAGATATACTTGAATATAGGTATTATTTAAGAGATATTTTTGATAGCATTGTTGTATTTCGTGATTTAGAACATTAACTTTAAAAATAAGTATAGTTAATTAAAAAATTACTAAAAATATGATATAATATAAATAGTTTTTATATAACTACGAACATAATAAATATCGAATATAATAATTATAAAAATTAGGAGGGACTTAAAGTTGAACATTAACAATTTAAAAGAACAACTAGGTCAAAAAGTAACTCTTGGTGCATGGATTGCTAACAAGAGAAGTAGTGGTAAAATTGCATTTTTCCAATTAAGATATGGAGCTGGCTTTATCCAAGCAATAGCTTTAAAAGAAGCATTAGGTGAGGATAAGTATCAACAATTACGCCATTTACCACAAGAAACTTCATTAAAAGTAACAGGTTTAATTAAAGAAAATGATAGAGAATTATCAGGAATTGAATTAGAAATTGAAGATTTCGAAGTGATTTCTGAAGCAATCGATTATCCAATAACTCCAAAAGAACATGGAGTAGAATTTTTAGCAGACAATCGTCATATATGGATTCGCTCTAAGAAGCAACATGCTATTTTAACAATTAGAAATCAAATTATTAAATCAACTTATGATTTCTTTGAAAAAGAAGGTTTCTTAAAAACAGATCCACCAATTTTAACATCATCAGCTCCAGAAGGAACTACAGAATTATTTAATACTAAATATTTCGATGAAGAAGCATATCTTTCTCAATCTGGTCAATTATACTTAGAAGCAACTGCGATGGCTTTTGGAAAAGTATTTTCATTTGGTCCTACGTTCAGAGCAGAAAAATCTAAGACTCGCCGTCACTTAATCGAGTTCTGGATGATTGAAGCTGAGATGGCATTCTGTAATCATGATGAAAGTTTAGCTTTACAAGAAGCATTTGTAAATCATTTATTAACTGATGTGCTAGAAAAATGTCAAGAACAACTAAAAGTTCTAGGACGTGATGTAGAAGCTCTAAATAATGCAAGAGGAGAGTTTCCACGTATTAAATATAAAGATGCTATTAAATTATTAAAAGAAAATGGTTTTGATGATATTGAATATGGTGATGATTTCGGTTCACCTCATGAAACTTTCATCGCTAACAGCTATAATAAACCTGTATTTATTACACATTGGCCATTGGATATTAAACCATTTTACATGATTGAAGATCCAAATGAACCTGATGTTGTATTATGCGCTGATTTAATAGCTCCAGAAGGATACGGAGAAATTATTGGCGGTTCTCAACGTATTGATGATTACGATACATTGTTAGAAAACATTAAAAAACATGATTTAAATCTTGATGCCTATGGTTGGTATTTAGATTTACGTAAATATGGTTCTGTTGAACATGCAGGATTTGGTCTTGGTCTAGAAAGAACTGTGGCTTGGATTACTGGCAATGGTCATGTTCGTGAAACTGCACCATTCCCTCGTCTTTTAAACAGGCTTACACCTTAGGAGTTTCAAAATGATCAATATCAATATAAAAGGTATTTTAATTGATGCTGATTTCTTATTGAATTATACTAATCATAACTTATCTGGAGAGGAAGCCATGTTTCTTCTTCAGATAAGTTATTTGACAAATCAAGGGGAAATACCTTTTTCAATAGAATTAGTAAAAGAACATCTTAGAATGTCTGAAAAAGAGATTTTTACAATGTTAGATGTTTTGATTAATAAAAGATGTATAGCTCTGTCATCTAATAGTAAAGTAAAATTTTATGTGTTTAGTGATAAAGAGAACTATTATACTTTAAGAGAATTATTAAAGCTTGTTGAGCGTATTACTGGAAAAATACTAACTTCAAAAGAGTTAGATATCGTCTCATCATGGTTCGAAAAACAATATACAAAAAAAGAAATTGATGAAGCATTAACCTTATCTAAAAATATTAGTTATGTAAATGGAATTTTAAATAATAAGGTTAATAAGGAAGTAGAGTCAGAAAGTGGTAGTAGTTTAGGATATGACTGGTTTAACAAATAGACAAAAGAAAATTAAAGCAAAGAAAATAATGGATTATCTTGATAAAGTATTTCCTGATGTTGAATGTGAATTAGATTTTTCAAATAATTTAGAGTTGGTTATCGCGGTTTTATTATCTGCCCAATGTAAAGATGAGTATGTAAATAGGGCTACAGTAGGACTATTCGAAAATTATAAAACAATTGATGACTACGCAGATGCGAAGGTTGAAGACATTGAAAAATATATTAAGACACTAGGATTATACAAAGCTAAATCCAAAAATATTATCGGAATGGCTAACATGTTACGTGATGTTTATGATTATGAAATTCCAAAAACTAGGGAAGAATTAGAAAAATTACCTGGCGTTGGTAGAAAAACTGCTAATGTTGTACTTGCTGTAGGTTTTAATATTCCAGCTATCGCGGTTGATACACATGTTGAACGTGTGGCTAAGATGTTTGGTCTTGCAGAAAAAAATGATAGCCCGCTTCAAGTTGAAAAATCACTGATGTCAATCTTTCCCATGGAAAGTTGGGGGAAAATTCACCATCAATTAATACATCTTGGGCGTTACAAACTTCCTGCGAGAGGTGAGAGAACGATTGATCCTGAGTTAGAAAAATTATTATTAAAAAATTAAAGGAGAGCAGTATGTTATTAATATTTATAGCTACAGGTTTTTTGATATTATTAGATCAGTTAAGTAAAAATTTCATAGTTAGGCACTTCACTTTAGGAGAGAGTAAGGAAATTATCACAAACTTCTTTAGTATCTCTTCACATAGAAATAGAGGTGCTGCTTGGGGAATTTTACAAGATAGTAGAATCTTTTTCTTAATTATTACAGTTCTTTTTATTGCAGTGTTATCTTATTATTTATTTAAACAAAAAGAAACTTTAAATAGTTTTGATAAATTAACATTTGCATTAATATACGGTGGATCTATTGGCAATTTTATTGATAGATTGACACGACATGAAGTTGTAGATTTCTTAGATTTTAGAATATTCGGCTATGATTTTCCTATATTTAATTTAGCTGATTGCTTTATTTGTGTAGGGGTAGTGTTTTTATTATTCAAAATTTATAGAGAAGAAGATTAGGACTTGTTTAGGGACAAACCAACAATTCCATCTATTAAAGAACTAATAGTCGTAATGGTTTATTGATATCTAATAAACTTTACGGGGATGGCTCAACAAAATCAGTATTTTTTGAGTCATCCTTATTTTTTGTTATAATATGAATGTTTAGATTATTATTAAAGGAGTTTTAAATGTATTATTGCACATATAAGAGTAAAATCGGTTTGTTATATATTATTTCTGATGGTATCAATCTATGTGGATGTTATTTAGAAGGACAAAAATATTTTCCTAAAGATTTATCGAATTATATCTTCAATGATTCACTTGAAATTTTAAATAAGTGTAAGGCTTGGTTAGATAAGTACTTTAATGGTGAAGAAACTAATTTAGAAGATATTCCTATAAAGTTTCAAGGAACTCAATTTCGAAAAGATGTTTGGAGTATAATCATGGAAATACCACATGGAGAATTAGTAACATATAAATTTATTTCTGAAAAGATTGCTAAAGATAGATGTCTTAAAACTATGTCCTCTCAAGCGGTTGGAGGGACGGTCGGACATAATCCTATATTAATATTTATTCCTTGCCATAGAGTAATAGGAGCAAATGGAAGTTTAACAGGATATGCAGCAGGTATTGAAGTGAAAAAATTCCTATTAAATTTAGAAAATAATAATAATAGTTATTAATTAGATCGTTATACACCAACGAATAATAGAACAATATCAGAAAATATGTTATAATTATTATGATTAAATTCTTTATTAGGAGAAATAAATGAACAATAAAAAAATAGTATTTATGGGAACGCCAAAATTTGCTGTTCCAGTATTAGAAATGTTAATAGAAAACTATGGAGTTGATTTAGTAATAACTCAACCAGATAAAAAAGTAGGAAGAAAAAAAGTCTTAACACCTCCACCTGTCAAAGTAGTAGCTTTAGAAAATAATATAAAAGTGCTACAGCCTGAAAAAATATCAACTGATGAGGAGACTTATACTACGTTAATAGATTTAAATCCGGATATTATTATTACGGCTGCTTATGGACAATTAGTTCCTGAAAGAATCTTAGAAATTCCTCAACATAAATGTATAAACGTTCACGGTTCTTTACTACCTAAATTACGTGGAGGAGCCCCTATTCAATATTCTATTCTTGAAGATCATAAAAAAACAGGTATTACTATCATGTATATGGTTAAAAAACTTGATGCTGGTGATATGATTTCTAAAGTAGAGGTTGATATTCTTGACAGTGATAATTATGAATCTTTACATGATAAGCTGTCAATTGCAGGACGTGACCTATTAAATGAAACACTACCAAGAATTTTCAGCGGAGACATTAACCCGCAGAAACAAAATGAGGAAGAAGCTACATTTGCTAGCAATATTTTAAGAGAAGATGAGAAGATTGATTGGAATACTCCAGCTCGAGATGTATTTAATAAAGTTCGTGCATTAGATCCTACGCCAGGGGCATTTACATTTTTAGATGGAAATGTACTTAAGATTTGGTCTAGTGAAGTTGTTAAATTAGATATTGAATCAAATTTTGATAAAGTAGGAACTATTATTAGCCAAGATAAGAAAAGTATTTATATTTTATGTGGAAATAAAACTGTATTAAAGGTTAATGAACTTCAAGTGTCTGGGAAAAAACGTATGCCTGTAGTTAATTTCCTATCAAACAAGAAAGACTATGTGGGAACAATTTTAGGTGAAAAAAATGAGTAGCATTAATGCTAGAAGTCTTGCATACGAAGTATTATTTACGATTATTCAAGAAGATGGATATAGCAATATTACTTTAAATAAATATTTTAATCAATACAAAGTTGAGGAACAAGATAAAAGATTTATAAGCGAAGTAGTATATGGTACTATTAAGAATAAATTGTATTTAGAGCATATACTTAAATCTTATTCTAAAGGAAGAGTTAAACCAAAGGTTAAAATTATTTTATTAATGAGTATTTATCAACTTCTTTATATGGATAAGACTCCAAATTTTGCTATTATCGATGAAGCTGTAAAATTAAGTAAAAAAATTGCTGGTAATATTACGGGTAAATTTGTTAATGGTATATTAAGAAATATTGAAAGAAATGCTAAAAACTTAGAATTAAAATATAAAAATGAGACTGAACAATTTTGTGTGGAAAATAGTTGTCCTAAAGAATTATTTGATATTCTAAACAAACAATATGGCAAAGACAAAGCACAAAGCATTGTAGTTTCATTTAATCAAAAAAGTAAGAATAGCATTAGATATAATCCACTTAAAACAACGAAATCAGACTTAATAGACAAAATGGGTAGTGCTGTTAGTGAAAGTGAAATTTGTGAGGATAGCCTTATTTTAAATAAATTAAATATTGATAATTCTTTATTTGCTAATGGTTACTACATTATTCAAGATGAGGCTAGTGCTTTAGTTGCATCGTCAATAGGATTACCTGTTGATAAAGAGTATAAAATATTAGACACATGTGCAGCACCTGGTGGGAAAAGTTTACATATTGCAAGCAAGTATTTTAATTCTAGTTTAGTTTCATGTGATAAATATATACATAAGTTAAAATTGATTGAAGATAATACTGCAAAACTTGGTATTTCGAATATTGAAATAAAAGAACAAGATGCAACTATAAATAATTCTTCATTTAATGATAAATTTGATATAGTAATTTGCGATGTTCCTTGTTCAGGTATAGGGGTTATAAAAAATAAACCAGAAATTAAATATAAAATCACAAATTCTTATGTAGAAGAAATTTCAAAACTACAATATCAAATATTAGATAATAGCAAAAAATATGTGAAGAATAATGGGATACTGATGTATTCTACTTGCACTATTGATAAGAGAGAAAATATAGAAAACATTAATAAGTTTTTAAATGAAAATAAAGACTTTAAATTAGAGAATATTTCTCTAAAAAATAGTATTATTAAAACTAGTGAAAATGGTGTATTAGAAATACTACCTGATGAATATAGTTGCGATGGTTTTTTTATCGCAAAACTTAGAAAAATGGAGGCAAAATGTTAATTTCAGATTTTAAAGGTTATAAAAAGTCTAGATGGTTAAAAGATTTTGATAAAATGTCTATATATTCTTTGAGGTTAGATCAACTAGAAGAATATATTGTTAGTATAGGTGAAAAGAAGTTCAGAGCTAAGCAAATTTTCGATTGGTTATATAAGAAAAGAGTTACCACTTTTTTAGATATGAAAAATGTTCCTAAGTCTTTACAAGAAAAATTAGCTGAGGAATTTGAAATCACTACTTTAAATACAATTATTAAACAAGAGTCAGCTGATGGTACTATGAAGTTTCTATTTGAACTTCAGGATAAATATACAATTGAAAGTGTACTTATGAAAAATAAATATGGTAATTCGCTTTGTGTAACTACACAAGTTGGTTGTCGTATTGGTTGTACATTCTGTGCGTCTACACTTGGTGGTTTAAAACGTAATTTAGAAGCAGGTGAAATTGTTTCTCAAGTTTTAAAAGTTCAACAAGAATTAGATAAAAAAGGTGAACGTATTTCTAGTATCGTAATAATGGGAATTGGTGAACCATTTGAAAACTATGATGAAATGATGGATTTTATTAGAATTGTAAATAGTGATGAAAGTTTCAATATTGGTGCGCGTCATATCACAGTTTCTACTTCGGGAATAGTACCAAAAATTTATGATTTTGCTAATGAAAAAGTTCAAATAAATTTTGCTGTATCTTTACATGCTCCAACTAATGAATTACGTAGTAAGATAATGCCTGTTAACAGAGCATACAATATTGATAAACTAATGGAAGCTCTTAAATATTATCAAAAAACTACGAATCGCCGTATTACTTTTGAATATGGTTTAATGGGGCAGGTGAATGATCAAAGAGAACATGCAGAGAAGTTATCTGAGATAATTAAAGATATTAACTGTCACGTTAACTTGATTCCAATTAACTATGTACCTGAACGTAATTATGTTAGAACAAGTAAGAGTGATATTTTCGCATTCGAAAAAGTTCTTAAGAAAAATAAGGTAAATGTAACGATAAGAAGAACACAAGGTGACGATATAGATGCAGCTTGTGGTCAACTTCGTGCTAAAGAACGTAAGGATGAGGTAAAAGGAGGAATTCCAGATGCCACTAGTATATTCGTATAATAGTAACAAGGGTAGAAAAGAAAGAAATGAAGATGCAGTAAGTGTTAGTAAAAACAAACAAGGAGAAGTACTTGCCGTTGTTTGTGATGGTGTAGGAAGCCATAGTAAATCAGCGTATTCTAGCAATTATATTGTTTCTACATTAGAGAAGGAATGGCAAGATTTAATGTTTGCTAATTTTAATAATATGAAAAATTGGCTATGTGATAAGATTGAAAAATTAAATCTTGAGTTATTTGAAAAATCTCAAAATAAGAATAAAAAAATGGGAACTACTATTGTGACTGTAGCAACTTTTGATAATCAGGTAGTTGTATACAATATTGGTGATAGTAGTGCTTATGGCTTAACTAAGGATAATGAAATTGATGTCGTAACAGTTGAAGATTCTTTTGTTGGTGCTTTGATTAGTGCTGGGGCTATTACAGTTGAGGAAGCAAAATCTCATCCTGAAAGACATGTATTAACTCAGGCGTTGGCAACAAAACCAAATATAGAACTACATACATTTATTGATGATTTAAACAAGTATGACTATTTTTTAATTTGTTCAGATGGCTTAACTAATATGATAGAAAATGAAGAAATTCAAAATATCGTACGCAATAATGAATTATCTACAGCGGTTGATATTTTAATTGATATTTGTGTAGAACGCGGTGGAGTAGACAATATTTCAGTAGCTATAATAAATAATCTAGGGGGTGTAAACCATGATAAATAATATTATTTGTAATAGATATAAAATCTTGGATCATCTAGGAACTGGTGGTATGGCTACGGTTTGGTTAGGATATGATACAATTTTAGATAGAAAAGTTGCTATAAAAACTTTCAAAATTGATGCGAATGATGAGGGGGCTGTAAAAAGATTTAATAGAGAAGCAAAAGCGGTGACTAGCCTTTCACATCCTAATATTGTTTCTATATATGATGTTGAGAATGAAGGAGATTTTTATTATTTAATACTTGAATATGTAGAAGGTATGACTTTAAAGGACTATATGATTAAAAATCCACGTATTTCAATTGAAACTATTGTTCATATTGCTAAACAAATAGCTGCAGGTTTGAGTCATGCACATCAAAATGGTATTATCCATAGAGATATAAAACCTCAGAATATATTAATGAATGAAAATTTAACTTGCAAAATTACGGATTTTGGTATTGCAAGAGCATATGGGGATACAACTCTAACTCAAACTAATCAAATGCTGGGTACTGTATATTATTTGTCTCCAGAACAAGCTCGTGGAAATGTCGCTACAGCTCAAAGTGATATTTATTCACTAGGGATTTTAATTTTTGAGATGATAACTGGTCAAATTCCTTTTAAAGGTGAATCGGCGGTAGCTATTGCATTGAAACATCTACAAGAGGAGTTACCTGAAATTGATAAATATAGAGAAAATGTTCCTCAAAGTGTAAAAAATATTGTTCTTCAAGCAACTATGAAAAATCCAAATGAGAGATATATTAGTTCAAAAGAATTATTTGATGATTTAAGCACTGTTTTAAATCCGGAGCGTTTATATGAAAATAGATATACTGGATTTAAATTAAATACCGAACCTGTTAACAATTATAATCAAACACAATATATTGATACACCTGTTAACGATAATCATTATGATTATAATAATTATAATGAAGAAGTTGATTATTATAAATATGAGGAAGATAATAGTCAAAACAATAGAAAAAATAATAGACGTTATCAGTCTAAAAACTTACCTAACAATAGTTATAATAATGTAAATAAAAAGCATGAAAAAGAAGAAACATCTAAAGCTAAGCATATATTTTTAGCTATTTTAGCAATTATTGCAATAGCTGTAGGAACATTCTTTACTTATAATTATGTAGTTGGAGCTAATAGCGTTTCAGCGCCTGATGTTCGTAATAAAACTCTTGATGAAGCTAAGGTAGCAATTGTTAAAGCTGGTTTAGAGGTTGGAGATATTACTGAGGTAGCTAGTGATGATGTTAAAGAAAAAACTGTAATTGATAGTGATCCTAAGGCTGGTAAAAAGGTTAAAAAAGGTTCTACAGTAGATTTACGTGTTTCTTCTGGTAAGAAAACAGTAGATATGCCAAACTTTATAGGTATGGATGAAGAGACTGTTAAGAGAAATGCATCTAAATTAGGATTTAAAAATGTAACTGTTGAGAAAGTAGAGAGTGATAGATATGATACAGGTAAAGTAGTATCACAAAATATCACAGCTGGAACTGAGATAGTTCCTAAAGAGAAGGAATTAGTAATTCAAGTTTCTAATGGTAAAAAGAAAATTACAATGCCTAATCTAGTCGGCGAAGATAGTTCTAATATTGAAAGTATTCTTTCGTCATATGGATTTAAGAACGTTTCTTATCGAGAAGAATATTCTGATAAAGATAGTGGTACAATAATCTCACAAAATATTAGAACTGGCTCTAGTATAATTCCAAGTGAAGAAAGCTTAGAGATTACTATTTCTAAAGGTAGAGAAAGAAGTTCATCAAGAGATAGCTCAGATAGTGATTCAAGAACTAGTGATAGCAGTTATTCTTATAGTAGTAATAGTAGTAGAAGTAACTCTTCTCGATCTAATTCTAGTAGTAACAGAACTAGAGGTAATAGCTAGTAGTTGAGTACAAAAGCGCAGTAGAGATTTTATATTTCAGCTGTGCTTTTTATTAAATTAATAAGTGAATTAATGGAGATTTATATGAATTTAACATTACAAAAAAAATTAGATTTAATACCAGAAAATCCTGGTTGTTATTTATATAAAGATAATATTGGTGAAATAATATATGTTGGAAAGGCTAAAAACCTAAAAAATAGAGTAAAAAGTTATTTTACAGGAACACATAATAAAAAAACACAAACTCTTGTTTCAAAAATAGAAGACTTAGAGTATATAATTGTTAATTCCGAAAAAGAAGCATTATTACTAGAGAACAACTTAATAAAAAAATATCGTCCATATTTTAACATACGCTTAAAAGATGATAAAAGCTATCCTTATTTAATGATTACTAAGGAAGAACATCCTAGATTAATCATGACTAGAAAGTATAAAAAGAATAATAAAAATATATATTTTGGACCTTATGTTGATATTAAATCTGCTGCAGAAGTTAAGAAAATATTAGATAAAATATACCCTTTAAGAAAATGTAATCCAGTAGAAAAAAGACCTTGTATGTATTATCAAATCGGTGAATGTATAGGACCTTGTGCGAAAAAAATTACTTCAGAAGATTACAAAGTACAAATTTCAAAAATTAAATCATTTTTAACTGGCAATACTAAGGAAATACTGACTGATTTAAAAAATAAAATGCAAAATCATATTAAAAACTTAGAGTTTGAAGCGGCTGGTCAGATTCATAGCTTTATAAGATCTATAGAGGTTTCTGTTCAAAATCAAGTAGTTTCAGATAGCAATAATATAGATAGAGATTATATAGGTTTTACATTTAATAATGATTATATTTGCATTCAAATATTTTTATCAAGACTAGGTAACATAATAGAACGCAAAGTAGAATATTTTAATTTATATGATAGTCCAGAGCAGATTTTATACTCTTATTTAATGCAGTATTATTCAATTAATAAACTTCCAAAAGAAATATATATTGATCAAGTTGATGAAGATTTACTTTCTGATGTCGTCGCTTGTAAAGTTATAATTCCTAAAAGAGGTAATCATAGGAAAATTTTAGATACAGTAAAAGAAAATGCTTCACATTATTTAAATAACAATTTGGCTATTGAAGAGCTTAAAGAAAGAAAGTTACAGGTAACACTTAATAATATTGCAGAGAAGTTAGGTGTTAGCTCAATTAATAGTATCGATGCTTTCGACAATTCAAATATTATGGGAATTGATGCTGTTTCTGTTAAAGTTAATTTTACAAATGGTAAGAAGAATACATATAATTATAGAAAATTTAAAATTGACGAATCTATAGGTATTAATGATGTTCAAACTATGAAAAAAGTTCTATATAGAAACTATAAAGATAAAAAGACGAATACAGAATTGCTTATTGTGGATGGAGGCAAAAATCATCTTAATGTAGCAATAGATGTAGTGCACAATACTCTAGGATTAACTCAAATCAAAATAATTGGCTTAGCTAAAAATGATAAACATATAACTGAGTATATTATTACTGATGATTATGAAATTATCGAATTTCCTAAAACATCTTCAGAATATTTGTTTTTAAAACAGATTCAAGATGAAGTACATAGATTCGCTATTACTTACCATAGAGCGACAAAAACTAAAAATATGTTTACTTCTAGTTTAGATAATATACCTGGTATAGGAAAAGTTAGAAAACAACTATTATTAAAATCATTCAATTCTTTAGAAGAGATAAAAAATGCATCTGAAGATAAGCTTTTACAACTTGGAATTCCTAAAGATGCAATAAAAAATTTAAAAAATAAACTTTAAAAACTTAAGTTATCCTTATTTTGCAATCAAAATTATACGGATAACTTAATTTTTTTGAATTATTCTATAGAAATATTACCAAAAGTATGGTATAATAACTTAAAGAAATTATAAAAGTCGAGGAGGCAACTATGAAATTTTTATCATTCAGTTATAACGATAAAGAATTATATGGAGTAAAAGTAAAACGTGAAGAAAGTGCATGGGACTTAATTAAAGTACTAGAAGATTTCGATAATAGTGAAAGTATTCCACAAACTTTAAGAGAAGCAATTGAAGTATATGGTGTTTCTTTTATTGAAAAAGTAAGAAAAGTATTAAAATTAGTTGCGGAAAGCAGCAACGCTGACAATTACAAAGTACCATTCGATAAAATAATTTGGCGTTCTCCAATCACAAGAACACCTAAAAATATTCTTTGTGTTGGGCATAACTATGAAGCACACGTTAGAGAACTTGGCGATGAGTTAGCAAAGACTCCTAAAGATGTTCTTATCTTTACTAAAGCAACAACAGCTTTAGCTGGTAATAACGAAGTAGTTCCATCTCATAAAAATATTACAGATAGCTTAGACTTTGGAGGAGAGCTTGCAGTAGTAATAGCAAAACCAGGTAAAAACATTCTTAAACCTTTAGTATTAGATTATATTTTCGGATATACAATTATGAACGATATTACAGCTACTGATCTTCAGTATAAACATGGACAATTTTTCTTAGGGAAATCATTAGAAAAATCAGCAGTAGTTGGGCCATATCTTGTTACTAAAGATGAAGTTAGTTCACCAGAATCAATGAATATTGTTACAAAAGTAAATGGTGAGATTAAACAAAATGCTATGACTTCTGAAATGTTATTTAGAGTTGATGATATATTAGCTGAAATTAGTAAAATAGTACCACTAGAAGCTGGAGATATTATTGCGACTGGAACACCTGCAGGAGTGGGATCAGCACAAAATCCACCAAAATATTTACAAACAGGTGATGAAATCAAAATTACTGTTGAGGGAATCGGTACATTAACTACTGTAATCGGAGACTAAGTAGAAAGGAAAAACAATGGCAAAAAAATCTAAAGACAAACAAGTTACACATATTGAAAAAGACGACTTAAAAGCACGTCAAGCCGCTATTAACGAAGCCATAAAAATAATCGAAAAAGAATATGGTAAAGGGGCTATTATGGATATTTCTTCTGAAAATCCAATTAAAGTAGAAGCAGTATCATCTGGCTCACTTGCAATTGACTCAGCATTAGGTATTGGTGGATATCCTAAAGGACGTATTGTTGAAGTTTATGGGCCTGAATCTTCAGGTAAAACAACAATAGCACTTCACGCTATTGCAGAAGTTCAAAAAACAGGAGGAATAGCTGCATTTATAGATGCTGAAAATGCTCTTGATATTGAGTACGCTAAAGCCTTAGGTGTTGATTTTACACCTGGTAAATTTTTCCTATCACAACCAGATAGTGGAGAGCAGGCACTTGATATTGCTGAAAAGTTAATTTTATCTGGAGCAATAGATATTATTGTTATCGACTCAGTTGCTGCATTAGTTCCAAAAGCGGAAATCGATGGAGTAATGGGTGCAAACCATATCGGACTGCAAGCTAGACTTATGTCTCAAGCTTTACGTAAATTAACTGGTCAAATAAATAAAGCCAATACTATCGCATTATTTATTAACCAACTTCGTGAAAAGGTTGGAGTAATGTTCGGAAGCCCTGAAGTAACGACTGGTGGACGTGCATTAAAATTCTATTCTACTATTCGTATTGATGTACGTAAAGGTGAAGCTATAAAAGGAACAGATAGTGAAATTCTTGGTAATAGAACTAAGATTAAAATTGTTAAAAATAAAGTTGCGCCACCATTTAAAATTGCTGAAGTTGATATTATGTTCGGTGAAGGAATTTCTAAAATCGGAGAAACTCTTGACTTTGCGGTTGATTTAGACATTATTAATAAATCAGGTTCATGGTTTTCGTATAATGGTGAACGCCTAGGGCAAGGTCGTGAAAATGTTAAGAAGATTTTTGAAGAAAATGAAGAACTTTACAATGAAATTTATGGACTTGTAAGGGAAGAAATTATGAACAAAACTGGGAAAAAGAATAGCTCAGTAGATGAAGATGAGTCAAATGATGATATTGACGAATTTGATTTAGGGATAGAGACTTTAGGTGAGGTAGAATAGTAATATATGAACAAAAAAATATTTAAAATTGTATTATGGTTAATGATATTTATCATATTAGCTAGTGGGTTTATTTCTGCAATAGCTATGTTCTTGTAATCTACATACAAACTAAATAAAAATATAGGGCAGATACAAAAGTCCTAAATTTTAAATAAGTTTATATGAGAACTCATAGACGCAGTGGTTTAATGATATCTTAATGCGGTTTATAAAAACTTTTTAGATATCTAATAAACTTTGCGGGAGTGACTCGACAAAATCGATTTCTCCGAAATTACGATTTTTGAGTCACTCCCTTTTATTTTGAAAATATGATAAAATATTAGTAGATAAAGAATAGGAGAAATAATAGTGAATTTTGTACAAAACATGAATGATAATCAGTTAAAGGCTATACTAAAAACTGAAGGTGCAGTAATGGTAATAGCGGGGGCTGGTAGCGGAAAAACGCGTGTATTAACAAACAGAATAGCTTATTTAATTGCAGAAAAAAACATATTAGAAAGTAATATCCTTGCCATTACATTTACAAATAAGGCTGCTAAAGAAATGAAAGAAAGAATCTACGCTTTAGTCGGAGAAACTTCGAAATACATTTGGATTAACACTTTTCACTCTATGTGTGTAAGAATTTTACGACAACACATTGAATTATTAGGATATAATAAAAATTTTACAATTCTAGATACAAGTGAGCAAAAATCAATAATAAAAAATATAGTAAAAAATTTAAATTTATCTGAAGATTCTTATCAGCCTGCAAATGTTTTAAAAATAATATCTAATTCAAAAAATAATATGATTACGGTAAAACAACTTAGAGAACAGTCTCGTTTTGGTTTTATGAAAAATGTTGCTGAAATATATGCACATTATCAAAGCTATTTAAAGAAAAATAGTGTTCTTGACTTTGATGATCTAATGCTTAAGACAATAACGTTATTTACAAAATACCCAGAAGTTCTTGCGATTTATCAAAATAAATTTGAATATATCCATGTTGATGAATATCAAGATACTAATATTATTCAATATAAACTTATAAAAATGTTATCAGAAATACATAAAAATGTCTGTGTAGTTGGTGATGATGATCAAAGCATCTATAGTTGGCGTGGAGCATGTAGTGATAATATTATAAATTTTGAAAAAGACTACGATAATATTGAATTAATCTTCTTGGATCAGAACTATCGTTCAAATTCGACGATATTAGATGCTGCTAATGCTGTTATTAAAAATAATACAGATAGAAAAGAAAAAGCTTTATGGTCAGAAAATAAAGGTGGCGGCAAAATTTCTGTCTATGCTGCATCAAATGATAAAGACGAGACAGATGACATCGCTAGAAAAATTTCTGAACTGAAAACAGAAGGTATTTCATATAAGGACATTGCAATATTATACCGTGCTAACTATCTTTCTCGTCAGATGGAAAATTCATGTTTAGCATTTGGAATTCCATACAAACTTATAGGTTCCCTTAAGTTCTTACAACGTCAAGAAGTTAGAGATTTACTAGCTTATTTAAATGTAATAGTTAATAGAGCTGATGAATTCAGTCTAAGAAGAATTATTAATGTTCCAAAACGTGGAATTGGTGCTAGTTCAATGGATAAAATTGATAACTACGCTTCTCAATATGGTATTACTCTATTTGAGGCACTAAAAAATATTGAAGATATAGGCGTTTCAAAAAAAATAGTAACTAATATTCATTTATTAACTAATCTTATTGAAAAATACTCAGAGATTGACAAATACTCAATTGATGAGCTTATAATTGGTATTTATAAAGATTCTGGTTATGAAAATATGCTAAAAGAATCAAATGATGCTTATGCTGAAAGTAGAATAGAAAATATATCTGAGTTGGTATCTTCAGCTAAACAGTTTTCTAGTATGAATGATAGCCTTATTGATTTTATTTCTGAGATGTCGCTTACTTCTGATGCTGATGATGAAAATGAAGATGATTCTGTTGTATTATCTACTATACATGCTTCTAAAGGTTTAGAATACAAGGTAGTATTTATTATGGGATTAGAAGAAAATCTTTTCCCTTCTATTAGAGATGCCGAGAGTAGCGCTGATGAGAAAAACAAAATGGAAGAAGAACGTCGTCTTGCGTATGTAGCTATTACACGTGCTAAAGAAAAATTATTCATGTCTTATGCTAATCGACGAATGCAGTTCGGATCTATTAAGATGAACAAGCGTTCTAGATTCTTAGATGAAGTACCGAATAAACTTATGCACTTCGAATCTGCTTTTGGCGGAACTTTTGAGTCGACAGATTCTAACATAGAACAAGCTAATAAATTTATAAGTAACTTGAGTCCGAAAATTAAAATAGCAGATAAACCAAAGACATCTGTAAGTACAAATTACGATGTTAATGACACTGTTGTTCATAAAAAATTCGGTGAAGGTACTGTCCTTGATATTACTGATGATAATGTTAAAGTAGAATTTAGTGAAGTTGGTATTAAAACTTTATTAATAGAATATGCTAACCTTACTAGAAAGGAATAATTATTTATGATACAAATTGAAGAAGAAATTTCTAAACTAGTTTCTTTATTAAATAAGTACTCGTATGATTATTACGTTGAAGATAATCCTCAAATTTCTGATACCGAGTATGATACATTATATAAACAATTAGAAAAGCTTGAAGAAAAATATCCTGAATTCATATTAGAAAATTCTCCTACACAAAGAGTAGGGGATAAGGTTCTAGATGAGTTTGAAAAAATCACGCATAAAGTACCTATGTTAAGTTTATCAAATACATTCTCTACTGAAGAATTAAGAGAGTTTGATTCTAGAGTAAAAAAATTAGTTCCAGATGACAAGGTTGAGTATATTTGTGAATTAAAAATTGATGGACTAGCAATTTCTATTAATTATGAAAATGGTAAACTTGTTAGTGCAGCTACTCGTGGAGATGGTACAGTTGGAGAAGATGTTACTGAAAATATAAAAACTATATTTTCTATTCCGAAGGTACTAAAAGATAATCGATCATTTGAAGTAAGAGGTGAAGTATATTTACCTAAAAAATCATTTGAATTACTAAATAAAGAGAGAGAAAATAATAACGAAGTATTATTCGCTAATCCACGAAATGCTGCAGCAGGATCCTTAAGGCAATTAGACTCTAAAATTACCGCAAAAAGAAGGTTATCAGCATTTATTTATTCAATAGTAGGTGATGATACTATTATATCTCAAGAACATGCCTTAAATATTGCTGAAGACTATGCTCTTCCTGTTAATCCAAATTATAAATTATGTAAAGATATTAACGAAGTAATTAGCTATATAAATTATTGGACGGAAAATAAAAAGGATTTATCTTATGATATCGATGGTATAGTTATTAAAGTAAATTCATATTCTACACAAGAAGAAGTTGGTTATACGCAAAAAAGTCCAAGATGGGCTACTGCATATAAGTTCCCAGAAGAAGAACTTGCAACAAAATTATTAGATGTAGAGCTTAGTGTTGGTAGAACAGGGATTATTACTCCTGTAGCTATTCTAGATCCTATAGTTATATCTGGTTCTACAGTCTCAAAAGCATCTTTACATAATAAAGATATTATTGATGAACTTGATATTCATATTGGCGATATGGTAGTAGTAAAAAAAGCTGGTGAAATAATTCCTAAAGTGGTTAGAGTAGTAAAAGAATTGAGAACTGAGGGAACTAATAAATATGTAATGCCAACATTTTGCCCATCTTGTAAAGAACAAACATATACTAAAGAGAATGATCCTTTTACAAGATGCAAAAATCCAGATTGCCCTGATCAAAATATTAGAAAAATTATTCATTTTTCTTCTAGAGAAGCACTTAATATCGAAGGACTTGGTGATAAAGTGGTTGCAACATTATACGAGCAAGGTATAATTTCTCACACTATAGATTTATTCTCATTAGATAGAACTAGACTAGTATCACTAGATCGTATGGGAGAAAAATCAGTTGATAATTTATTAAATGCAATTGAAAATGCCAAACAGAGTTCATTGGATAAAGTAATATTTGCTCTTGGAATTCTTAATGTTGGAAAAAAAGCTAGTAAAATATTAGCAGAAAAGTATTTAAATCTTACAAATTTTATGAATGCAACGTTAGATGAACTTATAAACTTAGATGATGTGGGTCAAATTACTGCTGATTCTATATTGGATTATATGTCTGATGAAAATAATATTAAATTTATTAACGATTTAATCAGTATTGGAATGAATCCTCAATATATAATTAAGGAAGTTAATACAAATAATATTTTTTCAGGTAAAACTGTCGTTTTAACAGGAAAACTAGTTGAATTAACTAGAAATGAAGCTAAAGAATATTTAGAAAAAAACGGCGCAAAAGTTACTGGTAGTGTTACTTCAAAAACTGATTTAGTAATCGCAGGTGAGAAAGCAGGATCTAAACTGACAAAAGCGGAGCAGTTAGGAATTGAAGTAATAAATGAAGAACAATTTGTAAACATGGTTAGAGAGGTGTAATAATGGATAATAAGTTACCATATAAAGTTTTTGGTATAGTTATTGTATTCGTATCAATAATTACATTTTTTATTATGAATTATAATTCAGTACCTGTATCATTTATATTTTTCAAGGTTAAATTACCATTAACAATATTATTTTTTGTTTGTTTCTTTATGGGAATAATAGCTGCAAGTTTTTATTGGTATCAAAAATATAAAACTTTGGCAAAAAAATATGAAAGAACTGAGAAATTATTATTTACAAAAGAAAAATTAGAAAATACAAATAAATAATATAATAAATATAGTATAGAAATGAGGTGAAAAAATGGGAATAAAGTATAATTGGATTTATCCAAATTACGATGAAACTTTCATAAAAGAACTTGAGTCTTATAATATTTCTAAAAATATAGCAAAAGTTCTCAATGCAAGAAATATAACAGATTTGTCTTCAGTAAAAAAATATTTTTCTGATGAATATGAAGAAGGTTACGATCCATTTCTAATGTACGATATGCAGAAAGCTGTTGATAGAATTAATGAAGCTATCGAAAATGAAGAAAAAATTCTTGTTTATGGAGATTATGATGCAGATGGTATCACATCAACAGTTCTATTGGTTGAAACATTATTGTCTTTAGGAGCAAATGTTTCTTCGTATATTCCAAATCGATTTGATGAAGGATATGGTCCTAATAAAGATGCATTTACTAAAATTATTGATTCTGGAATAAGTTTAATTATTACTGTTGATAATGGTATTGCGGGAGTTGAAGAAGTTGATTTAGCGAACGACCTTGGCTGTGATGTTATTATAACAGATCACCATAAAATTCAAGATACAATACCAAATGCATACGCTATTATTCATCCTGAGCATCCTAAAGGGGATTATCCTTTTAAAAAATTAGCGGGTGTGGGTGTTGCTTTTAAACTTGCTCATGCATTATTAGAGATTTTTCCGGATTTCCTACTAGATTTAGTTGCTATTGGAACGATAGCTGATATGGTGTCAATTACTGATGAGAATAGAATATTTGTAAAACAAGGATTAGAATTATTAAATGAAGATCCACGTATCGGTCTTAAAATGCTTCTTGAATTATCTAGTACAGATACTAAAATCGATGAACAAACAATTGGTTTTTATATAGCACCTAAATTAAATTCAATAGGTAGAATGGATAGTGCAAAATTAGGGCTAGCTTTCTTAATGGCAGAGGATGCAACTAATGCTCGTAATCTTGCTGAACAAATTGAAAAATTTAATATAGAACGCAAGCAAGTAACAGAAGATATAGTTAAGGATGTAATAACTACTATTGAAAATTCTGATAAAAAAGATAAGAATGTTATTATGATATCTGGAAACTATCACGAAGGTGTCTTAGGAATTGTCGCTTCTAATATAGTTGAGAGATATCAAAAACCTGTTTTGATAATGAATTATAAAGACGGTATATTAAAGGGTTCAGCACGTAGTATTTTTGATTTTAACATATACACGGCTATGAATAAGATATCTGATTTATTTCTTGCATTTGGAGGGCATACATTAGCTGCAGGTTTTTCTTTTGAAGAGAAAAACTTTGATAAAATCCAAGAGTTTCTCCATAATGAATATGAAGAATACAAACAAAATAATGAATTGAAATCAACTAAAAATATAGATATCGTCACTTCTTTAGAAGAAATGAGTTATCAGTTTCTTAGTTCTTTAGAAGTATTAAAACCTTACGGTATGGATTTTGAAAAGCCTACTATTTTACTAGAAAATGCAATGGTTCTAAATAAAACTTATTTTGGTTCTGAGAAACAATACTTAAGAATAACAATTGCAGATGAAGTAGGAAACTTAGAATGTATTAGTTTTAAAGATATCAAGGCTTTTGATAAAGTAGAAAAAAATGATATAATCGATTTATTATGTACTCTGGACAAAAATAATTTCAATGGACGTACAAAATTACAAGCACATATTGTTGATATTCAAATAAAAGAGTTCTTATTTGAGGATTTGAGATTTATAAACTATGATATTAGCAAAATAGATAGTAATTGTTTAAAACTTTCAAAAACAATTGATGATAATGCTCGTAACTTCTATTTATACAAAGATATTGATAATATAGGTGAAGATTTTGATTATATTTATTTATTAGATATACCTAATAGTAAGGACTATATAAAAAAAATAGTTGAATGCAAACCTAAAAAGATTTATTTAGTCTGTGAGGAAAAATATATTCTTTCGGAAAAATATCAAATTGATAAAGATAGACTAATTAAGTTGTTTAATATTGTTTTATCGACTTCCAATAAACAAATTAATATTGCTCAACAACTAGATAAGTTATTAGTAGCATTAAACACAAATGTTGATAGTCTAAAAATAATGATTCAAATTTTTCAAGAATTAAACTTAGTTAACTTTGAAAATAATACTATAATTTTAAATAAAAATTATAAAACTGTTGATTTAAAACATTCGGCAAGCTTTGTTAAAATGGAGAGTATATTTGAAGCAGAAAAAATACTCTTAAAAGAGAGCATAGCTAACATTAATAAATTATTTGATAACAAATAAAATTTTAAGGAGAAATACATGAAAATATTATATTTTTGGGATGCATATTGCGGATGGTGTTATGGATTCAATAAATTATTTACAGAATTTTATAAAAACCATACTGACATAGAGATTGAGATTGTATCTGGCGGATTATATATATTAGAAAACAGTAATAAAATTTCTAAATATACATTTAAAAACGAAGAAATAGTAGAGATGTATAAGGTTGAATTTGGAGAAGCCTATAACAAGGTAGTAGAAGAAGGAGAACTAGTTCTAAATTCTGTACAGCCTGCTATAGCACTAAATACGGTTAAAGAATTAATTCCAAATTCAAAACTACTTGATTTTGCTTATGATATACAAAAGAAATTTTTTATTGAAGGAAAGAGTCTAAGCGAAGTTGGTACTTATCTAGAGTTATGTGAAAAATACGACCTAGACTATTCTGATCTTGCCCTTAAACTTACAATAGCATTTAAAGACACAAATCCAATACAACAAGACTTTTTAAAAACTCTAAATCTTGGTATAGAATCTTATCCGACTGCAGTTATTGAAAAAAATGGTGAATACTTTGATTTAGTAGGATATGCAACAGAAGCAGAAGATATAGAAATTCATTATAATTTAATTGCTAAAAAACTATAAATACTTTTATTAATTATTTTTCATTGTGGCAAATTTATGAACAAAATATTTTAGAGAGAAATCCCATGAATTCAATATTTTTATAACTTAATCCATGAATTTTCTCTCTAATTTTTTTTTATTTTAATGATTTTACTTGTATCTTCTATTCTGTTGTAGTATAATATGCTTATAATTAACGATACTGATTATCAGTATAGAATTTATTGGAGGCATTCTATGACAAAAAAATACAATAGCAAATTCATAGCTGGATTAGCAGTTCCTATTTGTTTAACAATAACTACTACGGGCGTATCTAATCCTATATTAAATACAAAGTTAAATATCGCTTATGCTCAAGGTGAGCAAAGTGAAGGTTTTAAAATCTACGAAGCTGAAATAGGAGGAAGTGGTTCGTTAGAATTTACTGTAGAAGGTAAAGATTCATCTAATGATATATTTAATAAATACTGGAAAAATGTTGATAAACTATTAATCGATGGAAAAGATTTCGGTTTTAATAGTGAGTCATCTGCTTCTAAAAATTATACATTATATGGTAATACTGTATTTATTGGTAATAAAGATATAGAAGCTCATTATAATAAACAAAATAAACACAAAATTGAATTTATTTTTAAAGATGGTTCAAAAGCTGTATATGAAGACAAAGGATACGTAGATCCAACTGCTAAGCCAAAACTGATTAATGAAGGTTTGAAAATAACAGAACCTCAATTAGATAATGATTCTCTAATCTTCTTCTTAGAAGGTTCAGATATTTATAAAAATTACTGGTCAAAAGTTTCTAAACTTACAGTAGATGGAAAAGATTTTGGTTTCGATAAACAAAACACAAATAGTAAATTTTATAATCTTTATAATGATCAAGTAACTGCAATAGATAAGGCTATAACAGATCATTACAAAAAACAAGATAAGCACAAAATTGAATTTACATTTGAAGATGGATCTAAAACAACTTATGAAGATACTGGTTATGTTGAATCAAGTACTGAGTCAAAAGAAAATGAAACTGATTCTAATAAACCAGCTACAAATGCTAAATATACTATTTCTAAATTAGATAAAGGTGCAAATTGGAAAAACGAAAAACACTTAACATTAGAATTATCTGATACTTCAGTTTATGATAATTTTGTAGATGAAATAGTTAGTGTAAATCTAAACGGAACAACTGTAAATAAAGATGTTTTTAAGGATAAGGTAGAAACATCAAAATATCTTGGAATCAGAATCTTTAATGAAGATTTAGTGAATGCTTTAAAAGATGCAGATAATAAATTAGAGGTTAAACTTTCTGATGGAACTATAATTTCTTATCCGGCTTCAACTGATAAAAAAGAAGATTCAAAACCTACAGAACCAAAACAAGATACTCCAGCAACTAGCGCATCATATGCTCAAAAAGATTTAGTTACTAAAGTAGAAAAGAATAGCTATGGGGATGAATTAAACATTACTCTTGCAGATGGATTTAAAGCAGAAGATGTTCTTAAAAACACTAAAGAAGTTGTTATCAATGGAAAAACATTCAACAAATCACTATTTAGTAAAAACTGGAAAGGTCAAATCGTTACTTTCGATGACGGTGGAGAAAGCCTTAAAGCATTTAAAGCATGGAACTTTGATGGAGATAATACAATTGTATTTAAAGCAAATGATGGAACTGAAAGTAAAACTTTTACTACTGGAAACAAGGTAGCTGAAGAAAAACCAACACCAGAAAAAACTCCTGAAAAACAAGATGAGAAAACTTATTCACTTACTGATAAATTAGAAGATGGTGAATACACTTTAGGATTTAACGCTTTATACGCTGATGGAAGACAAGGAACTTCTATGTTAGAAGGATTCTTTGACAAAAATGTGAAATTAGTAGTTAAAGATGGAAAAATGAGTATTACAATGTTAAATACATTATTTGCTCATGGTCTATATGATTTTGCCATCCAAAACAAAGGTAAATGGGAATCAGGTGTGAAAGAAAACTTTGGTGAGAAGAACTCAGCAGGTCAATATGACAGAGCGTTATTTACTCTACCGGTAGAAGATTTAGATCAAATTCATTTAGGTGGTGTTATAGTTTCTTATATGGGTTCTTTAGAAAGTGATAAAGGAAACTTCGATAAATATACTAACGTTAAACTAAAATTCAAACCTGAAATTAAAAAAGGATGGAAAGGATTTGATCTTGTAGAAAAAAATAACGAAGAACGTAAAAAAAGTGATGACTTACTTCAGAAAAAATTAATAGCTAATGGTGTAGATACTAATAAAGATGGCGTTGTTTCTGAAGAAGAACTGAAAAACTTCACTGGGGATATCAACCTTGGATCATTTGAAATTGATGGAAAGGTAGATAAAGGTGCAATTTATAATTTAGATTTATTAAAACATATGGGACCTGGTGTTAAATCATTCTCATCTGACAGTAATAACTTTGGAGAAATTCCAGAAGACTTATTTAAAAATGCGGTTAATATCGAACGTATAAATTTAGGTGGAAATGGAATTACTAAACTTCCTGAAAAATTATTCGCTAATAATACTAAATTAAAAACTTTAAACTTATCGGCTAATAATTTAGGAAACGTACCTGAGAAAATTTTTGAGAACAATCCTAATCTAGAATCTGTAGAATTTAGTCAATCTTGGCTATCTACTTTACCAGCAAATGTATTTGCTAATAATACTAAATTAAAAACAGTTAGTTTATCTAACAATAAAATCGTTTCATTACCAGATGATTTATTTAAAAATAACCCTGGATTAACTTTCTTAGCTGTAACAGATAACGAACTTACAAAATTACCTTCAAGTATTGCAAGTTTAACAAATCTAACTCAGCTTTATGCTGCTAATAATAGACTTACAACATTACCAGAAAATGGTATTAATCTAACTAAATTAAACACATTAGTTTTAAATAATAACAATATCTCAACTTTATCTGATGAATTATGGAAAACTCTAGCTAAAAATAAAGCAACTGTCAGATTGGTAAATAACCAAATTAGTAATATTCCATTAGAATTAATAAAAGCTAACGGTAGTCTTCAAATTCTAGATATAGCAAATAATAATCTACCTGCTACTTTACCATTCAGTGAAGCAGATACAAAATTATTAGGTATCTCTCCAGATGTAACTCAAGGATACTATCCACAAAAACAAGCTATTGAATTAAATGTTGTCGCAAAAGATAATAAGATTACAATTGAACCAAAAGATGAAAAATTAACTATTCTGAACCTATTACACTGGTATAGAGGGCGTTCAGAGTACTACGGTGGAGAAGGTATCTTACAAGGATTGGAAAAATATAAAGAATTCTTAGCAAAACAAAATAAAACTATGGCTGAACTTCTTAAGAGTGATGATTATGGACGAAATTGGTATATAGTAACAAAAGTTGAGCGTATACGTGGAAACGAAGTTAAAGAACTAAGCTCTACAAGTGTTACAAATGAAGATGACAAGAAATTAGAAATCTCAGATAATGACATGAAAGCAGGAGATAAATATCGTATTACTAAAGTTCTTTACGAAAAAAATGCAACTAATATAGATGATAAGATTATAGAAATTCATACTGTAGTAGATGCTCAAATTAAAACAGAAGAACCTAAAATTGAAGATAAAAAAGAAACTCCTAAACAAGTAGAAACTACTGAGCCTAAAACACCAGAAAATAACCCAAAAGACGATAATAAAGTGGAAGTAGAGCCAGAAATTAAACTTCCTGAAAATAACGATAAAGGCAAAGTTAGAGATACAGAGTTTGAGTTATTAAGAAAAGAGACTCTAACAAATATCGATAATGATAATAAACTAAGTGTATTAGAAAAAGAACAATTGGTATCTATCGTTAAGAATGCTATTTCAACTGATACTCTTGTTGATACATTATCAGATGGAATCGAGGTAAAAGTTCAATTTGATAATTCTACTGTTAAAGCTGAAAAATTCGTAGCTAAACAATCAGATAATGTTACTTCATTAAAAGCTGAGCAATTAGTAAAACAATTAGATGGTAATCGTAGCGTTGTTAAAACTATAGATCTACACTTCACTGATACTGATGGTAACATAATTGATAAACAAGGTGGTACAAGAGCAGTTACTCTAACTGTTGTCGCAAACGAAAATGAAGAATTAGAAGTATACTATGTAAATGGAGATAAATTAGAAAAAGTACCAAGTATCTATAAAGATGGAAAACTTACATTCTATACAAGTCACTTTAGTACATATACTATTGTGAAAAAATCAAATAACCAAACAGGAAATAATTCTAATGGAAAACTTACTATTAATGACCTAAGAGGAGATAATAGTGGAAATACAAATACCTCAAACGGAGGATCAGGAGTGGCTCCAAAACAAGGATTAACTGGATTACTACCAAAAACAGGATTAACAACAAGTAGTATATCAACAATTGCATTATTAATACTAGGTGGAGTAGTAGCAAGATTTAGATTTAGAAGAAATAAATAGTATAAAATAAAAAAGATAGCGTTGATCAACAATATGATCCGCTATCTTTTTTAACTACAACTATCATATTTACAATAAATAATAAATATCATAGATAATATATCCAGTAATAATAATCAAAAGAAAATTCATATATATTCGTAGTTTTTCTCTGAAAATCAATGAAACGCTATTTATAATAATTACACCTATAATTGCTCCAAGTGTATTATCAATTACATCCGTTATATCTGGAAATCCTATAGTTAAAATATATTGAGTAGTTTCATAAAATAAACTTAGCATAAATGCTAAAATAATAGCTCTTAAACCTGAAGAATTTGGAAATATCATTTTCACATAAAAACTAAAAGGAATAAAGAATAGCACGTTTAATATAACCTCTGTTATATCAAAATTCCCATTCTTATATGGAATTATATTGATAGTTCTCCAAGTAATTCCAGGATGTAATAAAACACGTGGATTAGCTATCCAGCTGAAATCACTTTTATATAATAATGAAACATCCATCTTAGCTATAATTATCCATGATAAAATGGATAAATATATCATAAATAGTATCATTGTTAATTTCCTGCTGTTTAATACTGTTCTCAAGACATCCTCCTTTTTATATGTTAATAAATATTATGATAACAAAACAGCTTTAATTACAGTTTAATAATTAACTTAACTTGTTCAGAAATAATTCCCGCTTCACTTTTTAAAAATAGGTTAAAATTATTAAAATCGAAGACATTATTTTCATTAAACATCATTTCATAAAATTCAGGATAGAATGCTTTTCCTAAATTTGTATCTAAAGTTTTATTGTATTTATCATACTTAATATTCGAATCATTTTTATCAACTATTAAAACTCGGTACTTATTATAAACCTCGCAATGACAAGCAGAACTTCCATCACTATACGGACTGTTTCCATCAACATAATCAATTATAATGTTATATGAGTCTTGATTTACTCCATTTAATTTATTTAAGATATAATTAGTTGCTTCATTTGAAAATGTAAATTTCATTTCTTTTACTCCTTTTTTATTTATATAAAATATTCTATCACATTTTCAACTGACTTAACAATATTTAATATTATTTAAAAATAAGTGAATATTACTGTTAAAAATTGCTAATTTTGGTATTTTATAGTATAATAATTGAGTTAAGAAAACATTTAGGAGATAAGTAAAATAAATGAATTTAGAAAAATACATTTCAATCGTACCAAATTGGCCAAAAGAAGGAATCAGTTTTAAAGATATTACGACTTTAATGGCGGATGGAGAAGCATATAAATACGCTACAGATCAAATTGTAAATTATGCAAAAGAGAAAAAAGTTGATGTAGTTGTAGGACCAGAAGCTCGTGGTTTCATTATCGGATGTCCCGTATCTTATTCACTAGGAATTGGTTTTGTACCAGTTAGAAAACCTAATAAATTACCTCGTGAAGTTATTTCTTATCAATATGATTTAGAATACGGTAGTAACACTCTAACAATGCACAAAGATGCGATTAAACCAGGTCAACGAGTTTTAATTACTGATGATTTATTAGCTACTGGTGGAACAATTGAAGCAACTATTAAATTAGTAGAAGAATTAGGAGGAATCGTAGTAGGTATTGCGTTCTTAATCGAGTTAGATGGTCTAAACGGAATGGACAAACTACAAGGTTATGATGTTCTAACATTACTTAAAATGTAATCTACTATGAGTAATTAAATAATATGACATTTGAACTTATAGAAAAGAAATATCTAAAAAATATAAATACGACTGCTTATCTTTATGAGCATTCTAAAACTCGTGCTAAATTAGTATTCTTTCAAAACGATGATATAAACAAAAGTTTTAGCATAAGTTTTAAAACTATCCCTTATAATGATAATGGTATTTTTCATATTTTAGAACATTCTGTTTTATGTGGTTCAGCGAAATATCCAGTAAAAGAACCTTTTGTAGAACTACTTAAAGGTTCTTTTAATACATTTTTAAATGCTATGACATTTCCTGATAAAACTATGTATCCAGTATCGTCTAAAAATGTGAAAGATCTAGAAATTTTGATGGATATATACTTAGATGCAGTATTTAATCCAAACTTAAAAATTAACTCGAATATATTAGCTCAAGAAGGATGGCACTATCACCTTGAAAACATTGGTGATGAACTTATCTATAAAGGTGTAGTATACAATGAAATGAAAGGAGCTTATTCATCTGTTGATGAGGTCCTAGATCAACGTGTTAGTGAACATTTATTTAGTGATACACCTTATAAATATTCTTCAGGAGGTAAGCCAGAAGCTATTCCTTCAATTACTCAAGAAGAATTTTTGGAAACTTATAATTATAATTACCACCCAAGCAACAGCTATATCTTTTTATATGGTGATTTAAACATCGAAGAGTATTTAAATCACATAGATAGTTATCTAAACAACTATGAATATAAAGATTACAGCGACTACCAATTAGTTCGACAAGAAAAATTTTCTTCAGAAATCATCAAACATACTTACTTCAATGAAGATACTAAGAATAGAGCATATGTTGCTTATAATTATATTCTTGGTGATAGCAATGAATTTAGTAAAATTGAGAATATAGATATTATTGATGATATCCTTCTTGGAAGTAGTAATACTGAATTTAGAAAATACTTCATTGATAATAATATTTGTGAAGATGTATATAGCTATGTCCAAAAAGATAGAAAAGAAGCAGTATATTCTATTATCTTTAAGTATGTAAGTGATGATAAATTAGAAAGTCTTGATACCGAATATAAAACAATATTACAAGATATTATTACTAAAGGATTTGATTATGAGCAAGTTCAAGCCTCAATTAATAAAAAGAATTTTTCTATTAAAGAGGAAATCAACAAAACTTCTTCACCAAAAGGTGTATCATATGCTATTAGACTATTAAGAACATGGTTATATAGTAAAGATAATATATTGGATGCCTTTGATTTAGATAATGTAATCTCACACTTACAAGAAAACTGCGTTAATAAACAATATGAAGATCTTGCTAGACAGTTTCTTGTTGAAAATAGCAAACAGGCTATATTACACTTAATTCCGACATTAGAAAAAGAAAATAAAGAGAAGGATTTAGTTAAATATAAGTCTACTTTATCTGATAGTGAATTAGAAAATGTAGTAAAAAGTACTAAGTCTCTACAAGAATGGCAAAGTAGTGCGGATAAGAAAGAGGATCTAGAAAAAATACAATGTGTTGATGCTAATGAGGTTGAATTAAAAAATCCATTTGAAGAAACTTTCTTTGAAAACTACAAAGAAATTAAGTTTTCTCATTTTAACGCTGTAACTAATGGTATTTCATATTCTAAATTACTATTTAATATAAGTGATTTTGAAATTGAACAGATGCAATATGCTTCAGTTTTGTCTTATCTATTATTTAACTTTAATACTAAGAACAAATCAGAAGCAGAAATCATTAAAGAGATTGGAGCTAATCTTGGTGGATTAAGTTCTTATGTAGATGTCTATAGAAAGCATAAAAGTGAAGAATGTGAAGTGAAATTTATAATCAGTGCCAAGTACTTAGTTGAAAAAGTAAGAGAATTAGCTTCTATTCTTGAAGAATCTACAATCAACGCTGATTTTGAGGATAAAGAAGCGCTATATAATGTACTTCTAGAAATTAAACTTATGCTTGAAAATAAATTTAAAAATTCTGGACACGCGTTTGTATCACGCCGTATTAGCGGATATTACAATCCTCAAAGCAAGTTAGCTTCATATCACGGTGAATATGATTTTTATGTGTTTATAAGTGAATTAGTAAATAATTATGAACAAAATAGTGATAAAATTAAAAAACAACTATATACTGTTACAAATTTAATTTTTAACCAAGCTAGATTATTAGTTAACTTTGTAGGTAATACAGAAGAATACACTAATTTCAAAGAAAATATATCTTCATGTTTAATTAAATATCCTAGTGAATTGGAAAAACAAAAAGGATTTGAAATTAAATTAGAAGATCAAGGTTATTCTGAAGGTTTTTACTTTGATTCCCTAGTTCAATACGTTGGTGTAGGTTATAATATTAGCAGTTACAGTGGTACACACTTAGTTCTAAGACATATATTAAGTTTAGATTATTTATGGAATAATGTACGTGTGAAAAACGGTGCCTATGGTTCTGGGGTAATTTTTAATACTTTTGGAGATTTTAATTTATGGTCTTACCGTGATCCAAACTTGATTGAAACATTAGATATATACTATGCTATTGATAAATATGTGGAGAATATAGAAGCTGATGATAATGATCTTAACAAGTACAGAATTGGTACTTTAAATGCATTAGATATGTTAATGTCACCTAGTGCGCAAGCCGCATATTCACTAAATAAATATATTACAAATTCACCATTTGAAATATACGATAAACTTGTTGATGAAATTAAAACTACTTCAATTGACGATATTAGAAAGTTGTCTAAAGAGTTCGAAGATATGAAATCTAAAGCATATACTTGTATTCTTGGTTCAAAAGATAAAGTATTAGAAAATAGACAATTATTCAATAAAACAATAGAATTAAAATAGAAAGGTACATGAATGAGAGTTCGAAATAGAGCAGATGCTAGAGAGCGTCTAGAGAATAGTCCAGTTGTATTTTTACAACCTAAAAATAATAAGGGGAAATGGAAAGAAGTTTTTGGAAATGAAAATCCAATTCATCTAGAAATTGGGAGTGGGAAAGGTAAGTTTATTCATACACTTGCTGAAAGACACCCAGACATTAATTATATAGCTATGGAGGCCCAACCAACTGTACTAACATTCTTATTAGATAAAGTTGAAGAAACACATAGAGATAATTTAAAGTTAATCTCAGGGAATGCAGAAGATCTATTAGAATATTTTGCAGATGGGGAAGTAGATCAGTTATATTTAAACTTTTCAGATCCATGGCCTAAAACAAGACATGAAAAAAGACGCTTAACTTTCCATACATTTCTTGCACGTTATGAAGCAATATTAAATGGTAATAAAACAATCGTTCAGAAAACTGATAACCAAGGTTTATTTGAATACAGTTTAATGAGTTATGCAAAATATGGATATACTTTTAATAGACTTTCACTAGATTTAACTAATAGTGTGTATGAAGAAGATAATGTTCATACTGAGTATGAAGATAAGTTTATTAAAAAAGGTAATCGAATATATATGGTAGAGGCTATAAAGAAAAAATAATAAATTAAAGTTTACATAAATAATATTATGTAAACTTTGTTAAGTGTTGATATTTCTATTACTATAATTTACACTAAAATTATTAGTTTATACCTTGATTTTAAAAAAAAATTTATTTATAATATTATTAATACAATTTAAAGGAGAAATTTAATAATGATATCAGTTAATGATTTTAAAACTGGAGTTACTATCGAAGTTGATGGAAACATTTGGAAAGTAATGGAATTCCAACACGTTAAACCTGGTAAAGGAGCTGCGTTTGTTCGTTCTAAATTAAGAAATATGCGTACTGGTGCAGTAAACGATAAAACTTTCAGAGCTGGTGAAAAAGTAGCAAAAGCACAAATCAATAACCAAAAAATGTCATATCTTTACTCAACTGGTGAAGCTTATGTATTTATGGATAACGCTACTTACGAGCAAATCGAAGTGCCTGAAGCACAATTAAAATATGAATTAAACTTCTTAAAAGAAAATATGGAAGTTTCAATCTTAATGTTTGGTGATGAAATCTTAGGTATCGACTTACCAACAACAGTAGAACTTACTGTAACTGAAACAGAACCTGGTGTTAAAGGTGATACTGCACAAGGAGCTACTAAAGCTGCTACAGTAGAAACTGGATACAC
>NZ_CAURMG010000007.1:0-56588 GCF_963525875.1 uncultured Gemella sp. | reverse complement strand
TTTTGGAATTAACGTTGACTTAATTCGTTTAGTTTTCAATGTTCAAATTGTTGCGATTAGCAACTTTTACATTTTAACATTTCCAAAATAGTTTGTCAAGTATTTTTTGAAACTTTTTTAAAAATGTTTTTTGTCTTCATCAGAAGACTTTTATTATTCTATCACTTCAATAAGTTTTTGTCAAGAAGTTTTTTTATTTTCTTAACTTTAAATTATTATAAATGTTTCATTGTTCGTCTTCTTCTTGAGAAGACTTTTACTATTTTATCATCTGTTTTAGAACTTGTCAACATTATTTTCATATTTTTTCATCTTTATTTCATTATTTCTTTCCATTTACTATTTACAATAAAGTTTTATTGAGATATTATATAAATAACATAGTACAAGGAGAATTTATTATGATTATTTTTAAAGAACCTAAAGATGTTACTTTTGAACAAATATTAGATTACAAAGAAGAGTTTGTTC
The DNA here is from genome assembly GCF_963525875.1 of uncultured Gemella sp. GTDB lineage: Bacteria > Bacillota > Bacilli > Staphylococcales > Gemellaceae > Gemella. The sequence continues at coordinate 56,117 of NZ_CAURMG010000007.1, read as the reverse complement.
TTAATAATGAAATCATTCAAGGTGCAGCTAATATGACTGCTTTATCTATCCCTGAATGGGTAAAATTTGTAGAAAATACTAAATATAAAGAAACAGTTACTCCGGGATTTGTTACTGCTCATACTTTCTTTGCACTAGATAATGATAAGATTGTCGGTATTATTAACGCAAGGCATGAACTTAATGACTACTTATTAAACTTCGGTGGCCATATAGGATATAGTGTTAGAAAATCAGAGCGAAGAAAAGGTTATGGTAAGAAAATGTTAAACTACACTTCTAAATTTTTATTTTCACTCGGTCTAGAGAAAATTCTAATTACTTGCGATAAAAATAATATAGCTTCAAAACGTACTATTGAATCATGTGGCGGTATTTTAGAAAACGAAGTAGTAGAAAAATCTAGAACTACATTAAGATATTGGATATATAAAAAATAAGGTTAGGTTGGAATTTAATCCAACTTAACCTTTTATTTCATCTCAACCACAGTAGCTCCCATTCCACCTTCGTTTTGCCCACCGGTTCTATAGCTAGCTACATATCTATTATTTTTAAGGTATTCTCCGATATTTTTTCGTAGTATACCAGAACCTAAACCATGAATAATAGTAAATGTATCATAACCTTGAAGTATTACTTTATCCATGTAATTTTCAATCTCTCTTATTGCTTCTTCTGTATTTAATCCTATTACATTGATATCAATACCTACTTTTTTACTACTTACATTACTTGTACTTACATATCGTTTAGCTACTTCTGGTTCACTATCGATTTTTCTAACTTCTTTTTTCTTGATACTTAGTTTCATAGCGCCCATTTTAATTTGTAGGGTATTTCCTGAAATTTCTAATACAGTCGCTCTTTGATTGTAACTTAGTACAAGCACATCATCTCCAACTTGTATTTCACTATTATTAAACTTAGGTTCACTTTCTAATTTTCTTTGTAGTTTTATATTATTCTTGCTCTTATCCATAGAATGAAGTAAATCATTAAGTTCATGTTGTTTTAAAGAAGTATTATCTTTAAATTCTCTATAAATTTCAAGCATCACTTCTTTTTTCTCTTCTATTTCTTTATTTAACTCTATACTTAAATCATTATACAGACTTTCTTTATACTCCTCATATTTTTGTAAATTAGATTCAAGAGTTTCTTTAACTTCATCAATTTCATCTATAGATTTATTTATATATTCTAATTTATAATCATATTCTCTAATACTCTCTGAAAGTTTATCTATGAAAAGATTATTCTCTTTTATATTAACTTCTAATAACGAACTTGCTTCATCTATAATAGATTTCTCTAAACCTAATTTTGCTGAAATGTTAATTGCATTAGATTTTCCTGGTAACCCTATAATAAATCTATAAGTCGGTTTTAATTTCTCAAAATCAAATTCCATAGATGAGTTTTTATAATACTCTGATTCGAAACAATAGTTTTTAATTTCTGGGTAGTGCGTTGTACATAACATCGTTGCATTTAGATTCTTGAATTTTTCTAATAACGCAATTGATAGAACAGCACCTTCGCTTGGATCAGTTCCTGAACATAATTCATCTAATAGAATAATACTCTTATCATTTGTTTTATTTAATATATCAATTATATTAGTCATATGTGAAGAAAAAGTAGATAAGTTATTCTCTATAGATTGTTCATCTCCTATATCTACAAACACATCTTCAAAAAAACCAACTGTCGATTCCTCTAAAGCAGGAATATAGAATCCTAAATGAGTTAAATATACACATAAGCCTACTGTTTTTAAAATTACTGTTTTACCTCCCGTATTTGGTCCAGTAATAATTAAAGAGTTACCTTTATTATCAAGAAAAACATCATTTTTTACAACAATATCCTTATCAATTAAAGGATTATATGCTTTCTTTAAATTAATCTCTTGTGAATTTACTATATTTTGTTTATTAAATCCATTTCTTGTACAAAAATTCATTTTTGAAAAGATAAATTCAATTTGTGAAAAATTCCATAGTGAATTTATAAGTTCATCTGCATTTTCTTTAATAACTTCTGAAGCTTCTTTTAAAATTCTAAGAATTTCTTCTTTTTCTTTACGTTTTAGTATTCCGATTTCATTATTAATCTCTACATTTTCTTTTGGTTCAACATAAAAAGTATTACCCGAAGCACTCTCATCATGGATAATTCCACCAAAATCATTTTTATATTCTGGTTTTACTAAAATTACATCACGGTCATTTCTCTTTGTAACAATTGCTTCAGTTAATTTTTTAACATTTGAACGTAAGATATTTTTTAAAATTTGATCACTTTTATTTTTTAACTTAGAAATATTTACTTTGATATTTTTCAGTTCTAATGAAGCGTCTGGTCTTATATAACCGTCCTCATCTATTATTCTATCTAGATATTTTTCAAGATCACTAAAATCATCTAGTTTAACTACATATTTCGTTAAACTTGGATATGAAGAATGTTCTTGTAATTTAATACTCTCAAATCTTCTAGAAAATCTATCATAAGTAATAATATTTCTTAGTATATAGAAGAGTTCCTTTTCTGAAAGCACACTATCGACTTTAGCTTTCTTAACACTAGCATTATAATCAAATATTTTTAATTTAAATTCATTTGGATATTTTCTTAGTAAGTCATATCCTTCTTCATTTTCTTTATGAACTTCTACTAACTTATCATAATTTGTTATATATTCTAAATTTTTCACTTTTTCATAAGATAACTCTGAGAAACAATATTTCTCTATATCTTTTAAAACTAAGTCTAAATTAAGTTTCTTTTGAGTAATTTTATTCAATCTAATCTCACTCCTTCTATCTAATTTACATGCTTTATCTTTTTATAACACAAACTATTATACACTAAATACAAGCATTAAACAATTTCTTTCGATTAAAATCATAATCTGGTTTAAGTATATAAAAAATTCGAAGCATCTTGCGTACTCCGAATTTCTCAATTACTTATTAAAAAATAAATTAATAAACTGTTTTGATAACACTGGTGTGTTTTGTATTATATAGTCAGGTAACACCGAATCTTTAAATATAGCTATCTTCCAATCTGGAGTAGGCAATACTGTAACTAAATATAAGACTACGAAAACTATTAAATAGATTTCCACAAACCCTAATATAGCTCCTAAATATCTATCTGTTATTTTTATTAATGGCAATTTTCTTACAACTCCTAATGTTTGTGCTAGAATTTGTATTATTAATCGAATTACAATAAATAACACAATAAATGAAACCACACGATAATATGCACTCGGTATATTTAGACCTTTATAAATTCCTTCTAAACCTTCTGTTACATCAGTTGGAATTGGAATCATGCTTGTAAATAAATATGCCAATCTTGAACTAAATAACATAGACACTACATAACCTATTACAATAGTTCCCAGATAAAAAATTTGCATAATCAACCCTCGTTTGTACCCTAAATACGCACCTGCAGCTAATAATAATGCTATAATTATATCAACCATGTTTTCTCCTTTCAATTCATATTCTATTTTACTTAAATTAATAGTATATTGATATTCTACTTTATCAACTTTAAAGTAGCATTAATCCATTTTAGACTAATGCTACTTTTTTATTTAACATTTAATTATTATTCAACTCCGATAATATATGGATATACCGGTTGTCCTGATTCAATTAGTTCTACTTCTACATCAGGATATTTTTCTTCTATTAATTGTTCTAAGAAATCAGTATATTCTTCTGTACTTTCTTCACCAAGGTATAGTGTAACAATTTCAGTATCTTCATCAATTGATTTTTCTAATAATTCTTCTAATACTGTATTAAGTGAAAGGTTAGAAACTACAATCTTACCATTTCTGATTCCCATAAATTCATCTTTCTTGATTTCAACACCTTCAATATTGGTATCACGAACAGCATGAGTTACCTCTAAAGTACTTACTGTAGATAATACCTCTTGCATATTTGCAAAATTTTCTTCAGGAGCCGTTTGAGGACTAAATACCATTACTGCTGCTAATCCTTGAGGTGCCGTTTTACTTTCAACAACAAAGACATTTTCTTCAGCTAACTCTGCAGCTTGTTTTGCTGCAAGTTGAATATTTTTATTATTAGGGAAGATAAAGATATTTTTAGCATTAACTTCTTTAATAGCCTTCATAATATCTTCAGTAGATGGGTTCATTGTTTGTCCCCCTTCTACAATATAATCAACTCCCATTGAAGTTAGAACTTTACTTAATCCAGCTCCCATAGAAATAGAAATCATTGCTTGTTCTTTAAGTTCTTTTGGAGCAGTTGCTTGTTTTGCTTCTTGTTTTCTAAGTACTTCACGATGTTGTTCTCTCATATTATCAGATTTAATTTTAATTAGTTCTCCGTATTGTTGTCCATAGTTGAACACATCTCCTGGAGTTTCTGTATGAACATGTATTTTTACATACTCGCTATCCGAAATAACTAGTAATGAATCCCCAAATTTACTCATATCGGCACGGAATTTATCTTCATCAAATTCTTTTTTCTCACCGTCAAGACGAACTGTGAATTCAGTACAGAATCCATATACGATATCTTCTGGGCTCATAAAGTCCATATCATGATCATCTTCAAATTGCATGTCAACAACATTAGTTTCTACAGCTTCCAATCCGTCGATTTTTTCACCTTTTAGTGCTGCTACAAAACCTTGATATACACATACAAGACCTTGACCACCTGAGTCTACTACACCAACTTCTTTTAATATAGGTAGTAAATCAGGAGTTCTCTTTAATGAAGCTTGAGCTTCCGCATAAATTGCTTCCATAACTTCTATTACATTATTAGTATTTTCCGCAACTTTGACACCCGCTTCTGCAGCTTCACGAGCAACAGTTAGAATTGTTCCTTCTACAGGTTTAATAATAGCCTTATAAGCAATACTAACACCATTTTGAATAGCCGCTGCAAATTCTTTTGCATCAATTTCTTTTTTATCAGCTATATATTGAGACATTCCTCTAAATAGTTGAGAAAGGATAACACCTGAGTTTCCACGTGCTCCCATTAATAATCCTTTAGAAAAAGATTTACCTAATTCACCGATGTTCTCAACAACATTTGCTGCTGTTTCTTTAGCACCTGATGACATTGAAAGGTTCATATTTGTTCCTGTATCACCGTCTGGTACAGGGAAAACGTTTAATGAATTTATTTTTTCTGCATTCTTTGCCAAGTTTTTCGATCCTAAATCGATCATTTCAGCTAAAACGAGTCCGTTAATTTTCTCCACTATCTTTCCTCCTATTTATTTACCTTGATGCCTTGAATATAAATGTTAATTTCATTTACCTTAACACCAAGAGTTTTTTCTATTTGATATTTTACTGAAGATTGAACATTATTAGCTATTTCTGAAATCTTAGTTCCATACATAACTATAATGTATAAATCAATTACTAATCTTTCTTCATCTTTTTTTACTACTATACCTTTTGCATAATTTTCTTTACGCAAAATTTCTGTAATTCCATCTTTAACCTGATTTTTACTAGCCATCCCTATAATTCCATAGCAACTTACAGCTGCACCACCAGCTACTGATGCAATAACATCATCACTTATAGAAACATGACCAAATTCATTATTAATTTCTAATGACATATCTTTTCCTCCTAATTAAAAATAGTCAAATGAACATACGAACTATTATACCTTTTTTATCAAAAAAATACAAGTAAAACATTGATATTTCTCTATTTAGAGCCTTTTACAATCTCTTTTTAAAAGTTTATTTATTACTTATTTTTATTAATATATTCTTTAGAATGAATCATTAATGTAATAACATCACAGACAGGAGTTGGAATATTGTGTTTTTTTCCTAACCTAGAAACTTCTCCATTTAAATAATCGATTTCTGTTAATCTTCCATTTTTCATATCTTGATATAACGATGGATAATGTGCTCCCCCAGTTTCTAAAGAAAATAGATTTTCTATATTTTGTTCTATAACCTCTTGTTTCACCTCTATTCCCTCTGCTTTTCCTACAGCTGTAACTTCACTTAAAACAGCTCTAGTCAATTCAATATTCTTATCAAAACTTCCATACTGATTAATATTACAATCAATCAAAGTACAATATGTATTTAAAACACAATTTAGTCCAGCTTTATGCCAAATAGATTGATATGTGTCCTCTGAATATTTAATATTTAATCCAGAGGCATTTAATCTATTAACCAAGTCCAAAGTTTTATCTAAATTATCTTCTTTAACCTGCTTTAACTCTATTTTGCCGACTCCATGCGCACTTAGCACCCCTGGTCCTGCTAGACCACTAGTCCACACCGTTACACCTATAAGTATATTCTCTTCTTTTATATAGTCTTTTAATGTTTGAACATGTCCTAGACCATTTAAGATACAAATGATTTTAGTATCTTTATGGAAAAGGTGTTTTACTTGCTCCAACATTGGTCTTAATTGCATAGACTTTGTTGCCACAAAAACAACATCATATTTACCAGAAACTTGGTCTGGTCTATATATTGGAATATGATAATTTCCTAAATCTTTATCATCAATAATTACTTTTAACCCATTATTTCTTATATTTTCAACATGTTCTTCCCAAGAATCGACAAATGTAACATCCTCGTTATTTTTAAACAACATATAGCCAAACCTTGAACCTAATGCCCCTGAACCTACAAATAATATTTTCATAATTCTTCACCTTTAGTGTTTTCTATTCTACACTAATTTTATAACTATATTGAAACTTTGTCAACGTCACCTATTATTTAATTTACATAAAAAAAGATACTCGAAACACTTCGAATATCTTTAAATTTCTTATAAGTTTTCTGGCTTATATGCATCTTTAGTATATAATTTTAACACACCTGAGTAAAATCTATCTGCTACAAATGCTACAGTAAATGGAATTACAAAGAATGCTAATAAAATCGGTAGTAAGTTTCCGTTATTCATTGCATATGATTTTGTAGGTCCGATTAATCCGATAATTCCAAATCCTGCACTTTCATGAGTTCCAAGAATTTTTAGGAAGTACCCAGATAAACCTGTAACTGCAGCTGTTGTTAAAATTGTAAGAAGTAGCTGTGGTTTACGTGCACAGTTTGGCATCATAAGTTTTATCGCTCCTAGAAGGATAGCAACACTTGCTCCTTTGCTATTTGCTCTATATGTACCGATTGCTAATACTGCAGCAGCTGACACTAATCCTAAAGTAGCAGCTCCTGCTCCTACATAGTTTTCATTAGTGAATAAAATTAATCCCATAGCTACTGTTGATACAGGTGTTACGATTAAGAATGAAAACGCCATTGTTATTAACACGCACATTAATATTGGTTGTAAAGTTGTAAATTCAAATAGTAGTGAAGCTAAAAGTTTAGTTAAACTTTTTGTATAAGGTAAAGTCACTAGACCTAATGCAGCTACTAGTCCACCTGTTATCGGTAAGAAAATAATAGTAACTGCTCCAAATTTATCTTTAACAAGATTAATTGCTAAAGCACCCACAATTGTTATTAAGATTACGTTAAATAAATCTCCCATTGGAACACCAGTCCACGCTTTAGTTTGAGCATTAAATGTTAATGATCCACTAGCTGCTAGAACTGTTGCTCCTAATACTGCTGACTCTAAAGGTTTAAATTTTAAACTTTGCCCAACAATAACACCGACTAAAACTGGAATAGAAAATTGTAATAAATACATCGCTTGTGAGAGTGTAGTGAATACGTTCGGTGCAAATAGAGTTCCTAAGTACTTAAATAATGTACTTAAAACAGCATTTGGAATTAATCCAGCAACTACTCCTAAGGCGGTTCCGTTTAAAATTATATTAAGAAAATCCTTTACTGATTTTGGCATAAATATCCTCCTTTTTTATGTTTCAATGAATATAATAAATATAATAATATAAAATCGAAAAAAAGTAAAGAATTTTTTGAAAATTTGTTATTTTTTTCTCTCTTTACGTTGATAAAGTGTATACAAAAGGAGAATTCGTAGATAAAACTACAAAATTCCCCTTTAAATATTTTATAATATTGGTTTTTTATTCGGTGTTCCTGCTTTTCTCGGATACTTATTAGGTGTTTCTTTAGCTTTACGAATTTCTAGTATATGCCTTTCTTCACCTTCAATATCAAATTCAAGATCTTGCTCTAATTTTCCACCTAAAAGTTTTATTGCATTTATTGCTTCTTTAGTCTCTTCTTCAGCTTTCTGAGCTTTTAAACTTAAGAAGTAACCATCTTTCTTAACTAATGGCAAACAAAGCTCAGCTAATACATTTAATCTTGCTACCGCTCTAGCAGTTACTATTTCAAAACTTTCTCTGTATTCTTTATTTTGACCAAATTCTTCCGCTCTAGCGTGAACAAAATTACAATCAGTAAGTCCAAGTTCATCTTTAACTATATTTAAAAACTTAATACGTTTATTTAAAGAATCAACAATAGTAACTTTTAAATTTGGGTATAATATTTTTAATGGAATAGATGGAAATCCTGCTCCGCTTCCCACATCGCAAATACTTTCTATATTCGAATAATCTTTATAAAATGCTAAAGAAATCGAATCAAAAAAATGTTTTGTATAGAACTCTTCTTCCTCAGTAATAGCAGTAAGATTGATTTTTTGATTCCATTCTACTACTAGATTATAGTATTTATTATACTGTTCTTTTTGAAGTTCAGTTAATTCTATACCAACCTTCTCTTTTACCGCATTATAGAATTGTTCTTTATTCATTATTCATACCTCTTCGTTGTTCTAAATATACTAAAAGTATAGAAATATCCGCTGGATTGACACCTGATATACGAGATGCCTGACCTATAGTTAATGGTAAAACTTTTTTTAGTTTCTCTCTTGCTTCAAGAGCTAAGCTTGGTACTTCATCATAATTTAAATCTGTAGGTATTTTCATCTCATTCATTTTCTTAAGTTTTTCTACTTGTTGAATAGATTTTTTTATATACCCTTCATATTTCACTTCAATTTCTACTTGTTCTATTACATCTTTAGGAAGAACAGTTTCATCATTTGCTAAATAAAGTACATTAGCATGTGTTAATTCTGGACGTCTTAGCATATCTATTGCTAGTATACCGTCACGAATTTCAGCACTATTTAATTCAACTAATTTTTCTAATGTTGCAGCTGTAGGGGTAATTCTAAAAGTTTTTAATCTTTCTATTTCATCAGCAACCATACTACGTTTTTCACAGAATTTATTATAGCGTTCTTCTGGTATAAGACCATAGTTATATGCTTTCTCTGTTAATCTCATATCCGCATTATCATGACGTAATAATAATCTATGTTCAGCTCTTGAAGTAAGAAGTCGATATGGTTCATTTGTTCCTTTCGTTACTAAGTCATCAATAAGAACTCCAATATATGCTTCATCTCGACCAAGTATCATCGGTTCTTCACCCAGTACTTTACATGCGGCATTTATTCCCGCCATAATTCCTTGACCTGCAGCTTCTTCATAACCACTAGTACCATTAATTTGACCAGCAGTGAATAATCCATCGATTAATTTCGTCTCTAAAGTTGGCCAAAGTGTTGTTGGATTAACAGCATCGTACTCAATAGCATAACCATTACGCATAATAACTGCATTTTCTAATCCCGCAATACTTCGAACCATTTCTCTTTGTACATCATCTGGTAAAGAAGTTGATAACCCTTGTACATAGATTTCTTTTGTATTTCTACCTTCTGGTTCTAAGAAAAGTTGATGTCTTTCTTTATCATTAAAACGCACATACTTGTCTTCAATACTTGGACAATATCTTGGACCTGTTCCTTTTATTACTCCAGAATACATTGCAGAACGCCCTAAGTTTTTATCAATAATTTCATGAGTGTTTGTATTAGTATAAGTTAACCAACAAGGAACTTGATCTTTTACAAATTCTGTAGTTTCATAACTAAACGCATGCTCTTCATCATCACCAGGCTGAATAGCTGTTTTTGAAAAATCTACACTATCAGCGTTAACTCTTGGCGGTGTTCCGGTCTTAAATCTAACTAAGTCAAATCCTAATTCCTCTAATTGTTTAGCCAGATCAATAGATGGCATTTGATGATTTGGACCTGAAGAATATTTAATATCTCCAATTACAATTTCACCGCGTAAATAAGTACCAGTTGTGATAATTATTGTCTTAGCTTTATATGCTGTACCTAGCATTGTTCTTAGACCAACCACTTTATTATCATCAATAATTAGCTCACGTACCATTGCTTGCTCAATATCTAAGTTTGGAGTATCTTCTAAGATTCTCTTCATCTCAAGTTGATATTCTACCTTGTCAGATTGCATTCTTAATGCACGAACTGCTGGACCTTTTGCAGTATTTAACATTTTACTTTGAATATTAGTTTTATCTGCTACACGCCCCATAAGTCCACCAAGCGCATCTACTTCACGAACAACAATACCTTTTGCCGGTCCTCCTACACTTGGGTTACATGGCATAAAACCAATAGTATCTAAATTAATTGTAATCATCAGTGTTTTTACACCTTTTCTACTAGCAGCGTGTGCTGCCTCAATTCCGGCATGTCCTCCTCCAATTACAATAACATCATATTCTTTTAAAAATTCAGTCATAGTACCTCCATATATTTTAACGTAATTGCAAAATAATGCTTTGACCAAAATTTTGATATATTACTAAATTTTTACCTTTATTATATTATCATATTGCAAACAAAAAAACTAATAATATACATATATAACCACTTAAAAATATAATACAGTAAAAAATCGCAGTACTTTTTATACTGCGATTAATTTATCTATTCTGTTACTTTATTAAACTCATTAAATTTATCTTTACTAAATAAACCTAAATGTTTATCAACCATTATAGAGTTTGTCATACCACCACTAACATTTAAGCAAGTACGCCCCATATCTAAGATTGGATCTACTGCTAAGATTGGATTAATTTGATTAAATAATGCCCCAAAACCTACTCCATTTACTGAAACTGAAGCAGCTGTAATTGCTGTTCCTGGAACTCCGGCAATACCTACAGAACCTAATGTTACCACAATGACAGTTATAATGAATAATGTTGCATCAATTGCGATTCCATTTGCATTAGCTAAGAACACTACTAACATAGTCGGATAAATTCCGGCACATCCTTGCATTCCCGCTGTAGATGAGAATGAAGCAACAAAGTTAGCTGTTGATTGGTTAACACCCATTTCTTTAGTTAAAGTACTAATTGTTAGTGGTAGAGTCCCAGCGCTTGAACGCGATGTAAATGCTAAAACTAAAGGTTTACTTGCTTTTTTGAAATATGTAACTGGTGAAACACCATGTAATACTAAGAATAATCCTTGAATAATAAATTGAATTACTACAGCTACATATAGTAAAGCAATGAATAATAATACATCTTTAATTGATTTTAATCCTCTTTGAGCAATTGTGTTAGCTAATAATGGAATTACTGCATAAGGTAATAATCTAATTACTAGAACAGTCATGCGGGAAACTATAGCATGTAAGTTGGCTATATAATCAATAAAAGTTTTAACTTTATTTTCATCTTTATTTTGAATATATCTTGCTGCTAAGCCTATAAACATTGCAAAAATTACTACACCAATTACGTTAAATTCAACCATTGCTTTAATTGGATTCGAAGGAATTAATTCACGAATTATTGTTACAACGTTCTTCACTTCTTTAATCTTGCTCTCTCCATTCCCTAAAACAATAGAGCTACTTCCAAGTTTAAATACTGCAGAAACTACAAATCCAACAATTGAACTTATTGCAACCATTCCTAACGTTATAATCAATGTTAGTCTTGTTAATTTTTTCACATCAGTGTTTGCATTAATATTTACAATGACATTAATAATCGAAACTAATACTAATGGTACGATTAACATCTTAATTAAATCAATAAATCCATTACCAAATAATGAATACCATGTAGTTGTCTCAGCAACATATTTTATCTTCATGGGTTCATCGCTAAAACCTGAGTAGGCTTGAATTCCAATCCCTAAAAGTAAACCAATTGCTGTAGATAATAACGTTCTTTTTGAAGAACTAACTCTTTTTTTTGCTAAATAATACATTAAGTAAAATAATGCAAATAGTACTACTAAAAATAATAAAGTTTCTTTTGTAGAAATCATTATAAATTTCTCAAAAAATGTAAATTTGTTTTCCATTGTCTATCCTCCAAATGAGTATATTACTCATCTTCTTTTATTTTGTAAAATTTTAGTCTTAAATTTTACTCCATCTACAGATAGAATGAAAAAGATTTAAACCTTTTTCCATATTATACCTCCGTAATGTAAAAGATACTACAATTAAACTATAATTTTCATTCATTTTCAATAGTTTTGCTCAAAAAATATTATTTTACAGACTTTTTTATTTACTTAATATTTTTAATACGCTATAATTATCTTTAGTTATTATTTATTTACAAATAGAATGGAGTGATTTTTTTGAATATTAAATTAGTTTATGCGAGTCTAACTGGTAATACTGAAATGTTATCTGATTTAATTATAGAAAAATTTGAAGAAGAAAAAGGTTTAGAAATAGAAAAATTATTCATTGAAGACATGGTAGATTTTGATTTTCTTGATGATGCAGATGCTTTTATAGTTGCATCATACACATATGGTGAAGGTGAATTACCTGAAGAAATGGAAGAATTTTTTGAAGCACTTGAAGACAAAAATTACGAAGGAAAAATATACGGTGTAATTGGCACTGGTGATACTATCTATGATGAGTACTGCGTTTGTGTAGATCGATTTAATGAACAAATTGCTAAAACAGGTGCTACTAATCCAACAGAAAATCTTAAAATTGAAATCGAAGCTGATACTGATGAAGATTTTGAAAATATAGAGAAATTTATCGAAGCGTTTGCTAGTGCTTTGTAATAAAAAAAGTCGATTATGAAAGTTTCATAATCGACTTTTTTTTATCCTTTAAAGAAGACATTTACTCTCTCAAATTCTTCTTCCCAGTTATTCCAATCTAATCTAATCTTAGAATTTTCCTCTAAAATGTCTTCTACTAGATTCTCTATTGTAATATCTTCTAGAGAAGATTTAATTGCCTTATTAATAGTATTTACTTTTTTCAGATATTTGCTATAACGTTTATCTACTGCTAAAGCTCCCTCAAAAATTTTTGAAACATAATCTGTCTTTAGTGCAAAAATTTCTACCTCATCATTAAGGGCTACATATATATCATATAATGTAACTTTTTTATTAGATTTATACTTATATCCTCCACCAATACCTGTATTAGCTTTCACTAAGTCATTGACAACTAGCTTTCTCATAATTTTTTTTAGATATGTTGGAGAAATATTTAAACGTTGGCTAATCTCCTTCGAATTTAAGAAAACATGCCTATCTTGAAGGTATAACATTACCATAATACAGATTGCTTGTTCAGTACTTTTAGTTAAATGCATAAACTCAACCTCTTTTCTTTTTTGTATATAACTCTACTTACATCCTTATTTTATGATATATTTTTATAATTGTCAAATGTTATTTTAATTTTTCACCCCAGTATTGATAATAGGTACATTCAATGGAACCATTGAAAAGTTTTCTTCTTTTTGTTGCCTTTTTTCCATATAAATGTTCAAACATTTTATGAGAAGTCAAAAGATAAAGTGACCAATGTTTTTTATTTTTAAGTTCAGTTCCTAAAAATTTATACATAGCTTCTACTTCTTTTTTCTCACCCAAACGTTCTCCATACGGCGGATTGGCAATTACGCATCCTGTTTCCTTCTTCGCTACAAAATCAAAAACTGACATCTGTTTAAACTTAATAACTCCCGCTAACCCAATTTCTTCGGCATTATTCTCAGCAGTTGCTATCATCTTAGGATCAATATCAGAACCATATAACTCTAATTCTTTATCATAATCTATTAGTTCCTCAGCCTTATTTCTTTCTTCATCTACTAGGCTTTTCGGCATCCACGGCCATTTTTCAAAATCAAAATTTCTATTAATACCCGGTGCCATATTTTGTGCTGCCATAGCTGCTTCTATTAATAAAGTTCCAGAACCGCAGAACAAGTCATACAAAGGTGTTTCACCTTTCCAGTTTGTTAATTTAACCATTGCAGCTGCCAATGTTTCTTTTAACGGTGCTGTACCTTGCTTCGCACGATATCCTCGTTTATGAAGTCCATCTCCAGATGTATCTAATAAAATAGTAGCAATATCATTTAACATTATGATTTCTAATCTATATCTTGCTCCTGTTTCTGTTAACCATCCCGTTATACCATAACTTTTCTTCATTTTTTCTACAATCGCTTTTTTTACAATAGATTGGCAGTCTGAAACACTAAACAAAGTAGATTTATGACTACGTCCGTCTACAGGAAATTTAGCATCAACTGGTAAATATTTATCCCATTCAATTGCCTTTGTTTTTTCAAAAAGTTCCTCAAAAGTATATGCGGGAAATTGTGCAATCACAATTTTAACTCTATCCGCACATCTTAACCATAAATTAGAACGTACTATTGCTCTTTTATCCCCTGAATAATATACTCTTCCATTTTCTACTTTTGTTTCATAACCTAATTCCTGTACTTCTTTAGCTACAATCGCTTCAATTCCCATAGGTGTTGTTGCTACTAAATTAAATTTCATTTCTTCCTCCTTAAAAAAGAGGCTCCAAAGAGCCCCTAGAACTAGTTGTTTTTCTTATCATAAGCCATATTCTGTATCTACCTTACTCAATCGAGACTAGTCTACTCTCGTAAAAATAGCTGTGATCATCTGTCTAAATATATACATATTTCCTATTCCTACATTCATTTATGTGGAATAAGTGCTTCTACCAAAATTTGAATTGCTCACTCAAGGGGTTTACCGCGTTCCACTTCTCATATTTCTATAAGAACTCCGTCACTGTGGCACTTTCAAGACATATAACCATATAGAAACCTACTTAGGTTATATTATCTGCCGTCACCTAAAGGTGCCTAAACTTATTTTTTCGTTTAGCGTTGAACACTACAGGCGTCTCAGCCTGTGTGAGTATGGACTTTCCTCAGCATTACTGCCGCGATCACTCAAAGAAAACACTTATATTACTTTACACTAAAAAAATTATTTTGTAAATAAAAAATTAAAACTATTTTTCTAAAACTGAAATTTTACCTTCGGCAATTTCTTCTAAAGCTTTTCCTACTTCTTTATGCGAAGTGTACTTTTCTAATTTTTTCGTTTCAGGATTAGCAAATAATTCTCTTGCTCTTTTACTTGCTAAAGATACTAGCATATACTTTGAATTTACTTTTGATTTTAATACATCTAACTTTGGATATAACATTTTTTTCTCCTACATTTCTTCTAATTCTAATAACGCTCTTCTATATTTCATCTCAATACGTTCACGTTTCAAATGTTCACTTAATATAATAGCTTTAATTCTTTCTACAGCTCTATCTACTTCATCATTTTCAACAACGTAATCATAAAGATGCATCATATTTATTTCTTTTTTAGCTTTTGCTATACGAGATTCTATGACATCATCACTTTCCGTTCCGCGACCTTTTAATCTATCTTTCAGATCTGCTATACTTGGAGGGGCTAAAAATATAAATAAAGCATCTGGTATTTTACTCTTTACTTGACCAGCACCTTGAACTTCTATTTCTAAAAATATATCTTTTCCTTTATCCATAGTCTCCCTTACATATTTAACGGGAGTTCCGTAATAATTATCAACATATTGAGCATACTCTAAAAGCTCTCCTTGTTGAATTAAATTTTCAAATTCTTCTTTTGTTTTAAAGAAATAATCAACCCCATCTACTTCGCCAGGTCTCATCCCCCTAGAAGTCATTGAAATTGAATATTCGAAGTCTACATCATTACTTTCAAAAATTCTTTTTCTAACAGTCCCCTTACCAACTCCTGAAGGTCCTGAAAGAACTATCAATAATCCTTTCTCCATTTTTCGTATCCTTTAATTATGATTTATTATCTTTTTATGATACCACAAAATAGAAAAAATTTAAACAATAAACATGTATATTTAAGTTGAAAATTAATTTGCTAGTATTTTTTAAAAATTCTCAATTTTTATTTTTAAAATACAAGTCTAATAATCGCTAGTGACACTATTCCTATTACAACTATTACTAAAAGACTTTTTGAAATAATTGCACTTAATACCATAGGTAAAGAAGCAAATAGATTTTCATAATTAATTTTAGGAAGGTATCCAATCTTTTGTATAAGTAGACTGTCAAACCACAAAGCTGACATTGTTACAATCGGCACTAAGCTAAGATACTCTGTAATCGCTTTAGGTAAATCAAATTTTTTCAACAATATAAATGGAAGTATCCTGGATAACCAAGTTACAATTGCACATCCTAATATCGTTAATATTACATAGTTAGTAAATAACATTTTTAAGAACTACCCCTATCGCACATCCTATTAAAGTAACCACTATAATTAATACATTACTTGGAATAAAAATCATTCCAAAATACACTAGGAAGAATACAACAACAATTACTAGAAATTGTACTTTTTTCTTAAAAGTAAAATCTGATATAACTTGTAAGTATAATAACCCTATAAACATGGCCACTAAAGCAAAATCTAAACCTAGTTCCTTTGGATTTTTAACTATTCCTCCTAATAAGGCTCCTATCACAGACGAAACCACCCATGTAAAATAAGCTACTAAATTTACAGCATTAAACCATTCATAAGTCAATATTCCTCTTGTATAATTTTGTTTATTCATCCCCAATGCGAAGCTCTCATCTGTTAAGAGAGTACCAATAAAGATATTTTTATATATGCTATATTTTTAAAAAAATGGAGCAATCGCCATACTCATTAAAATCATTCTTGAATTGATTTATTTTAATAAAAGCTGTCTAATAAGAACTTTATCTATCTTTTGTTTGACCGTTTTTTGCCCAGTGTAGGTCACTAAGCCAGGTTTAGCACCTGATATTTTTTTTACATTTTTTATAAGTGTCCTATCGACATTAACATACTCTTCATTTTTAAACTTCGAATAATACGCAGCTAACATTGATGCAACTTCTATTGTCTCTTTACTAGGGTTATTATCAAAGATTACTACGTGACTACCAGGTATGTCTTTAGCATGAAACCATAAATAATCTCTTCTTGCTAATTTATTTGTAATAGCATCATTTTGAAGATTATTTTTTCCAACATAAATAGCCGTATTATTATGATTAACCACAAAATAATTACTCTTATTTTTTTTCTTATTTGACTTAATCTTCTCTTTCAGTATTCCATTAGCAATCAATTCCTCTTTGATTTCTGCAATATCAGTTTTATCAGCATTTTCAAGTTGGAACTTAATGGTCTCAAAATAACCTAAATCGTGCTTAGCAATCTCAATTTGCTCGATTAGATTCTCAATTGTTCTCTTATTCTTTTTATATAAACTAAAGTATTTCTCTGAATTTTTTTCAATAGTTAAATTAGGATCTAACTCTATCTCAATGTCCGTTAAATCTTCACTATAAAAGTTTTGTAATGATATAGTCTCAGGTATTTTATTTTTAAATAAATAAATATTTGAAATTAAAAGTTGTCCCTTTAATTTATAATCATCTCTATTATTAGCTTGTTCTAGTTCATTTTCTAAAATATTGATTTTTTTATTCAATCTGTTAATTTTAGAATTAATAAAGTTAAATAGTTTTCTATCAGTATTCTTATTAATTGACTCTCTGATTATATCCATATAATAATAATCAAGTAATTGTGATAATGATTCAAAGTTCTTACTATAACCATTGATATCAAAAAAGTAGAAATCCTTTTTACCATTTTCTTCTATTATGACTGGTTTATAATATTTTTCAAATTCCTTACAAAAACTTATAAAAGAATTTTTCATATCTTCTGCTGATATTTTTTTAAAATAATTATTTAACAAAGCTGAAACTCCATAGAAATTTTTCATTAAAAACTTCTTATCTTCTATAGAAAACTCAATATTAGTATAATCACTGAACTCAAAAGGATTAATTTTTTCCACCGTTGGAGGTAATGTATATTCCATATTAGAAATAGTTGATCTCTTGTACTCTAAACTATAACTATTTTTTAGCGATTCCAAAATAATTTTATCCTCATTAGTTAGTATTATATTTGAATGTTTTCCCATTAATTCTGTAATTAGATAATAGTACTTTTCATAACCTAAATCATCAAAATTTTTAATTTTTAAAATTACTATACGATCATTATTAACCTGACTAATTTCTAATATTATTCCACCAGTTAAGTATTTTCTTAAGACAGAACAAAAATTTGAAGGTGTTGAAGGATTTTCATAACTATTATTTGTTAACTGTATTCTAGACGTATTAGAATTTGCAGATAAAAAAAGCTTTAAGTTTTTCCCTTTTCTAATAGAAAAAACAAATTCATCCGTTGATAAATTATTTATTTTATTAATTCGTCCATTAAGAATATTTTCTTCTAATTCCTCCACCATCTTTTTTACAAAAAAACCATCAAATGCCATTTTAATCCTCCTTAATATTTTTTAATGTTCAACATAGAATTATAACACATAAAATATTATGTGTATATGAAAATAATATTGCCATTTTATAATAAAAAAAGGCGTGACTTAATAAAATCGCGATTTCATAGAAATTGATTTTATCGAGTCACTACCAATAAGTTTATTAAATTATCCAAAAAATATTTATAAAACAAATTTAGATATTAATAAACTACTGTATCTATAATTTATTATATAAACTCTTTTTATAGTTTAGGGCTGCAGGAGAAACCAATATACTATTTAGATTTATCCTCTTCGAATTTTTTTGAAACCAATACTCCCCAAACTAGTAATCCTAATAATACTATCCAAAAAATAGCAGTCCAAAGAGTTGAATGTGGAAATTCATGCGGTATTAATGCTAATTTCTCATGTGCAGCAGCAATTACAAATAATTTAATACCTACCCAGCCTACAATTAGAAATGCTGCAATTTCTAAACCTGGTTTTGTTTCTAATACTTTTATAAATACATTAGCAGCATAACGCATGATAATTACTCCTACAAAACCTCCAATCACCATAACAGCAAATTGACCAAGATTAATTCCGCCAATTGATGTCTCCGAAATATGAGGTAATGTTATTGCAATTGCAACAGCTGCTAATATTGAATCTATAGCAAATGCTATATCCGTTAGTTCTACCTTTATAACAGTAGCCCAGAATCCACTTTGCTTCTTAGGTTCAGATATTTCTTCTGTAGCTTCCCCTTCTTTTCTTTTATCAAAAAATTCTTTTATATGAACTCCAGCCATATATACCAAATATAATCCACCTAACACTTGAATCTCCCAATATTGGGCAAGAATCGTGATTAAAAATATCGCTATAATTCTGAACACTAGTGCACCAGCAAGACCATACATTAACGCGTGCTTTTGTTCTTTTGGAGGTAAATGTCTAACCATTACCGCTAGAACAATCGCATTATCTGCTGATAATAATCCTTCCAATAGTATTAAACTCAATAATACTATTACATATTGAATTAGAACCTGTGTATCCATTAAATTCTCCTTCTATCCTATTATTTTTTTCATTAATTTAACAATTAAGATAACAATTATTAAACCAGCCATATTTAATAATAAAGGTAAATAATTGCCAAAACTAAGTGTTATATTTTGATTTAAATTATTAAATGACTTCGTAAAAATTGTCAATACACTATTATCAATTCTTTCTACGGGAATAGCCACTCTATCTTTAATCATTTTGGCAATTACATCTCCTCCAATAAAGAATAATAAAGAAAATGATATTGCTAAATTAGTATTGTTAAATAAAGTTAAAGCTAATAAATAAATAATATTAGCAAATAGTAATAATAATATCAAAATTGAAGCATATGCTACTGATGTATTTACATTCATCATTATTACTTTCAATTCTTCAAAAATACCTCTTTTACGTAAGAATAAAAATCCTACTAAACACGATACTATAATAGCAAAATAAACTAAAAAATAAATTATGTTTGCTATAAGGGCAAAAATATCACGAATACTTTTCTTTTTTTTCATTTCTAGAAGAACATTGACTTTAGAAATATAATCTTCTCTGTATGAATAAATATAATTAATACCCATCACAAAAAGAAGTAATGCTAAATTCACCTTTAAAATAATATTAAAGATAATATTGATTATCGAAATATCAAAATAAGCAGAAAGTGAATCTAATTTGTAAACAAAAGTAAAGTTCAATAAAATAAGTATAACTAAAAATAAATAATTAAATTTACGTCTAAATAACTTCCCAAATTCAATAGTTAAAAGCATTATAAATCAGCCTCACCCTCGTATAATTTAATTTTTTCACCTAAATTACGAATCTGATATACTTCTATATTATTTTTTAATAACGCATATACTACTTCTTCAAGACTTTCTTCTCTCACTACAATTTCATTATCGTGATAAAGGCTGTATTGATAACCTTCTAGAATCATATCAAGATTATCCTGAGTTGATACATTAATAGCAGTTAATGTTTTTAATACTAATAAATCTTCAAGATTACCAAAATATGATTTAATACCATCCGAGATTACTAATACCTTATCTGCAATACTATTATGTTTATTTAACATTGTATCTAGAATTATTACATTAGAATTATTTGATTTATCTAAAATCAGATCACTTATAGCTTCTTTATCCTCTAAAGTTAAAGATTTTTCCGTATTATCAACTATTAAAACATTCTGATCAACCAGGATTGAAAATAATGTATGATATTTAATCACTTCATTACTTAATAATTCTTTATATTTAACTTCTGAATTAAGATTTAAAAACTCTAGATCCGCTATTAACTCTTCATCGGCATATCTAATATTAAATAAAGACAACCCTTTTTTTAAATTATTTAATAATGTTAAATCACTATAAAAACCAAAATCTCTAGAAAATAATAATGTTTGTTTATTTATATTTTCTTTATCAAAAAGTATTTCTCCTTTAAACTTTGTTCTTTGTCTAAAAGAATCCTTAATAATATCTAAACTGGCTGTACTATTATTTACAATAGTTAAAATTTCGCCAGTGTCTACTTTGAAATCTAGTTCCAAAATAGTATCCTTTTTTATTTTCTTCGTATATTCTTTAAATTCTAAAACCATTATTTCTCCTACTATAAACAATATAATTTGTTAAATGACTTCATTTTTATCAAACTAATAACTTACCTTATCTTATATATTAATACTATATCTTATTATAATACCATTGCTTTAACTTAATGTCAAAACAATAATCATAAAAAAATAAAAAGAAGGGAGTGACTCATAAATCGTGATTTCTAAGAAATCGATTTTATCGAGTCACCCCCGCACAGTCTATTAGATATCTTAAAAGCTTCTATAAAACGAATTTAGATATCAATAAACCACTTTGCCTATGAGTTATCATATACACTTTTGTAAAATTTATGATTTTTAAGTAAGTCTCAATCTATACAATAATTATTTACTTTCTTTTTTCACAACAAATGTTAACACAATTCCTAGTACAAATCCCACTAGAGCGTAATTTAACCAAGCAAAATCTGCAGGTACTGGAAGAAAGTTTACTTTAGCCAATGCATTATCAACTGTAGGCACTACAAGTTTAAATGTTGAAGTTACAGTAGAGTATAAACTAAATAATCCAGTAAATAGTACTGTTGAAGTATAAACAACTTTTCTTCCACCAAAAAAATTATTTAAGAAACCAAGTAAGATTAATACCATTGTTAATGGATAAAGTAATACTAGCACTGGAACTGCACCTTGAATAATCGCTGCTAAACCATAGTTACCAACTGCAAAAGAGAATAAAGTTAAAGCAATTGCATATGTTTTATAACTAATCTTATCATATAATCTTACAAAGAATGAAGAACAAGCAGTTACTAAACCAACACTTGTAGTTAAACAAGCTAAAAATACAATAACAAATAATAATAATTTACCAACATTACCAAAATAGAATGTAGTCGCACCAGTCAGTACTCCAGCACCCGTTTTTTGTAATCCTAAAACAGAAACTGATGTAGCACCAATATTAGAAATGAAAATATATACTAATGCTAATAAAACTGCTGCAATTACTGCTGATTTTGCACTATTATTAAATACCTCTTGCTTAGTCTTAGCACCGTAAAGTTTAACTGAGTTAATTACAATTATACCAAATACTAATGAAGCTAGTGCATCCATTGTATTATAACCTTCCATTAACCCATTAGTAAATGCTAGGGCTGTAGTTGCATAACCTTTTGTAGGTTCTTGTGCAGATCCCATAGGATTAACTAATGAAGCAATGATTAAAACTACCATTGATAATAGTAGAACTGGAGTAATAATTGTTCCGATTCTATCAACAAGCTTATTAGGGCTTATAGCTAACCATAAAGTTAATCCCATAAAGAAAGCTAAGAAAATAGCTTGAGCAACAAAAGTATTTTCTGGTGCTACAAAACTTGATAAACCTAATTCATAAGTTGTTGTTCCTGTTCTAGGAATAGCAAAGAAAGGCCCGATTGTTAAGTATAATAAAGTCGTAAAAGCAATACCGAATCCTTTTCCTGCTCTGCTAGATAAATCTAATAAGTCCTCAGCCCCTGAGTACCCCATTACAATAACTCCTAATAGCGGTAATCCTACCCCCATAATTATAAATCCAATCATCGCTGTAGATAAGTTTGTTCCAGCGTTTTGTCCTAAGAATGCTGGGAAAATTAAATTACCAGCACCAAAGAACAGTGCAAATAACATAAGTCCAATTGAAATATAAGGATTTTTCTTTAAAAATTTCAACATTTCATCTCCTCCAAAATTTATTTTTTTAAGTATGTTATATACAATAATATATTTATTGATTTTTGTCAATAGATTTTTAAAAAATATTCGATTTTTTGTTGAATAATTGTATAAAATTTTCTGATAATTAATCTTAATTATAAATCAACTGTATCATTTACAAATTTATTATGTCAATATTAGAATCACTTTATATGTATTTTATAATATTGCTCAATCAAATTCAAATTTTATAAAAAAGGATTTGATAATTGAAACACTTATCAAATCCTTTGACATCATTTTTTTATTTCTTCTTTATAATCGCAATTTCCACACATAACACCTTTTTTCCCTTCATATAAAAGATGATTACATTTTGGACATTGACGACCTATTGGTTTATCCCAAGAAACAAAGTCACAGTTTGGAAATCCTTCACAACCATAGAATAATTTCCCTTTTTTAGACTTTTTCTCTAAAATTTCATGTTTTTTACATTTCGGACAAACTACTCCTACTTTTTTCTGGATTGTATTTGTATACCTACAATCTGGGAAGTTCGAACAAGCTATAAATTTACCAAATTTCCCTAATTTAAACACTAAAGGAGATGAGCATTCTGGGCAAGATTCACCAGTAAATTCTTGTTTAATTTCAACCTTTTCCATCTCAGATTCAGCTTTTTCTACATCTTTTCTAAAATTTCTATAGAAATTATATATTGTATTTTCCCATCCAACCTTACCTTCTGCTATATCATCTAATTGACTTTCTAAATTCGCAGTGAATTTTGTGTTGATAATATCAGGGAAATATTGTTCTGTGATTTTACTGACTAGAGTTCCTAATTCAGTAGGTGTGAAAACTTTATTTTGAAGTTTTGCATAGTATCTTTTTTGTAAAGTATCTACTATTGTTGCGTAAGTTGATGGTCGACCTATTCCTAACTCTTCTAATTCAGCAATTAGTTTTGCTTCTGAGTAACGAGCAGGAGGTTGTGTAAAGTGTTGTTCTTCTTTTAATTCTTTTACTTTCGCATCTTCACCAACTTCAAATTCAGGTGCAAGTTTCACTTTTTCTTTTTCTTTTAATACTGATAAAAATCCATTAAAAAGTAATTTAGAATGCGCTCCACGATACACCACATTATTATTTTCAAATGTTGTTGTACTCGTTTCGTAAACAGCAGCACTCATACGACTAGCAACAAATCTTTCCCAAATAAGTTTATAAAGTTTATATTGATCATTAGACAAATATTCTTTAATACTATCAGGTGTAAATTCTATATTTGTCGGTCTGATTCCTTCATGAGCATCTTGAACATTTTTATTATTTTTTTTCACTTTAAATGCAGTAGCCAAGTATTCTTTTCCAAAGTTTTTAAGAATATACTCATTTGCCATTTTTATCGCTTCATCTGAAACCCTTGTTGAGTCAGTTCTCATGTAAGTTATTAATCCTGTAACTCCACCTAATTTTTTCAGATTAATACCTTCATATAATTCTTGAGCTACACTCATAGTTTTACGAGTTTTAAAGTTTATTTTTCTTGAAGCATCTTGTTGCATCGTCGATGTAATATAGACATTAGGTGCATTCCTATTTTTCTTGGTTTTAGCTACATCGACAACTTTAAATGTATTACCTTTTATAGCATTTTTTATATTTTCTACATCTTTTTTACTTTCAAGTTTTAATTTTTCACCTTTATATGAGTAAAAATTAGCAGTCAAAACTTTTCTATCTTTTATAAAATCAATAGGCATTGACCAATATTCTTGAGGTACAAACTTTTGAATTTCTTCTTCTCTGTCGACTATTAATTTTAATGCTGCATTCTGTACCCTACCAGCTGATAATTTAGGTTTTACTTTTTTCCATAATACTGGAGAAATATTATAACCTACAAGTCTATCTAAAATTCTTCTCGCTTGCTGTGATTGTACCAAATCGGTATTTATTTTTCGTGGATTTTTAATTGCTTCCTTCACAGCGTCTTTCGTTATTTCATTAAAAACAATTCTATTATCAGAATTATTATCTAATCCTAAAATGTGCGCAATATGCCATGCTATTGCTTCTCCTTCTCTATCGGGATCGGATGCTAGGAAAACTTTTTTTCCTTTAGCCTCTTTTTTTAAAGATTTAATTACATCACCCTTCCCTCTTATAGAAATATAATCAACATCTATATTTCCATTATCTAGTACTTCTACTCCCATTCTACTTTTAGGAAGGTCTCTTACATGACCTTTTGAAGATATTACTCTATATTTTTTCCCTAAATATTTTTCAATAGTTTTTGCTTTGGAAGGAGATTCGACTATTACTAAATTTTCTGCCATTTTCTTCTCTCCGTAGTTTTTTAATAAGTAGTATCTTAAAACATTTTTATTAACTTGTCAACTTTTTTCGATGAAAATTAATCTATTTTTGTTAAGATTAACGGTTCTTGATTTTCACGAACTACAATTGTATGTTCATATTGTGCAATATACGAACCATCCTTAGCGACTAATTCCCATTCATCTTTATCAGTATTTGTTACTGCTTTAGCTTTTGTAGAAACGAATGGTTCCACTGCTAAACACATACCATCTTTTAAAATTAAATTATCCCATGGATCAAAGTAATTGAATACATGTTGTGGTTCTTGATGAAGAGATGTACCAATTCCATGGCCTGTAAGATTCTCAATAACTTGTAATTTATGCTCTTTTATTTTCTTATGAATATTTTTTCCTATTTGGTTTATTTTTCTTCCTGCAATAGCATGCTTAATACCTTCATAAAAAGCTTCTTTAGCAACTTCACAAACTTTCTCCTTCATTTCGTCATCAACCTTACCGACAACAAAAGAGATTCCAGTATCAGCATAATATCCATCTTTACATCCTGATACATCTATATTTAACAAATCTCCATCTTTTAATATTTTAGTACTCGATGGAATTCCATGAGCAGCCTGATAATTTAATGAAATACATGTATAACCAGGGAAATCATACTCTGTAATTGGAGCTGATTTGGCACCGTATTTTTCAAATAGTTCTTTTGCTATATTATCAAGTTCTTTTGTTGAAACACCAGGTACGGCATTTTTAACCATTTCATCTCTTATAGTTGCACAAATAAAACCTATTTCTTTCATTTTTTGTAATTGTTCTTCTGTTTTAATAATCATTTTTTCTCCTTTTTTTAACCAGTTTATTTAAATTTTCTATAGAATATGTTGGTTTTTTTTCTTTTTTATCAATATCTTCTAGACTTGTAACTCCAGTTTGAACATGAATTGTATCTATACCACTATTAATACCTGACATTATATCAGTATCATAATTATCTCCTATCATAACTATTTGATTTTTCGAATAATTAAATAATTTTATAGCACTCTCCATTATGATTCTACTAGGCTTTCCTATAAATGTAGCAATTGTCGAAGTCGCATATTCTAAATATTTGACCTGTCCTCCATTACTCGGGACAAAACCATGCGCAGTAGGTAGTAACGTATCAGGATTAGTTCCTATAAGTTCTGCTCCATTAAGAATGGCTTTGGTTGCTATTGCCAGTTTATCATACGTAAGTTCTCTATCAAGTCCAACAACTACAGCCTCAACATCTTCCTCAGTATTTTTATGATTAAAAATACTTAAGGTATTCTTCAAGCCATTTTCTCCTATAATATACAAGTTTTTGTACCCTTTTGACTCCAAATAAATTTTGGTAGCATCACTAGACGTAAAAACATGTTCTTGAGTAGTTTCAATATCAAACTTTTTTAAATGTTCTGCTACTTCTCTTGGTTGTTTTGTAGAATTATTAGTTAAAAATAAATAGTCTACATTATTTTCATTTAAATAATCAACAAATTCTTTGGCATATTTTATCTTTTTTTCACCATTATAAATAGTGCCATCCAAATCAATTAGATACAATTTATAACTTTTTATACTCATTCTGTCACTCCATCAATTACTTTTAATATAATATTTTCAACTATTTATTCTTTGTATAACAAACTGAAAATATTATGTAACTACTTCTATTTTACACCGTTTATAAAAAAAATAAAAGCATTAATTAGGTTTTTCCTATTTAATGCTTTAAATAAAATCGTTAAATACACTATTTAAAAAGACTAACCAAGAATTCATCTCAGATAATTGCTTTTTCTCATGATACCATACAATCATAATTACTGACTGTAAAGTTATATACCATTTTAATCTGTTTCTATATTTTATTGTTGGCTCTTGACCATATATTTTCAACCATTCGTTCCAATCTGACTGAGGAATATATCGATATAATACAAAAGAAATATCAATTGCAGGATCACAAAGTATTGAATGTTCCCAATCTACTAAGAATAGTTTCCCTTGGTCAGAGAGTAACCAATTATCTTTATGTAAATCTGTATGACAAGGTGTGTACTCTACATCATCATCAGGTATACAATTTTCTAAATAATTTAGGGCATCTACTATATTACCGTTTTTCCAAAGTTCATCTGCTATTATAGACTTTAAATTTCTAAGCGAACTTGCAGCTGTTTCTTCATTATAACCTTGTGCTTTCATAATTTTTTTTAATTTAGTTGATCCATGAACTTTTTTCAAGATTTCCGGGATACGCTTATCAGTCATATCTTCCTTATTCAATGTTCTGCCATTCTCAAAATCCTGAGCTATTAATACATCCCCATTACTAATACGTTTAGTCCATCTTAATCTAGGCACAATACCTTCTGCTGAAAGAGTTGCAATCATAGGAGTAGTATTCTTTTTTATAAAATAACGTTGATTATCTCTTGAACAAAAATAATCTTCTTTATATGTATCATCTAAAGTCCAGCCCATCTGATAATATTCTCTAGACATATTTTATACTTCTCCTTTCTCCAATCTCTTTTTTAAATTATAATGCACTATATATTTTACAATCTTTAACCATTTTTTTCAAGATAGTATTTTATAATAAAAATTAAAAATCTCAAAGATATTCTAATTTTATTTTTATAATACAATAAAATATCTTTGAGATTCTTTATTCATCTAATTTTTATTAAACTAAAAATTATATCAAGTAAATATTTTTATAAATATTTTATTCGCAGCAAAGTTTATATATTCCTTCTGCATAAATCGCAGTTGCTAATAGTAAGTCTTCTATTTCTAAATATTCATTTGCTTGGTGCATTGTATCTTCTTTCCCTGGGAATAAAAGTCCAAATGCAACACCTTTTTTAAGGCAACGTGCGTAAGTTCCACCACCAAGTACAAAAGCATCATTCTTCGTATCACCTGTGTATTTTTTATATACGTCCATTAGAGTTGTTACTAATTCATCATCTTTTGGAACGTAGTGAGCTTCTTTTGTACTAGTGACTTCAATTATAATGTTATCTACTTTAACACTACTTAACTTATCTACTAAATTGAATTTTTTAGGATGACGACAGTCTGTTGAAATCACAGCCAGTTTTTCTTCTAAATTATAATTTAATATTCCATAGTTGTAAGTTGCAGCTCCCATTTCATCATCAGAGTAGTCGATTCCTAATTTTGTACCGAATGGATCATTAGCAAGTTTTTCTACGATGTAATCTACAAAGTTTTTACCATTAACATCTAATCCTAATGTACTTAAAAATTCTGCTAATTTTGTTGCTCCATTTATCCCAAATTGTGGTGTAGAACCATGGGCTGCTTTACCTTTTAGCGTTAACTTAATAGTTTCTGCTACATTAACTTCACCTTCTAATTTCTCTTGACTTAAGAATTTTTCGAATTTTTCCTTAATATCCGCTACTTCACCAGCTAATTCGGCTTCTGCACTAGCAATTACCATATTAAGTACTTGTCCTCCATTAAATTTAACAAGTTTGTAATCGTATTGTTCAGAATTTTCAACAAAAATCAACTTATGATCGAATGTAGCACGTGCTTTTTCAGCATATACTAGAGGGAACATTGCATCTGGCGTAAATCCTAAAGCTGGTTGTTCTTCATGTTTAAAGTATGATTCAACACATCTAAATCCTGTTTCTTCATCACTACCAATAATTAAACGAACACGTTTATTCCATTTAACTCCTAGTTTATCTAAAAGTTTAACAGCGTAATATGCTGCCATTGTTGGTCCTTTATCATCTAGTGATCCACGAGCATAAATTCTTCCATCTCTCACTTCAGGTTTAAACGGATGACTAATCCAATCCGCTTCAACAACCGGTACCACATCGACATGTCCAAGAATACCAAATAGTTCTTCTCCATGACCTACTTCTATATGTCCTGCTTTATTTTCAACTATTTTAGTTTTATATCCATCGCGTTCTCCAAAAGATAAAATTAAGTCCAAAGCTTCTCTAGGACCGCTACCGAAAGGTGTTTCCTCAGTTATATCAGTTCCTAAGATTGATCGAACGCTTAATAGATCAAAAAGGTCTTTTAGTAAGTCTTCCTTGTGATTTAACACTTCTTGTTTAAAATTGATATCCATAATATATCCCTCCGTTATTTTATTTATTTAAATTTTTTATTTCCTTATCAGTTAAATATCTATATTCTCCTAATTTTAGATTTTTATCTAACTCTAATGTTCCTATAGATAATCTTTTTAAATATGTTACTGTTGTCCCAAGAGCCTTCATCATTCTTTTAACTTGATGAAACTTTCCTTCAGTAATATAAATATACGCAATACTATTTACCTCAGATGATTCAATTATTTCCAACCTAGCGCATTTACATTTATAACCTTCATCAATAACAAGTCCCTCTTTTACTAATACTAAATGCTCTTCTTTTAATTCTCCACTTACCTCAACATAATACTTCTTCTCTACATCTTTCTTTGGAGAAATTAATTTATGAGCAAGATCTCCATCATTTGTCAGTAACATTAATCCCTCAGTATCCTTATCAAGTCTACCTACAGGAAAGACTTGATATATGCGATCTTTTTCTTCTAATAAATCAACTACAGTTTTGTCAATCGCATCATCCGTAGCTGATATAACATTTTGTGGCTTATTCATCATTATATAAACATATTTTTGATAAAATAACCTATTTCCATTTACTATAACCTGATCATTGATTTCATCAACCTTATAATCAGGACTTTTTACTAAAATATCATTAATTAATATTCCCTTTTTAATAATTTTTTTCGCTTCTGCTCTACTTAACGTTGTCGTAGTACTAATAAATTTATCCAATCTCACTATACTTATCTCCTTAGTCGTCTTATAGTTGATAATGTAATTTTTCTACCAAATAAGTACTTATCAAATTTCATTTTACTTATACTAAAGAAGTAAACTAGCATTCCAAAAATGGTACAGATAGAAATTAGTATCATACTAGAAATTTTAGATTCAATAACAAAATTAGATGCTATTGATTCATATATAGCTGCAACCGTGATAAACATAATGAAACAACTGCTTAATAGTATTATTAACCTTAATAAAAATTCAACAATTTTTAGTTTAACTTCTCTATTTATTATAAACAAGTTAATTATTATCATTACAACATACGTTGCTATAGAAGAAAAAATCACACCATTAGTTTCAAATAACATTACAAATGGAGTAATTGTTAAATACTTTACAACTAGACCAATAGAAATTGCGATAAGATTTAATAATTGTTTATTTACAGCTTGCATTATAATACTAGTTAAACTATATATAGAATATAAAACTGCCAGAGGTAAATAAAACCTCAGTAAGTCAGCATTAATTGAACTCCTACTATAAAATGCAGAATATATAGGATCCGCCAACACATACATACCAACTAAAGCAGGTAATACTATCATCATCAAAGATAAAATAACTTTGTTAATTTGACTACTAACTGTAACTCTATCGCCTTGAGCATATAGTCTTGTAATAGATGGTAAAAAAGTACTAGAAAAAGCCGGAGCTATAGCAACTGCTATCATAACAACCTTATTAACTAATTGCAAAGCTGAAAACCTTCCGTCTACGATGTCTGCTTTCCCAATTTTAGTCATACCGTGTATAAAATTATGTTGATCAATTATGTTCAATATTGGAAATAATCCCACTATAAAAATAAATGGAATTGAAACTGAGAAAAACTCCTTTACTAAATCAAATGTAGAAATATCTATTTCAATCTCATCTTTTTCTTTATTGAAATCTAAATCACCTTTAAATTTAGTATAAAAAAAGAAGAGCGTAATTAAAGAAAATACAGCACCTATTGCTGCTGCAAAAGTTGCACTAACATTCCCTTCGACTACTCCATATCCCAAAATTCTCATAATAAAATATGTAGCACCAAGCATAAACGCAATACGAGCGACTTGTTCTATAAATTGACTAAGTGCAGATGGTAACATTATCTCATGACCTTGAAATAGTCCTCTAATACCAGCTGAAACTAAAACTAATGGAATTCCAAAGCTTAGGCTTTTTAAAACTAGTGCACCTTCTTGTGGGGTGAATTTTTGTTGATTACTTATTAAAATTTGTTCTGAAATGATTCCAGAACCAAAAAATAAGATACAAAATCCTAAAATCCCCATCACAACCAATAACCACGAGCCTAGCTTATAAATTCTTCTACTTACACTATATGCACCAATCGCATTATATTTAGCAACTAATTTTGCAATTGCTAAAGGTGTTCCCGCTCCAGATATTTCCAAAATAGTCGCATAATAACTATATCCATAATTGAAAAGCGCCATTTGTTCTTCTCCACCTATTATTTGATAAAATGGAATAAGATACACAGCACCTAAAACCTTTGTCAAAATCAAACTTATACTAAGTATTGCAGTCCCTTTAAACAAAGAATCTTTTTTCAAAATTTTCACATCCAAATCTTTTATTTAATTGTATTTTTTATAAGTATAAAAATTGATAGCAATATACTAATGCAGCAACAAAACTGTACGCAGCCACCAATTTCAATACTTTATCCATACGTCTTCTTTTTATTTTGTTGTTAGCCACTAATACTATATATGAACCTAATAAGAGAACAAATGTAATAACAAACACAACAACAGATAAAAATATCGCCATACTATCATCCTTTCTTTTTTATATTAACTATTATTTTATCACGATTTCAAAAAATTTTAAACATTCTTTAATGTATTATACAAAAAAACTTTATAATGTATACAACTAGATTTACATAATTTTTAAAATGTAAGATTTTATGACATGCACTTTATTTTCTCTATTAATTTTGTTATTATACTATATAGATATAAAATTTTTTTATTTCACAAAATCTAAACAGAGAGGTACGAGTATGGGATTCAAAGAATTACAAAAAAATCTTCCAGTTTTTTCTATAAGTGTAGTAACAAAAATTACACAACTTACTGCACGTCAAATTAGATACTATGAAGAAAAAAAACTCTTTACTCCAAAACGTACTGAAGGTAATACTAGACTATTTTCATTTAATGATATAGATAAACTTTTAACAATAAAAGACTTACTTACTAAAGGTTTTAGTTTGAAAGCAATCGATGAGATTATTAATGAAAAAGAAGTTTCTGCTGAAACTACTCAAATTAGACAAATTATCCATAACGATATTTTTGCAGGTCCTAGTGGTTTACCTAGAGAACGCTCTATTGGACGTGGTGACTTATCAAGATTTTATAACAATAAAAAAAATAAATTTTAATGTTAGATTTTTTCACAAAAATAAGGAGACGACATGGCTAAAACTATTACTAGAGAAGAGATTATTAAAACAATCAAAGAAGAAAACGTTAAATATATCAGACTTCAATTTACTGATATTACAGGAACAATTAAAAACGTTGAAGTTCCAGTAAGTCAGATTGATAAAGTATTAGATAATAATATGATGTTTGATGGTTCATCGATTGAAGGTTTCGTAAGAATTGAAGAGAGCGATATGTATCTTTATCCAGATTTAAACACTTTCTTAGTGTTTTCATGGGATAGTGAATACGGTAAAGTAGCTCGTTTCATCTGTGACGTATATACTGCTGATAGAAAACCATTTGCTGGAGATCCTCGTGGTAATTTAAAACGTACACTTGAAAGAATGAATAAACTAGGATTCGATACATTAAACCTAGGACCAGAACCAGAATTTTTCTTATTCCGACTAAAAGAAAATGGTGAACCTAGTTTAGAATTAAATGATAACGGTGGTTATTTCGACCTTGCCCCTGTAGATTTAGGTGAAAATGTACGTCGTGATATCGTACTTGAATTAGAGCGTTTAGGCTTTGATATTGAAGCTAGTCATCACGAAGTTGCTCCAGGTCAACATGAAATTGATTTTAAATACGATGACGTAGTTTCTGCCTGCGATAATATTCAAACATTTAAACTAATCGTTAAAACAATAGCACGTAAACATGGGCTACATGCTACATTTATGCCAAAACCTATCTTTGGTATAAATGGATCAGGAATGCACTGTAACGTATCTCTATTCAGAAAAGATGAAAACAGTTTCTACGATGAGAATAGTGATAATGGTCTAAGCGAAGTTGCATCACAATTTATAGCGGGTATTTTAAAACATGCTCGTAGTTTTACTGCCATATGTAATCCAACAGTTAACTCGTATAAACGTCTAGTTCCAGGTTACGAAGCTCCATGTTATGTAGCATGGTCTACTTCTAATCGTTCACCTCTAGTACGTATCCCAGCTGCTCGTGGTAAATCTACTCGTGTAGAAGTTCGATCAGTAGATCCGGCTGCAAATCCATATTTAGCTATGTCAACTATCTTAGCAGCAGGTTTAGATGGAATCGAAAATAAATTAACTCCAGCAGCTGAAGTAAGAAGTAATATTTATGTCATGACACGTGAAGAAAGAATTGCAAATGACATCGATGAATTACCTTCAACTCTTTACACTGCACTAAAAGAACTATCAGCTTCTCCTATTATGAAAGAAGCTCTTGGAGATCATATTTTCTATAACTTTATCGAAGCTAAGTCAATAGAATGGGATTCATTTAGAACTCAAGTTACCGATTGGGAAATTGAGCAATATTTAAAAAATTATTAATTACAAAAAACAAGGATGAACTAAAATTCGAGTTCATCCTTATTTTTTATGATATAAAAAAGACTATAGAGATTAATTCTATAGCCCTTTTTACGTATTAGTATTTTGATAATAATTCTACTAATGCTTCTTTTGGTTGGTATCCAGTTTTTTCTTCTAGTACTTCACCATTTTTCATGATCAGTAGTGTAGGAATTGACATAATTCCAAATTCACCGGCAGCTTCTTGATTTTCATCAACATTAACTTTGTAGAATTCAATATTAGTTAATTCATTAGAAACTTCTTCTAATACAGGTGCTAACATTTTACATGGACCGCACCATGGTGCCCAAAAGTCAAATACTTTTACGCTATCAGTTTTTGATAGTTCAAAAAATTCTTTATCTGTGATTTCTCTCATTGTTTCAATCTCCTTTAAAACTTATAAATTTATTTTATAATATCACAAAGTAATATTCAAATATTTTGTCTTACTTAATTTTTCTACATCATTGGCATTTGTGGTTGCATAGGTTCATCTTTTGAAACATCAGCTACAACCGCTTCTGTCGATAAGAATAAACTTGATACACTCGCCGCATTTTGTAATGCCGAACGCGTAACTTTCGTTGGATCTACAATCCCAGCTTTTATCATATCAACCCATTCTTCAGTAGCAGCATTGAATCCATACCCTACTTCTACTTCTTTTAATTTAGCAACAATAACACTACTTTCTAATCCAGCATTTTCGGCTATTTGGCGAACTGGAGCTTCAAGTGCCTTTTTAATAATATTAATTCCAGTTTGTTCATCACCAGTTGCTTCAAGTTTTTCAACTTCAGAAATTACTTGAACAAGTGCTGTTCCACCACCAGGAACTATACCTTCTTCTACTGCAGCTCTAGTTGAATTTAAAGCATCTTCAATACGAAGTTTTCTTTCTTTCAATTCCGTCTCTGTTGCAGCACCAACTTTAATTACAGCAACTCCACCTGATAATTTAGCTAATCTTTCTTGTAATTTTTCACGGTCAAATTCAGAACTTGATTCTGCATAAAGTGCTTTAATTTGTTGTGTTCTAGTTTCAATTTTTTCTTTGTCACCTTTACCACCAACTATAACGGTATTATCTTTAGTAACATTAACTTTAGAAGCTTTACCTAACATTGCAATATTAGCATCTTTCAAATCTAAACCTAAGTCATCTGTAATAAGTGTTCCACCTGTTAAAATGGCTATATCTTCAAGAATTGCTTTTCTTCTTTCTCCAAACCCAGGAGCTTTTACTGCTACAACATTAAATGTACCGCGAAGTTTATTGACAACAAGTGTAGCAACAGCCTCTTGTTCAACATCATCTGCTATAATCAACAATGGTTTTGCTGCAGCCACTACTTCTTCTAATACAGGTAAAATCTCTTGAACTGCACTAATTTTTTTATCAGTGACAAGAACATATGGATTATCCAAGTCAGCAACCATTTTTTCTGTATCACTTACCATATACGGTGATAGATATCCTCTATCAAACTGCATACCTTCTACAACTTCTAAAGTAGTATCTAATGCTTGAGATTCTTCAATAGTTATAACACCATCGTTACCTACTTTATCCATTGCTTCTGAAATGAATTTTCCTATTTCTTCGTCAGCAGCAGAAATAGCTCCTACTTGTGCTATTTTATCTTTAGAATCTACTGTTACACTAATCTCACGAAGACGTTCTACAGCAACTTTTACCGCTCTTTCCATACCTTTTCTTATACCGATTGGATTAGCCCCACTTGTAACATTTTTTAATCCTTCCGTTATCATAGCTTGAGCTAAAATAGTTGCGGTAGTTGTACCATCTCCTGCTATTTCATTCGTTTTATTAGCAACTTCAGCCACTAATTTTGCCCCCATATTTTCATATGGGTCTTCTAATTCTATTTCCTTGGCAATAGATACACCATCATTTGTTATTAGTGGTGATCCAAATTTTCTATCTAATACAACATTTCTTCCTTTTGGTCCTAATGTTATTTTTACAGCATTTGCCAATTTATCTACACCAACTTTCATAGATTGGCGAGCATCTTCTGAAAATTTTAATTCTTTTACCATGTTTCCTCCTATTCTTCAATAACAGCAAGAACTTCTTCTTCATTTACTAAGAAGTATTCTTCGTTTTTAAAACTTACTTTTTTATATTTATCTGAAAATACTACTTTACTTCCAGCAGTCAGTTCACCTTCATTATCTTTAGATAATAAGCAACTTTCTCCTAAAGCAACTACTATTGCAATATTTGAAACTTCTTCTTTTGAAGCTAATACTATCCCACTAGTTGTTGCTTTCTCCTCTTCTACTTTTTTTAATAGAACATTGTCAAATAATGGTTTAATCATATCAATAACCTCTTATAAAAATTTTCTTTATATTTATTTTATTATCTTCTGAAATATATAATAAAACAAAAGTCAAAAAAAGTCAAATTATAAAATTCAGAAATTAATATATAATAGTATTCAGTAAAATTTCTAAATAAATATTTCACAAAATTGTTTATAACAAGAAACATATTTCCTCACCTAATAAAACGATAACACAGGCTTTCTTATGATTTTTTATAATCATATTATTTTTATATTTTAGCATTATGTGTTATAATACTATTTGTATAATCATACAATAGTAATTATACGATATAATTTTAATATTGACATAGGAGGAAAATACATGAAATATGTAGTTGTTGGAACATCTCACTTCGGTTACGAAGCTGTTCAAACTATTTTAAAAAACGAACCTAACGCTGAAATTCACTTATACGAAAGAGGCGCTGGGGCGTCATTTATGGGTTGAGGTAGCCAATCTTATTTAGATGGGACATCTAAAGCGTTATCTGAACTACACTTTGCAACAGAGGAGTCTTACCGTTCACAAGGTATTAACATCCACTGTAACAGCGATGTTGTAGGATTAAACTCAAAAGAAAAATATGTTGTTGTTAAAACACCAGCTGGTGAAGAAAAACAATCTTACGATAAATTATTATTAAGTCCTGGTGGAGT
The DNA here is from genome assembly GCF_963525875.1 of uncultured Gemella sp. Lineage (GTDB taxonomy): Bacteria > Bacillota > Bacilli > Staphylococcales > Gemellaceae > Gemella. The sequence goes on along the minus strand of NZ_CAURMG010000007.1, from coordinate 19,039 downwards.
TGCAGTTAAACCTCCATTTGAAGGAATTGAATTAGAAAATATCCACACTTTCCGTGGGCCAGAAGATACTCAAGCTGTATACGATTGTATGCAAAACAGTAAAAAAGCTGTTGTAGTTGGTGGTGGTTACATCGGTCTTGAAGTTGCAGAATCTTATGCAAAACACGGTATAGATGTAACAATCGTTGACTTCGCACCAAGAATTTTAAATACATATTTAGACCAAGAACTTACTGATATTCTTACAGAAGAAGGTGCTAAACATAACCTTAAAGTTCGTGGTGGAGAAAAAGTTCTTTCATTCAAAGGTGAAAATGGAAAAGTTACTGCTGTAGTAACAGATAAAGGTGAATACGAAGCAGATACTGTTATTGTTTCTGTAGGTGTTTGTCCAGATGCATCTTGGTTAAGTGAAGAATTAGAAATGACAGAACGTGGTTTTGTTGTTACAAACGAATACTTAGAAACATCTGCTAAAGATGTATATGCTGGTGGAGACTCTACTCTTCTTCCATACGCTCCAACTCGTGGAGAATTACCAATAGCTCTTGCTACTTTAGCTCGCCGTCAAGGTGTAGTTGCTGCATTAAACGCTATGGGTACTAAAACTAAAATGCCTGCGGTAAACGGTACTTCTGCATTATCATTCTTTGATTACAAATTTGTAAGTACTGGATTATCTCAAAACGGTGTTTGCCTATACGATGGTAAAGTAGCTTCTAAATATGTAGAAGAAAGAATTTATCCAGACTTCATGAGAAAAGAAAATAATCTGGTTCACATGAAGATTTATTTTGACGAAGATACTCACAGAGTTCTAGGAGCTCAATTTATGTCTAAACATGACGTATCTAGTGCTATCGCAGCTTTATCTATAGCTATCGCATCAGAGTGGACATTAGAACAATTAGCACTTGCTGATATATTCTTCCAACCAGAATTTGACCGTCCATGGCACTTCATTAACGTACTTGCTATGGCAGCTCTAGACTACAAACTAGGTGGAGCAGATAAATTACTATTCTAGTAAAATGAAAAAAGTTCGCAGAAAAATTTCTGCGAACTTTTTTATTCGGATTTTAAAGTAAATCTTTGGAATTATAAACTATATATCCTTCATAATAATAACTTGCATCAAGCCCCTTCATGTAAATCTCCCTATCATTAATTTCACTTATAAGTGCAGCTCTTAATACATGTTTAATTTCTATATCTCTAATTGGACTGCGTTGCATTGCTAATAAATAATCCTCTTTATCAATCTTATTCCAATCAATTACCTTTTGAATTTTATTCTTTAGTATATGATCTAACCACAATCGTGTAGCGCGACCATTACCTTCACGAAAAGGATGGGCTATATTCATTTCAACATATTTTTCTACTATCTCTTCAAAAGTACCTTGCGGCATTTCATCAATATGTTTTAAAGAAGAATCTAAAAACATAACAGGCGCAAAACGAAAATCCCCTTTTGCTATATTAACATTTCTTACTTTTCCTGCAAAATCATAAATTTCTTCAAATAAACATTTATGTATAAAGGCTAAGGTAGAGAATTTACCTACTTCTTTATTTTTTAGTACCTCATCTGTAAATAATTTAATAGCTTTTTTCTTACTAAGACGTTCTTCTTCACGTGCTAAAACAGAGCTTTCTGTTATACCTAGTTTATTTTCAAGTACCATAGTTCCCCTTTTAAAATGTATTTCAGTATTATCATAATCTATTATATATAACATTTCTTCTCTTTACAATAGTTTCACTATATTTTTTAAAAAAACCTACACAAGCTACTCTTAGCCTGTGTAGGTTTTAAATTTTATTCTGAAATTACTTGATCTAAATTTGATACTATTCTCGCTCTTCCCTGTACTTTAAAGTTTACGATATTATCAAAAATATTTAGAATAATAACTTCTCCCTTATTTAGTATCTCTAGAGCTTCTTCATTATTCGTCTTTTTCGTAATTACTCTTACATTATCAACTTCAGCTCTAATAATAATATAGCTACTTTCTTTCATAATCTACTCCTGTTAATACTATAACTTAATTTTATATTGAATGTCCTTAACTAATTCTGTATCTTCTAAGAAAATACCAGTTTTCTTACTAGTCACTGTTTTTGATCCAATTTTCTTAATTCCACGCATAGCCATACACATATGCTCAGCTTCAATAATTACATACACACCTTTTGGTTGTAGTTGTTCTTCGATTGCATTGACTAGCATTAGTGTCATATCTTCTTGAATTTGAAGTCTGCGACTAGCACTCTCTACAAGACGAGCTAATTTACTAAGCCCTGTTATTTTCTTATTATTTGGAACGTAAGCTATGTGACATACTCCATAGAACGGTAACATATGGTGTTCACATAGAGAATAGAACTGAATGTCCTTTACTAAAATGGGCTCGTCATTATCTGATTCAAAAAACGTATTAATTTCCTCTTTCGGATCTACATTTGTTTTAGATAATAACTCTTCATACATTTTTACACATCTTTTTGGTGTGTCTAGTAATCCAGCTCTTGAAGTATCTTCGCCGATATTTTCTAATAGTGTTTTTATAAGTTCTTGTGATTGTTCTTTATTTTTCAAAACTATCCTCCATTTTTATAAAAAAAAGAGCTACTAAGTAGTAACTCCTCTTTTTTGAATTAAATTGTTATTATTTAACTGCGTCTTTAAGAGCTTTACCAGCTTTGAAAGCAGGAACTTTGCTTGCAGCGATTTCAATAACTTCGTTAGTTTGAGGGTTGCGTCCTTTACGAGCAGCTCTTTCTCTAACTTCAAAGTTACCAAATCCAATAATTTGGATTTTTTCACCTTTAGCTAAAGTTTCTTCAACTGTTTCTACGAATGCTTCGATAGCTGCAGTTGCTTGTTTTTTTTGTAGTCCTGATTTCTCAGCAACTTTTGAAATTAATTCTGATTTATTCATTAATTCTTTACCTCCATTATTGAGTAACGGTTCTACCGTTTCACTTATTAAATATTACCACATAAATCGCTAATAATCAAGGTTTTATTAACGAATTTTAAAGTTTTTTAGTATTTTTTCTATATTTTTATTATTAATTTTGATTTTTATAGTTTAATTTATAATACGTAAACTCATTTTATTCAAATTTGTTTAATTCTTCAGCCGCCATTTTATTCATTAAATTGTTAACACAATCTTTAATACTTAAGCCTTCATATAAAACTTTATATATATTCTCAGTGATTGGCATATAAACATCATATTCCTTTGATAAGAAATAGCAAACTTTTGTTGTTCTTACTCCTTCAGCTACCATATCCAGTTTTTCTATAGCTTCATCAAGAGTATAGCCTTGACCAATTAAATAACCACAATTATAGTTTCTTGAATGTTTAGATGTACAGGTTACTACTAAATCACCTATTCCACCTAGACCTAAAAAAGTCATTTCATCAGCACCTAGCTTCTTGCCTAATCGTGTTATTTCGATTAATCCACGTGTCAATAACGCCGCTTTTGCATTATCTCCATAAGACATTCCATCAATCATACCACAACCAAGTGCAATTATATTTTTAAGAGCTCCACCTACTTCGACACCCACTATGTCTTTATTAACATAAATTCTAAAGTATTTATTGTGGAAAATATCCTGAGCCACTTTATTTAATTCTTCGTTTTTAGATGCAATAGCAACCACCGTAGGATTTCTTAAAATTAATTCCTCTGCATGAGAAGGTCCACTAAGTACACCAACACCTTTTAACTTATCCCCATCAATCTCATCAGCTATAACTTCTGACATTCTCTTATTAGTTTCCATCTCTAACCCTTTAGATACATGGATAATAAACTTAGGGCTATCTAAATAATTATTTATATCCCTTGCCACATCCCTCATCACTTTAGTAGGAACAGCTATAACTATTACATCTGCAAATTCGACAGCTTCTTTTAAATTACTCGTTGCCACGACCTCTTCTGGTAAAACAGCATTTTTTAAATACCTACTATTTGTATGATTTTCATTTATTTCATCCCTTGTTTTTTCACTTCGCGAATATAAGCGCAATTCATGACCATTATCTACTACTGCTTGAGATAAAGCAGTTCCCCAACTTCCCGAACCTATCACAGATATTTTCATCATTCTGTCCTCACTAAAAATTATTCTTTATTTAATTATATCAAATTTTCTAAAATTATACATTAATTTTAATTATAAGTATCATAGCTTATTCTCTAAAATTCATTTTAAAATACTCAACAATTTTTACTTTACTATTATTTTCTTAAAAACTATGATATAATTTAATTATAATAATAAAGGAGGTAATTTTATGAATTGGTTTGAAATTACTCTAATCGATGGAAATCGTGGATTAATTAACTTAAATAATATCGTGGATATTTGGAAAGAACTAAACGCTGAATATGCGACGATTACCCAAGTAAATGGTGATGAACTCGAAGTACCAGCTTCTGAATACGATAGACTAAAACGTGCATTAGATATGAAAGGTTACGTATTAGGAGGATTCTAGTATGGCTAGATTTTTAAAAACATTTATTACTTTACTAACAATTACAATTATTGGTTTTGGTCTATATTATTACTTTAATAACAATTCTACTGATGATAATAAAGTAGATGACAAAACTAATATAGAAAATACAGTAAAAAATGAAGCAGGATCTCAAGAAAATATTGAGGGAACTGTCGTTGCCAAACGTAGTACTGAAAACAATTAATTTTGTGAAAGGATAATACTATGAAAAATAATACTATAAAAAAAATTACAAGTATATTTCTTACTTCTGCATTAATTTTCTCTACAATTAGTGCATCAAGTGTTAGTCTAATTGAGGCTAAAGGAACATCAGCAAGACCAAGTGCTCCGAGACCTAGTTCTAAACCTAGTACATCTAAGCCATCAAGCACTAACTCTAGTTCAAAACCTGCTGCTTCTACATCAAGCAGTAAACCAACTACAAATACTACAAAAAACTTTACAAAAAACTTTACAAAAAACTCAGGCGGTTCATATAACAAAGATTACAATAGCTACAATAATCAAGGCTATAAAAAACAATATACAGATTATATAAATAATAATTATAGAAGTAGTGGTTTCTTCTCAGGTAGCAACATTACTAATATGTTACTATGGTATACATTATTTAATTCAGCAACCTCACATAATCATATCCATGCTAGCGATCAACAAAAAGAATTAGTAGATAATGTAAAAGACTCAAAAGTTCCTGTATATATGTTAGAAATTAAGACTAAAGATGGAGAAACAAAATACGTATCTGTTACTAAAGAACAGTACGAAAAAGTTAAAGAAGGAGATAACATCTCTTTAAAAGACGGTAACTTAGAAATTAAAAATTAATAATAATTAATCTTGTCCAAGAGTATTCGTATACTCTTGGATATTTTTTATTTAACCATATCTTACAAAAAAACTTTCGAAATAGTTTCCTATCTCGAAAGTTCCTTTAAATTTTATTCTTCTGAATATTTAGCTTTACGAGCTGCTTTTTCACGAGCTGCTTTATCTAACTCTTTTTTACGTAGACGAATTGACTCTGGAGTTACCTCTAGGTATTCATCATCACTTAGGTATTCAAGACTTTCTTCTAAAGTCATAATACGAGCTTTTTTAAGTGTTACTGTTTGGTCTTTAGTAGAAGAACGTACGTTTGTTTGAGCTTTTGCTTTAGTAATGTTTACTGTTAAGTCATTCTCACGGCTATTTTCTCCAACAATCATACCACCATATACATCAGTACCTGGTTCAATAAATACTGTTCCACGATCTTCTAAACTTGAAATTGAATATGCTGTAGCTTGACCATTTTCTAATGCTACTAGTACCCCATTACGACGCCCACCAACACGTCCTTTTTGCATTGGTTGGTATGAATCGAATGTGTGGTTAATAATACCATATCCTTTAGTCATAGACATGAATTCTGTAGAATATCCAATAAGCCCACGAGCTGGTACATTGAAGATAAGACGTGTTTGTCCATTTCCATCGGCTTGCATATCGACCATATCACCTTTTCGTTGACCTAATGATTCAATTACTGCACCGACACTTTCATCTGGTACATCAACTTGAACACGTTCAACTGGTTCACAGTCAACTCCGTCAATGTTACGGATAATTACTTCTGGTTTAGATACTTGAAGCTCAAATCCTTCACGACGTAAGTTTTCGATAAGAATGGATAAATGTAGTTCTCCACGTCCACTAACAACCCAAGAATCACTTGTATTAGGTTCAACACGTAAAGAAACGTCAGTTTCTAATTGTTGCATTAATCTATCTTCTAATTTACGAGCCGTAACAAATTTACCTTCTTTACCTGCAAATGGTGAGTTATTTACTAAGAAAGTCATTTGAAGTGTTGGCTCATCAATGTGAAGTACTGGTAATGCTTCTTGATGATCTGTTGGACATACAGTTTCCCCAACGTTAATATCATCCATACCACTTACTGCAACGATATCACCAGCAAAAGCTTCTTGAATTTCTTCACGTTTTAATCCAAAATAACCAAAAATCTTAGTTACACGGAAGTTCTTCACTGTTCCGTCAAGTTTCATAAGAGATACTGATTCTCCCACTTTCATACTTCCACGGAACACACGTCCAATACCAATACGCCCAACATAGTCATTATAGTCTAATAATGCTACTTGGAATTGAAGTGGTTCATCTCTATTATCTTTTGGTGCTGGAACATAATCAATTACTGTTTCATATAAACATTGCATGTTTTCTTCTTGAGCACTTGGATCACTCTCTAATGAAGCTGTTCCATTAATAGCTGAAGCATAAACAACTGGGAATTCAAGTTGTTCATCATTTGCACCTAATTCGATAAATAAATCGATAACTTCATCTACTACTTCTTCTGGTCTTGCAGAGTCTTTATCAATTTTGTTAACAACAACAATTGGTTTTAAGTTTTGCTCTAAAGCTTTTTTTAGAACGAAACGTGTTTGAGGCATTGTTCCTTCATAAGCGTCTACTACTAAAAGAACACCATCTACCATTTTCATAATACGTTCTACTTCTCCACCAAAGTCTGCGTGCCCTGGTGTATCTAAAATGTTAATTCTTTTACCTTTATAGTCGATTGCTGTATTTTTTGCTAAGATAGTTATCCCACGTTCTCTCTCTAAATCGTTAGAGTCCATGGCTCTTTCTTCTACGTGTTCATTTGAACGGAAAATTCCTGATTGTTTTAATAATTCATCAACCAGTGTAGTTTTACCGTGGTCAACGTGAGCTATAATAGCAATATTTCTAACATCATCTCTTAATTGTACTGACATTTTTTTCTCCTTGTTCTTACTATGTAAAATATATATAATTTTCAATTCATATAATATTAAATCTAACTTATCAATAATACCATTATTTTTCTATATTGTAAACAAATATACTAACGAAAAGGTCTTATTTTTAAATATTTTTTCATCTTTACTTTGGATAAAGAAAAGAAGACCGAGACTAACTCGATCTTCTTTGAAATTTTTTCTATTATGGGTGTACAGGAATCATCCATCCAAGTAGTCCAGTAGATTGAAGTGCGATAATAGCACACACAATAATTAATAGGATGAAACTGTGTTTAACTGTGAATTTCAATAAATCTGGTTCTTTTCCTACTAATCCTACCGCTGCTGCTGCAACTGCGATAGATTGTGGAGAAATCATTTTACCTACTACTCCTCCAGACGCGTTAGCTGCTACAGCTAATAATGGGTCCATTCCTACTTTACTTGCTGTAACTTGTTGTAGTTTAGCAAATAGTAAGTTAGCCGATGTATCAGAACCAGTAATAAATACCCCAATCCATCCAAGAGCTGGTGATAAGACTTTAAATGCTCCACCTGTTGCTGCTAAAGCATACCCTAAAGTATTTGACATACCAGATGCGTTCATGATATATGCAAATCCTACAACGAATGAGATTGTTAATAATGCAATTTTTACTTCACTGAATGTTTGAACAAAAGTTGCTCCTGCATCTTTCCAACTAATTTTAATAATAAATTTAGAGATTAATGCTGCCACTAAAATTGCTGTACCAATTGAACCTACTAGGTCAAGTTTGAATACTGCTGCAATTTCTTTTCCTGATACTGAACTAATAATATTATTGTGGATAAATGGTACCTTCGGATTTAAAGCAATTGTTTTGAAGAATGCTTTAGAAGATTTCATTGTCCAAATGAAGATAACAAATGTTAATACAACGAATGGTGACCATGCTACTAATACTTCTTTTAAACTGTGTTTTGGATGTGCTGTATTTTCATCAACTTCTTTTTCATCAGCAAATCTCCAAGTAGTTTTTGGTTTCCAGAATTGAAGTAAAATAACCATTGATACTAATGATACTAATGATGAAAGAATGTCAGGTAATTGTTCTCCCATAAAGTTAGAACTTACGAATTGTGCTACCGCAAATGATCCACCTGATACTAGTAATGCAGGCCATACTTCTAATGTTTTCTTGAATCCAGCCATGATTAATACTAAGTAGAATGGAATAAAGATAGACACTAGAGGTAATTGACGTCCGATCATTGCTGCGATTTCAGCTGCTGCTATAGGTGATCCATTAGCGTAAGTTGTTAATCCGTCCATTGCTGTAACAGGTGCTCCTACAGCTCCGAATGCTACCGGTGCAGTGTTGGCAATTAAACACACACCAGCTGCATAAAGTGGTCTAAATCCTAAACCTACTAATAATGAGGCTGTAATTGCTACTGGTGCACCAAATCCTGCTGCTCCTTCTAAGAAAGCCCCGAATGAGAATGCAATGATTAATGCTTGGATACGACGGTCATCAGTTAATGATGTGATACTATCTCTGATAATGTCGAAGTGACCAGTTTTAACTGTCATTTTGTATAAGAATACTGATGTTAAGATAATCCAACCGATAGGCATAACACCGTATACCATACCATGTAACGTTGAAAATGCTGCGAATTGGAATGGCATTTTAAAGAATAAAATTGCAATTACAATCGCTACTAATAAAGTTAATAAACCTGTCAGCCAACCTTTAACTTTTAATCCTGCAAGTGCTACTAAGTAAAACACAATAGGAATTAATGCAACAAGTGCAGAAATATATAAATTATCAGCCACAGGCTGTAATAACTGAGTGAATTTTTCCATGAATACACTTCTCCTTTGTATAAATATATTTTGTTTGGTTTGTGAAAATCTATTGTCATAAATATAAAAGTTATATATTAACTAGTAATCAAATATTGAAAAAAATCGACCTTATTTAATCTATGAATAAATCCTTAACTTCACATTTTCAGATATATAACAGTTTTTCATCTGTGTTATTTTCTTCTATTAGACCATGTGAACTTGTTAATATTTGATAGTATTTATTTAATGATTTTCTTGTTTACATTAAATATTGTAGCACGCTTTCATTTAAATGTAAAGCGTTTTTTTAGTTATTTTTGCAACATTCTTAAAAAATCCCTTTATATCAAAGGAAAAAGGATATATTTTTTTGAAAAAACATCCCTCATTTTTTTATAACAGTTATTAAAAACTAATTTTATATTTATCATTTATTATTTAAATTAAGATTACATTAATATATATATTTAATTAATAATAAAAAAAATACACATCATATTAAAATTTTTACGATGCATATTTTTATTTATATTATAAAATAATAAATTGTTTTTTAATATTTTTGTTTATCTTTAAGCACTCTATTAATTTCCTTATTAGCTTCTTTCTGCTTTAATACATGACGTTTATCATAGTTTTTCTTACCTTTTGCAATACCTATTAATAGCTTTGCATAACCATTTTTAATATAAAGTTTCAACGGAACAATACTCATTCCAATTTCATTTTGGATACTACTCAGTAAGGCAATTTGTTTTTTCTTTAATAATAATTTTCTTACTCTTAATGGCTCATGATTAAATCTATTTCCTTCTTCAAAATGTGAAATATGCATATTATAGACAAACATTTCCCCTAATCTTGTTTGGCAATATGAATCTTTTAAATTTATTCTTCCTCTTCTAATCGATTTAATTTCTGTACCAGTTAAAACTAATCCTGCCTCATATGTTTCTTCTATAAAATAATCATGATTAGCTTTTTTATTTTGAGCTATTACTTTGATTTCTTTATTCATAATTTCATCCTCTATTTTTTACTAATTAATGATTTGTGTTTCAATATCTTAAAGTCTATTTCTTGATTTTCTAAATCAACATTTTCTACTTTAACAATTACTTCATCACCAAGTCTGTATATTTTTTTCTTTCTTCGTCCTACCAATATCATATTTTTTTGATCATATGTATAGTAATCATCATTCATTGCTTTAATATGAACTAATCCCTCGATATTACTTCGCTCTAGAGTTACAAATACTCCAAAATTAGTAACGCTTGATATAATCCCCCTAAAAGTTTGTTCTTGATATTTAAGCATATATTCACATTTCTTCATTCTATCAACTTCTCTTTCACAGTCAACAGCTCTCTTTTCGTATTCAGAAGAACTTTCTGCTAAATCCGGTAATCTAGTAATAAAATTATCAATAGTTTCATCTAACACGTCACCATTAAATAAATATGTTCTAATCATTCGATGTACCAATAAGTCAGGATAACGTCTAATTGGTGAAGTAAAGTGTGTATAATACTTAGTAGCAAGTGCAAAGTGTCCTATGTTATTTACTGAATATCTTGCCTGATTCATAGTTCTAAGAAGAATCGTTGAAAGCATAGTTTCTACAACCTCTCCCTTAAATTTTCTAAGCATATTAGCTAGAATATAAGGTTCTATTTCCTCAATTTTACCTTTTGTTCTATAACCAAGACTTGCAGCAATATCAAAAAATTGTCTAAGTTTTTCTAGTTTAGGCTCTTCATGGATACGATAAATAAATGGTACTTGCATCCAATAAAAATGCTCTCCAATTACCTCATTAGCACTTAACATGAAATCCTCAATCAGTCTTTCAGATATACCTCTTTCACGCAGTACAATATCAACAACTTCACCTTGTTCATCTACAACCACTTTAGATTCAGGTTTATCAAAATCTATAGCACCTCTTGTTTCTCTATTAGCACGAATTTTGGTTGATAATTCTAATGCTGTCTTCAACATCGGAACGTAATCTTTATATTCTTCAATTACTTCATTATTTTCTGCGTAGACCTCATTAACTTTTTTATAAGTTAGGCGCCCTTTAGATTTGATTACTGCCGGATATATATCATAACTTTCTGGATTACCTTTACTACTAAAATCAATATCACAACAAATTGTGTATCGCAATACGTGAGGATTTAAAGAACAAATATTATTAGACAACTTCCTTGGTAACATTGGAACAACTCTATCCGCAAGATAAACACTACATCCTCTATTAGCTGCTTCTTTATCTAGCGGGCTATCTTCAGTAACATACCTACTTACATCGGCTATGAAGACCTTTAGTCTATATCCTTTTTTAGTTTTCACAACAGAAATAGCATCATCTAAGTCTTTAGCATCATCTCCATCTATTGTAACCACCATTTCATTAGTACAATCCCTATATTTATCTTCAAGCTTAATCTCTTCACTTATATTCTTAGTTTGTTCTTCTACATCTTCAGGAAATTCATGTGGAATACCGTGTTTATATATTACTGAAAGAATATCAACACCAGGATCATCTTTATGTCCTATAGATTTGATAATTATTCCTTTATGATCTTCAAAGCTAACTTTTGAATAATCTGTAATTTCTACTAATACCTTAGTTCCATCAACTAAATTGAAACTTTTTGCATTTGTTATTTTAATGTATTTTACTATATTTTTATCATCACTTTTTACAAAAGAGAAAAATTTAGCATTAGTTAGTGTACCGACTGTATACTTAGTATTTCTTTCTAAAACTTTTTGAACTACACCTTCAAGATTACGATCATCCTTATAAACACTATCAACTTTTACTAATACTACATCTCCAGTCATTGCACTTTGTGTAAATCCTTTAGGTATATACACTTCTATACCTAAATCAGCAGAATAAACAAATGCAAAACCTTTCTGATGTAATCTAATTACTCCTTCTATTTCTAATGATTCTTTAACGTAGAGAAACATTTCATTGGGAAGTTGCGTTATCGCTAGTTTTCTCTCTAATTTACCAACATTTTTTACAAGTTCCACAAAATCCTTTGCGGATTCAATGTTTAACCTTTCTTTTAAATCCTCAATACTCAATACTTTTTCTTTTTTGAATATATTTTCTATTTTTTCTAACATATAATCCTCCTTAAATTAGATTATACAACATACAATTATTTTCTATAAAAATAAACCTAAAATGAATTCCCATTTTAGGTTTACTATGTTTAGTTTATAATTTTAACCAAGTAAGACACACTAGTGATATAAAAAATATTAGTCCTAGTACTACTGTAATTCTTTGTAAAACTAATTCAGCACCTCTTACTTTTTGTTTTCCAAACAGTTCTTCTGCTCCACCAGTTAATCCAGATAAACCTCCAGATTTACTTTCTTGTAGTAATACTACTATAATTAACAGAATACTGCTCACTATTGCCATTGTCATTAAAAAAGTGTGCATACTCTCCTCCTAAAATAATCATTCGTTAATACAATACAACTTATATTACCATATTTTTTCAAAAAAAGCAAATTTATTAAATAATTTTAGTGAAGATAATTCTTCCTGAAGATGTTTGTAATACACTTTGAACTTCTACTTCAACTGTTTTTCCTACAGAACGTTTACCATTTTCTACAACTATCATTGTTCCATCTTCAGTGTAAGCTACACCTTGATTATTCTCTTTACCTTCTCTTAATACTTGAACTTTCAATCTTTCACCTGTTGTTAACATCGGCTTAACTGCATTACTTAAATCATTTACATTTAAAACTTTTATTGACTGTAATGTAGCTAGTTTGTTAAGATTGTAGTCTGTTGTGATAATTGAACATTTGTATTTTAGTGCATAATCTATTAAAAGATTATCTACTCCTTTGTGCTCATTATAGTTATATTTATTATCAATTTCAAGATCAATTTCTTTCATTTTTTGTAGCTGTTCAACACAATCTAAACCTAAACGACCCTTTGCACGTTTTAATGAATCCTCAGAATCAGAAATTAATTGAAGTTCTTTTAATACAAACTCAGGAACTATTATTTTCCCTTCTAAAAATCCTGTCTTTGCAACATCTTGAATACGAGAATCTATTAGAGCACTAGTATCTACAACCTTAGCTAAAACTTTTTTAGTTTTTGTTTTTGATTCTTTTTCCTTTGGCTTATTTCCAAATTTAAATGCTGTAAATATATTTAGAAATTCTCCTTCACGTCTATATCCCAATACTAACCCTAAATATCCAAAAACAATATAAATTACAGCTGAAATAATTCTTCCCATAATTCCAGCACCAGCAATTACATCTACTCCTGATGAAAGTAAACTGGCCAGTAATAATCCTAGAATCAATCCTATTGTTGTAAATATAATTTTTTGAATTGGTGTTTTCGATAGACGATCTTCTAGTCTTTTTAACATTGCTACAAACTTATCTGAAAATAATAAAGACATTAATACAAAAACTGTTGTAGTTCCAATTGTAACAATAACTCTTATCATCGTCTCACTCATTGATGTAAATATATTATAATATATCAATGCATTTGTCGAAAGTGTTCCTATAGTTATTCCTAGAAAAAAGGAAATAATAATTAAAACTTTTTTCAACATTAAAATCACTCCTTTTATTATTTAATTATAAATATAAAAATTATTAAAAACTCATTAATAATTTTTCGTTATATATCCAATATAAAGGGATATATAACATCTCTTCTATTTATTCTACTACATAATCCTTAAAATTAACATAAGAAAATTTGAAAAATCTAATTTTTTAAAATTTCAATTAATAATTACTACCCTAAAAGACGAATAAGGATGAGCCAAAAGACCTAAATTTTAACAAAGTGTATATAAGAACTAATAGACGCAGTAGTTTATTGATATCTAAATCCACTTTATAAAAGCTTTTTAGATATCTAATAAACTGTGCAGGGGTGACTCAACAAAATCGATTTCTCCGAAATCACGATTTTTGAGTCACTCCCATTCATCTATATTGTAGTATTAAAACACACTACTAAAAGCAATATCTAGACATTCTCTTATATCTTTTACCGGTATTATTTCAATTCCCTCTGGGAAATCAGAATTTTTCATATTTCCAATCGGGACTATTACACGTTTAAACCCATGTTTTTTTGCCTCATTGATTCGTTGCTCAATTCGACTGACTCTTCTCACTTCTCCAGTTAATCCAACCTCTCCAATAAAGCAATCATTCATATCAACAGCTATATCTTTAAAGCTTGAAGCCACTGCCATAACTACTCCTAAGTCTACTGCAGGATCATCAATCTTGACTCCACCTGATACCTTAACATAAACATCTTGTTGTTGAAGTAGATACCCCGCTTTTTTCTCCAAAACTGCCATCAATAAAATTAATTTATTGTACTCTAATCCAGTAGAAATTCTTCTTGGGTTATTAAAAGCTGTTGGAGTCGTTAGTGATTGGATCTCTACAAGAAGAGGTCTGCTTCCTTCCATAGTGCTAATTATCGTTGCTCCAGCTAAATTTTTACTACGTTCTTCTAAGAACATCTGCGAAGGATTAGCTAAATCTTCTAGCCCACTATGCTTCATCTCAAAAATTCCAATTTCATTTGTAGAACCAAAACGATTTTTTACTGCCCTAAGTATTCTATAGCTGTGTTGCCCCTCACCTTCGAAATACAAAACTGTGTCAACCATATGCTCAAGCATTCGAGGCCCTGCTATAGTTCCTTCCTTAGTCACATGTCCAACTATAAAAATTGCTATATTTAAACTCTTAGCTATTTTCATAAGCTGTTGAGTACATTCTCTTACTTGAGTAATACTTCCTGGTGAGTTTTCCATATTAGGGTTATAAATTGTTTGAATTGAGTCGATAACTAAAAACTGAGGTTTTATTTTTTTTACAACTTGATATATCAAATTTAAATCAGTTTGAGCATATACATAAAGTTCATCAGTATTGTTTTTCAATCTATCAGCTCTAATTTTCACCTGTCTAACAGATTCCTCACCAGTTACATATAATACATCATGTTCTTTTGCTAAATATGCTGATATTTGTAGAAGTAATGTAGATTTCCCAATACCTGGATCTCCTCCTAAAAGTACTAATGAACCTGCCACAACTCCTCCACCCAGAACTCTATTTAGTTCACTACTATCAGTAAGTGTTCGAGGAACATCCTGTGTAGAAACTGATTTTAATTTCCCAGCTTCTACACGTTCTGTATCATTTGTCTTAACTTCAAACTCTGTATGCTTAGAAGCCTTTTTTGCTTCGACTACTTCTTCCATAGATGCCCACTTTTTACAACTCGGACACCTTCCCATATATTTCAAACTCTGATAACCACAGGCATTACATTCATACTTTACACTAACCTTCGCCATAATTACCTCTTAGTCTTTTTCACAACGAATTGATCATTTTTGTAGTCGATATTGATAGTTCCAGTTAATTCAGGGTTTCTTAGTAATTCTTCACTTAATAAATCTTCAATATTTTTTTGAATACTACGTTTTAATGGACGAGCACCGTATTCTTTTATGCTTCCATCTTCTACAATTTTAGCCATTGCTTTTTTCGTAAGCTTAATAGTAATATTTCTGTCTTCCAATCGTTTAGATAAACCATCTATTAATAATTCAGAGATTTTTTCAAGTTCTTCTTTTTCAAGAGTCTTGAAAACAATAATATCATCTATTCTGTTTAGAAATTCTGGACGATATTGTTTTTTCAATGCTTCCATCATAGTATTTTGAACATTTTTGTAATCATTTTTAATTGATTCACTTCCACCAAAACCTACGAATTTTTGATCACTTAGTTCACTTACTCCAACATTTGAAGTCATAATTATAATAGTATTTTTGAAGTCCACTACACGACCAGAAGCATCAGTTAAACGTCCATCATCTAAAACTTGTAATAAAATATTAAATATTGATGGGTGGGCTTTTTCTATTTCATCGAATAATACTACTGAATATGGTTTTTGACGAACTTGTTCAGATAATTGCCCTGCTTCTTCATAACCTACATAACCTGGAGGAGCCCCTACAAGTCTACTAATTGAGTGTGGTTCCATATACTCACTCATGTCTATTCTTATCATATTATCTTCAGAACTAAACAATGCTTCTGATAAACTTTTTGCAAGTTCTGTTTTACCCACTCCTGTAGGTCCTAAGAAAATAAAGCTTCCTATTGGTCTATTCGGTGCTTTGAATCCACTTCTCGCTCTTCTTACCGCTTTAGCTAAACTTACTACAGCCTCATCTTGCCCAATAACACGCTTATGTAAAATCTCTTCTAATTTCAGAAGTCTCTCACTCTCAGTTTCTGTTAATTTTGTTACAGGCACACCAGTCCAAGCCGCAAGAACTTCTGCTACGTGATCAGAACTAATCTTAATTTTATCTTTAGATAAACTATCTTGCCAAGAAATTTTAAATTCTTCTATTTTGCTAATTATTTGATTTACTTCATCACGTTTTTTCGCAGCAATTTCAAATTCTTGATTAATTACCGCTCTATCTTTTTCTTTATTTAAACGACTTAGTTCATCTTCATATTCTTTTAATTTTTCAGGAGATTTATAAAATCTTAATTTAACTTTTGAACATGCTTCATCTATTAAGTCTATCGCTTTATCTGGTAGACATCTATCAGTAATATAAGTTGTACTTAATTTAACTGCCGCATCTAGTGCTTCATCTAATATTTCTACATTATGATGTTCTTCGTATTTAGGACGTAACCCTTCTAGTATTTTAATAGAATCTTCCGTGCTCGGTTCTTCTACTTTAATCGGTTGGAATCTACGTTCTAATGCGGCATCTTTTTCAAAATACTTTCTGTATTCTTCAGTTGTCGTAGCTCCAATACATTGTATCAATCCACGAGATAAGGCAGGTTTTAGGATATTTGATGCATCTGCACTACCTTCAGTTCCTCCTGCACCAATAATTGTGTGAATTTCATCAATGAATAAGATAATATCTCCAGCATCTTCTATCTCAGCAATTATGTTTTTCAATCTTTCCTCAAATTCACCACGATATTTAGTACCAGCTAATAATGTTCCCATATCAAGCACCATTACCCTTTTACCTAATAAATTACTTGGAACATTTTGAGATACTATTCTTTCAGCTAATCCTTCAACTATTGCAGTTTTACCTACCCCAGGTTCACCTATTAGAACTGGATTATTTTTTGTACGTCTATTTAAAATTTCTATCATTCTAGTAATTTCTTTATCACGTGCTAAAACAGGATCTAATTTATTATTGAATGCATCCTTTGTTAAATCTTTTGCTAATGAATTTAATGTTTTAGTTTTTGCAGAACTATCTTCTGTCATTTCTAATTTTTTAAAGCCATCAAATAATTTAGAAAGAAGTCCTTGGCTTTGTTTTAATAATTCAAATAACTCAGTGATTAATGCATTAATATTAACACCTAATTTATCGGTTAATAAACGAACAGCAGTTCCTGTCTTCTCATTCAGTAAAGATAATAATAAATGTTCACTAGTAACCACAAAACTAGATGTATCATCTGCAAACTGTTGACTTTTCTCTATAGTTCTAACAGCTCCATTCGTATAGTCTATCTTCATTAATACATTTCTATAGAAATCTGTACCTTCTAATTCTGATTCATAAAAGTCTACGACATTTTTTCTAAAATCATCATAATAAACACCATATTTATTAAGTGTTTTACATGCTAATGTATTGTTCATACTAAGCATAGCTAATAATAAATGTTCAGTTCCAACAGCCTTTACACCAAAGTCATTTGCTTCTTCTTTCGCTGACGTCAGTACCATAAGGGCAGTTTCATTAAATCTTATGTACATAACCTTATCCTCTCTTATTATATTTTATATTAGTTAGAAATCTTATTGTTAAGTCTTTTAAGTTTGATTTTGTTTTAAAAATCATCTCTTCTATACTGTTTTCATCTATATGTTCTAAAAATTGATTGTGAACAGATGTTATCGCTTCAACACTATCTATAAAATGATTATAGTCAAATTTATCTATATAATCCTTTTCAAGTAAAATTTTTGCTATTCTTATAGCTTCTTCTACCTCAATTATCTCATTATCAACCGTCTCAATTAAGTAATCAATGTAATCCTTATTAGTGTGTAAGGTTATTTTTGTTATTCTAATAAACCCTCCTCCACCTCGTTTACTTTCAATTATAAATCCATGTTCGGGAGTAAATCTTGTTTTTATTACATAATTTAATTGGGATGGTACACAGTCAAACTTTTGTGCAACATTACTTCTTTTTATAATTATATGATCTTCTGAAGCCTCATTAAATAAGCTCATAATATATTGTTCAAGAATATCTGTCATATTATTATTCATGAGGGCACCTCCTTCATTGACTAAAATTGACCTTTATCTAAATTATACTACACAAAAATTATTTTGTACATAAAAAACATTGATTTTTAAATATTTTAAATAAAAAAAGGAAGTGACTTAAAATCATAATTCTATAGAATTTGATTTTAAAAAGGCACTTCCAATAATATTATTGATGAACTAGATTTTATTATAAAATTTCAAATTTCTAGTCAATTTAGCATAGTTAAGAAAAATTCGATTTCTCTAAAAGATTTATTATTAATTATTATTTTCTTTTTTTGATTTTCTATTAAATATTAAATTCATTACAATTGATATGTACCCCTCTTACTGGACAAACCAGTGAAAGGGGTATTTTTTATGAGTTACAGTTATGAATTTAAAGTAAAATGTGTTGAGATGTATGAAAGAGGAGAATATCCAG
>NZ_CAURMG010000006.1:0-69848 GCF_963525875.1 uncultured Gemella sp. | reverse complement strand
GTTAGAAACTCAAAAAATGAAAAAATTTATTCAAAACAACTTCTAAATGAATATGAGTTCAAATTAGAGGAGTACCGTAAATAAAAATATATCGGATACTTTTTAACGATAGCTCACATCTAAAAAATTATGGGGGGATTATAAGATGAACAATTATATAAAATTTAATGAAGATAGATGGAATAATGTAAAAAATGACTATACTGAGCCATTGATACATGAACAATTAGATGAAGTTAGAAATAATCCAATTTCTGTTGCATTAACTGTCGGTAAAAAAGTTCCAAAAGAATGGTTTGAAAAAGCAAATGGAAAAAAGATATTAGGTTTAGCTTGTGGTGGTGGACAGCAGGGACCAGTTTTTGCTGTAAAAGGTTATGATGTAACTATAATGGATTTTTCTAAATCACAATTACAAAGAGATGAAATGGTTGCTAAAAGAGAAGGCTTAAAAATAAACACAGTTCAAGGCGATATGACAAAACCATTTCCATTTGAAAATGAAACATTTGATATTATTTTTAATCCAGTTTCAAATGTATATGTAGAAGATTTAGAAAATATATATAAAGAAGCCTCTCGAGTATTGAAAAAGGGTGGATTGTTAATGGTCGGATTTATGAATCCTTGGATATACATGTATGATGCTGACATTGTATGGGACGAGCCCGGTGAAGAATTACTTTTAAAATTCGCTATACCTTTTAATTCAAAAGAGCTTGAAGAAGAAGGAAAATTAACCATAAACCCAGAATATGGATATGAATTTAGCCATACCTTAGAAACGCAGATTCGAGGACAACTTAAAAATGGTCTTGCTATGATAGATTTTTATGAATCGTGTGACAAAAGACATAGACTATCACGTTATGGAAACGACTATATAGCTACACTTTGCATTAAACTATAATGGTATAGAACATACTTTAGGAGAATAGTCCATTTTATTTTTCGTAAGGGTTAAAATCTAAATTCCAGTTCCTCTAACTCAAACGATTAAATAAAACGCAACAACATAGCAATTTATTAAATGGTAAATACATTGTGATGTACGAAAGAGGAGAGAGTATAAGATTGCTTTGTGTAACAACTTGAACTAATAGTAAGATTAGACTCTAAAAAAATAAAGAGGAGCAACAATAAGAAACTTGACATTATTAGTTTAGTACATTATAATAAAAGTTACATACCATCGGTATGATAGAAAGGAGATATTATGGCAAGGAATAGAAATCCATATGAAACTAGAAAAAAAATACTAGAAGTTTCTAAAGATTTGTTTTTAAAAAAGGGATTTGATAATACCTCTATACAAGATATAATAAATGGATTAGATGGATTGACGAAAGGTGTTATTTATCATCATTTTGAATCAAAACAGGAGATATTACAATCAATTATTAGAGAAAATAATCAAGAAATTCTAAATTATAATTGGAGGGG
Source organism: uncultured Gemella sp. (assembly GCF_963525875.1). GTDB lineage: Bacteria > Bacillota > Bacilli > Staphylococcales > Gemellaceae > Gemella. The sequence goes on along the minus strand of NZ_CAURMG010000006.1, from coordinate 68,405 downwards.
AGATACTGGATTAGAAAAAATACAAAATTCTTTGATGGATGCTTTCTCTAATTTTGAACAACAAAGGCTTGTATATTCAGCTTCGATAAAGTTAAGAAGTCCACGTTTGTTAGGAGAACAGTATTTAAGTTTATTTTCTGATTTTTTATCAGAAATTAGAGAAATAGTTTACGAAGGTGTTAAAGATGAATCAATTAAAACAGAATATCCAGAAGAACTGGCTGATTTGATTGTTTTAACTTTGAATATTTGGATTGGATTTCAAATTTCTGTTTATTCAGTAGAGGAACTAAAGAGAAAAATGAAATTCATTAAACTTTTGTTTGATGGACTAGGGGTACAATTGATTTCTGATGAAATGATGGAGATAATTTTCGAATTATTTGATCACTTAAAAGGTGTTAAATAGATAGTCTTATTATATGCTTGTTAGTAATAACTTTTTATCGATTTAATCAGTTATTGTTCTATAAATATATTTTAAGTATTTGATATTTTAAAAATAACATACTCAGGTATGTTATTAAAAAACTTATTAACATACCAAGAGTATGTATTATTTTTTAGTTCTCAGCATACCATCGGTATGTTTTATACTCTTATTTGATTTAAACGGTTATTTTAAATATGTATTCAGAATAGTTTAAATAATATAAACTATATTTACTTTTAGGAGGAAAAATCTATGTTGTCGCTTATTAAAATTGAAATAAATAAGGTTTCAAAATCTAAATTATTTTTGGCTTGGTTTGCTACTATATTGATAGTATTAGGTATCACGGGAATTATAATTATGGGGCTAGGTACGGATAATAAATTGGGAGAATTTGTAGGGCAGGGTTCTAATAATTTTAGAATTGCTGATAAATGGGAAAATTGGGCAATTGCAACATCATTGTTTTCATCTTTATTTACAAAAGCAGCATTTTTAATTTTTGAAGCTTATTTATTGTCTACAATTTTTATCGATGAATTTAAACAAAGAACAATTTTTCAGTTGTTTTCTTACCCTATTTCAAAAATAAAGTTACTATGGGGAAAAGTTATATCGGTGATTTTAATATCATTTATTGCTCATTTTACTGCACATTTAGTTATTCAATTATTAATTAAATTAGTCTCGGTTTTAACTGAATCAAATTATATCCCAGTAGTTAATCAACTAGTTAATCTAATCGGGATTTCATTTGGGACAGTATTAATCGGGGTATTACCTTTTGTTATAGGTATGATTAAGTATTCAACACCTATAACAATGCTTTCAGGACTTGGTTTAGCTGCATTACTATCTAATGTAACTCCGGGAAGTTTGACTAATAATTTTGTTGACAATTCATTATTCTTAATATTTGCTAGCTTCATAAGTATAATTATTGCTTCAGTTTCAATTTATAATATTTCAAGAAAAGATATTAATATCAAGTAGTATAACTTAATTTACTGGAATGAATTGTTTCAGGAATAAAAATGAAACGACTAAAATAAGTAACGGTCATTTAATAATTACTTTAAAAGAAGAGATTATATAAGTTAGTATTTATACTCCTGAAGAAAATCTCGTATTGAGAGCTGATATAGAAAGAGAGGTATAGAAATGAGAAATGTTGTTGAAATAAAAGAACTTTTTAAAACTATTGATAAGGAAGAAATTTTGAGTGGTATTAATCTTCAAATTGCTGAAGGAGAAATATATGGTTTTTTAGGTCCCAATGGTGCCGGAAAAACAACTTTAATGAAATGTATGTTGTCCTTATCAACTATTACATCTGGTAGTGTTGAAATTTTCGGGAAAAATTTACAAGAACATAGAGAAGAAATTTTAAGTGAGATTGGTAGTATTATTGAAACACCAATTTTTTATGAAAATTGTACTGTAAAAGAAATCTTGAAAATTCATGCTCAGTATATGGGGAAAAATATAAATGAATCAGATATAATAAGTGTCTTAAGTATGGTAGGATTAAAAAATACTACTAAAAAAGTAAAAGAGTTTTCGTTGGGGATGAGGCAGAGACTTGGTCTAGCTAGAGCTTTTTTAACAAAACCTAGATTATTAATCTTAGATGAACCAATCAATGGTTTGGATCCAATAGGAATTCAAGAAATTCGAAATCTTTTGCTGAAACTTTCTAAGGAACATGGAATTACAATATTAATCTCAAGTCATATCTTATCCGAAATTTCACAAATAGCAGATAAGATTGGTGTTATAAAAAATGGAGAAATGATTGAACAAATCTCTATGAAAGAAATTATGAGAGAGAATATTGACTTAGAAGAATACTTTATGTCGCATTTTCTAAATAAAATTTAATAATTATGAGGTGGATTAAGAATGAAACAATTGATAAAGAATCATAAAATATTTTATTATGCTTTCATGATCTTTAATATGCTAGTCCCTTTAACTAATATTGCTTTTGCTTATTCTATTAAAGACATTATTGATAGTGGAATGTCCCAAAATAGAGAAGAACTGACCCAGGCGGTACTAGTTGGCGCTACTGTTATTTTTCTCTATGCAGGGCTTAATTTTATATCCCTTCGATTGAGAAATAAACTTGTTAGAAAAATTATGTCAAGATATAAAAACAAGGTGTTTCAATCAATTTTAGATAAGGATTATAGAGAATTTTCTAAGGAGAAATCAGGAAAATATATTTCTATATTGACTGAAAATATGAAGAAAATTGAGCAAGACTATTTGTACCAGTATTTTAATATTTCAAAAAACTTTTCCTTGATAATTTTCTCAATAATAGCTATGTTTATAGGTAACTGGTTTTTAACTTTATTGGTTATCATTACCAGCATTATTCCAATGATAATTTCAGGATTTATTGGGAAAATGTCAGTTTCGTTACAAAATAGTGCTATTATTGCCGATCAGAAGTATTTAGCTAAGGTTAAAGATATTCTATCAGGTTTTCTGGTTATTAAAAGTTTTAATGTTAAGGAGGTTATTCGTCAAGATTACAGTCATAAAAGTGAAAAATTGGATGAGATATATTTTATGAAAGGAAAATTTGATATTTTGACTAATGTTATTTCTCAGCTTTCAGGGATGATTGTATTTTTAGTAGCCTTTGCTGGAGGAATGTATCTCGTCTTCGATGGTCATACCACAATTGGAAGTGTAACAGCTATTATTCAACTAGTAAATTTTGTAGTAATGCCATTAAATGAAATTGGTATGGGAATAAGTAAATTCCGTGAAGGTCAAGCTACACTGAATTCATTTGAGGTAAAAGACGTAATAGAACTTAAAACTGGTAAAAGGAAAGAATATTTCGATGATGTTATTTCTTTTTCAAATATTGATTTTTCTTATCCTAACTCTGAAGAAAAAATTTTTAATAATTTATCTTTGAATATTAAAAAGGGTGAAAAAATTGCAATCGTAGGTATATCAGGGAGTGGAAAATCAACTTTACTCAATCTATTATTGCGTTTTTATGATGTAACAAGTGGGTATATTTCAATTGATAATCAAGATTTACAAGACATTTCGTCAGAGAGTCTATATAATTTAATGACTGTTGTTCAGCAAGATGTTTATATTTTTGATGATACTTTAAGTGCGAATATTACCCTTAATCAATCTTTCGCAGAAGATGATATAAAACGAGCTGTACAGCAGTCTGGGTTAGAAAATTATATTTTAGAAAGTGAATTAGGTCTACAAACTTTATGTGGTGAAAATGGAGCAAATCTATCCGGTGGACAAAAACAGAGACTTAGCATTGCGCGTGCCTTAATTCGTAAAACACCAATCTTATTATTAGATGAGGCTACTTCATCTTTGGATAATCAAGTTGCTACTGAAATTGAAAATTCAATCTTGCAAGTCCAAGATTTGACAGCTCTTGTTGTCACACACAAGTGGAATGAAGCTATTTTGAAAAAATATGATAGAATTATTTTTATGAAAGACGGTGTCATTGTTGAAGATGGTTCTTTTGATGACTTGATATATAGGGAAGGTGAGTTTTATAAGTTGTTTAAGTTAAGTGTATGACTTTGATAGTGAAAATATAATATTATAGAATGTAAATCAAAATTGATGAGTTGATTGTGAATTGTTCAATGATTTAAGAATATAGTTCATATATTTAATAAATCTGTTTAATGTTGTATATTTACTTATAATACTGATAATCTCTATCAGTAGAATATATTTGTTGTTTCCTAACTCTTAGTATATAATCGTTAATTAAGAGATATACATATTTAGGAGAATAAGAATGAGATTAGAAGATTTTACAGAACAGGAACAAGAACAGATAAAGAAGGGCCTTACTTTTTCAGTAATTAGTGATAAAGAAACTGCAGAGAGAATACTTTCATTAGTTCCTGAAGAATTAATGAAGAAAATACCATTTTTCGTAAGAAAACATGCGAAGACTCGTACAGTTAAGAGAATTTCTATTGAATATCCTGAACTTTATGCTGCAGCTCAACAAGAAGGAGAGTGGCCAGAAAAAGAAAAAGAAGAACTACGTAAAGTTATTACAGAGATTTTCCAAGAAAAAATGAATAAACACAGTATAAGATAATTGATATTTTTTTCTGATGTTATTATAAATGTTTAATTCATTTGAGGATGAATTTACTAGATAAATATAAAACAAATACTTAGATAATATTTTAAAATGAACTGATACACTGTATTGGTTCGTTTTTATTTTTTGCTTATTAGTGAAAACGCAATAACTCGCTGATTTTATGTATATATAATATAATGAAAATAATTTATAATATTTATGCAATCAGAAGAGGAAATAAGTTTTTGGAACAAAAATAGGATGTTAGTATTTTAAATTTTGTTATTTTTCTAATGATTCTAATTCTAATAATTATATAATACTTATAAAAATTAGAGATATGAGCTATGCTTTATATCTCTAATTTTTTTGTCTAGTATTAATTAAAATGACATTTAAATTTTAATCTTTTTATACAATTTCCAACAGAATTTTATACTAATAATTCAAAAATAGGATTAATGCTTGCTCAATTTGTTCATTTATATTATAATTATAATGATATAAAAGCGAATTTTGTAAACTTTATATGATTTTAAAAGGAGGAAGCTATGACTAAAAATAAAAAATATTCAGTAAAAAAAGTTACAGTAGCTGTTACGAGTATTTTAATGGGTATTTCTGCTGGTTCATTTGGAACAGCTTATGCACAAGATAATAATACTAAACCTGCTGTGGAAACTAAACATAATGATACTGAAGGATATTTAAATAAACCTACTATAGAAGGAAAGAACTTAGCAGGAACTAGTAAACCTGATGAGTTAAATGAAGTAGCTCCAAAAACTATAGAGAAATCAGTAGAAAAAGCAACAGAAAAACCTGTAGAGCCAGTAAAAGATGATAAAACTGCTGGAGAAGCTATTGGAGAAAAGGTTGACTGGAATTCTATAGATGGAAGAGAATTTTTAAATCATATAATATCTGATGCTAAAGCGGATAAAAATAAAGAACATGAAATTAAAGTTTTGTGGTTAACTAAAATTAAAGATCTACTAACAGTATATCCTAATAATGAAAATCTTCAAAAAATAAAAACTATTTTAGAAGAAGATTTGAAAAAAGATAGAGTAATCGAAGAAAAGCCTTCTGAAGGCAATAAAGAAGTTCCTAAAGAAGAGAAAACGTCAGAGGATAAAAAAGACAATAAAGAAACCTCAAAAGATAAAGATAAGAAAGAAGTTCCTAAAGAAGAGAAAACGCCAGAGGATAAAAAAGACAATAAAGAAGTTTCAAAAGACAATGATAATAAAGAAATTTCTAAAAAAGAACAATCTTCTGAAAGGGAAAATACTGAGAAAGAGCTAAAAAAAGAAACTACTAGAAAAGAAACCACAGAAAAACAAGAAAACCTGTTAAATAGTGCTGTAGCAGATAATCATGTTTTATCATCAAAATTGTCAGGACGCGATGTTAATGTATCTTTTGATAAAAATAAGATAAAAGCTGATGAGGTCTTTGTAGGTGCTATAAATGATGAAAATCTTAATAAAGAAATTATCAAAAAATTGGGTAACGAATATAAGGTTGTCGAAGTTTTTGAAATTCACTTTAAAAAAGATGGTAAGAAGCTAGATAGTAATGCTGAACGTACAGTTAAAGTATCAGTAGTAAAAAATAATTCTGCAAAGCTTGAAGTATATCATATAGCGGAGAATAATGTTTTAGAAAAAGTGGATAGCAGTTTTAGTGATGGAGTAGTTCAATTTAAAATAAACCATTTTAGTAAATTCACTATTTTAGAGAGAATTAGAGTAGGAGCAAAAGACTTAGAAAGTCGTGTTCAAATAGTAACTCCAGTAAAAGCTGAATATAATGGAGAAAGTATACAAGTTACAAAAACTAGAACAGTTAACAATCAAAGTAATAAAAAAGGTGAAAATATAAAAAAAGAAAATGAAGATTTACCGAAAACTGGTCTAAAAACAACTGGTACATTCGGCATTGCATTGTTATCTTTAGGAATTGTAATAGCTATTAGAAGAAAACAAAAACAGTAGAATCTATTTATACCAAAAGTAGAGAAATTTAAAGAAAATAGACTTGAAAATTAGAAATGTATATTCTAGTTTTCGGCTCTTTGTCAAGTTCGGGGCATAGGAAAAAATCGCATTAGAAATCTAGGCAGCATTTTGCTGCTTAGATTTTTTCTTACTTTCTTTAAGTTTGATATTATTTTTATATTCAGAAACAAATAATTTCGGTATTATTTTAATTAGAGAGTATTTTTATTAAGGTTAAGATTTATAGAAAGTAATTTGATGTGTTATAATATCATATAGAGATATTAATATATTATAAATTCTGTATAGTTGAAAATAAAGGGAGAAAAGTAAACAATATAATTTCTATATAAATTGTCGAGTAGTTTATATAGATTATAAGAAGAGGGAAAATATTAAAGATTGAAAATGTAGGAGATAATAGTGAGAGTAGTTTTACTTTGTAGATATGATGGTAGTAATTACCATGGATTTCAAATACAACCAAATAATAATACAATCCAAGAAGAAATCGAGAAAAGTTTAAAGAAAATTAATAAAAAAGATGTACGACTTTATATGAGTGGAAGAACTGACAGTGGAGTACATGCTTATGGTCAGGTATTACACTTTGATACAGAGTTGAATATTCCTAATCAAGCTTGGGTTAAGGCGTTAAATGCTACTATTCCAAAAGATATAAGAATAGTAGCGGCGACGACAGCTTCAGAAGATTTTCATGTTAGGTATAATAGCACGAAAAAAACATACTATTATAAATTATATATTGGCAGAGAAGTGGATCCATTTTTATTGAATTATGTAGGAAAACATAGTTTTGACTTTGATTTTGAAAAAGCTCAGGAGTCACTGCAATATTTCATTGGAGAACATGATTTTTCATCATTTTGTTCGAAAAATTCTAGTGTTGAGGATAAAGTGAGAACGATATATAGTTTAACTATGAAGCGAGATCCAATTAATCCTAATATCGTAAATTTTGAAATAACAGGAAATGGTTTTTTATATAATATGGTTAGAATAATTATAGGAACTATACAAAATGTAGCTGCTGGAAAATATGAAGCGACATATATAAAAGAAATTTTAGATAAAAAAGAACGCCAATTTGCAGGTCCTAAGGCAGATGCAGCAGGATTGTATTTAAAAGAAGTAATGTATGATGATGATAAAATAAATGAGTTCATTAATAATAATTTAAACATATATTGTAATAAATAACAGATGGAGCGACTCGAAAATCGTGATTTCATAGAAATTGATTTTTCAGAGTCGCCCCCACATAGTTTATTAGATATCTAAAAAGCTTTTAAAAAGTGAATTTAGATATCAATAAATCACTGCGTCTATGAATTTTCATATACACTTTGTTAAAATTTAGGTCTTTAGGATTATCCCCATTTGGTTTGAGAAAGTTCGGGATATTTGATATAATAAAAAGATATTCTGTAGAAAATTAGGTAATAAAATGATAAAATTTGAAGATGTTTTTTTTCAGTATTCTAGTTCTAAAAAGACTGCATTATCAAATATAAATTTAGAAATAAAAGAAGGTCGCTGGCTTAGTGTTTTAGGAAAAAATGGAAGTGGAAAATCAACGCTTATGAAGTTGATTTATGGACAGAATTTAGCTACTTCTGGTAAAATTCTGTTTAATGATAAAGAGTATAGTAAAGAAATTTATGATGATATAAAAAATAAAATAGCTATTGTTTTTCAAAACCCTGATAACCAATTTGTAGGTTCTACTGTAGAAGAAGATATTGCATTTGGTCTTGAAAATAGAAATGTTCCTCAAGAAAAAATGGATGAGATAATAGGTAGAGTATTAGAAATTGTCGATATGACAGATTATAGAAAATACGAACCCACATCACTATCAGGTGGACAAAAACAGAGAGTGGCAATAGCATCTTCACTTGCTTTAAATCCTGAGATTTTAATATTGGATGAAGCCACAAGTATGCTTGATCCTAAAGCTAAAAAGTCTATTTTAAAATATATAAAAAAAATTAATAAAGAAGAAGGAATAACTATAATTTCGATTACTCATGACGCACAAGAGAGTGTTTATTCAGATGATATTGTTATATTAGAGGATGGAGAAATAGTCTATAAAGGAAATTACGCATCCTTATATTCTGATACAACAACTTTAGAAAAATATAGTTTGGAAGTACCTTTTATAGAAAGAATTAAAAGAGATTTAAATAATTACCTAAATCAAGAAATATTTAAAATAGAAGAAGATGAGGGGAGTGTAGTGAAGAAAATATGCAAATTAGTTTAAAAAATGTAAACTATATTTATAATTACAAAACCCCATATGCAAGAGAAGTATTGAAAGATGTTAACTTGAAGATAGAAGAAGGTAGTTATACTGTTATAGTAGGTAAAACGGGTAGTGGTAAATCTACCCTTATAGAGCATATTAATGGATTATTATTACCTATACACGGAGAAGTAATGGTAAATAATGTATTAATTACAAATCCGAAAAGTAAAAAAGAAAAAATAAACTTAGCCAAAATATTAAAAACATTAAGACATGATGTTGCTGTATTATTCCAGTTTTCTGAGCAACAATTATTCGAAACGAGTGTGTTAAAGGATATTATCTTTGCTCCTTTAAACTATGGGATAGCAGAAGATAAGGCTATCTTGAAAGCAAAAGAATTGATAAATTTAGTAGGACTTGACGAAAGTTACTTAGATAAATCGCCTTTTGAATTATCAGGAGGAGAGATGAGGAAAGTGGCTTTATGCGGGGTACTAGCCCTAGAACCAAAAGTACTAATATTAGACGAACCTACAATAGCTTTGGACTATAAGAGTCGTGAAGAAATTATGGGTATGGTGAAAAGACTTAAAGAAGAATTCAATATGACGATAGTGCTTGTAACTCATAATATGGATTATGTATTGGAATATGCGGATAAAGTTTTTGTCCTAAAAAATGGAGAGATTAGTTTTGAAGGAAAAGTAGAGGATCTTTTCTTGGATGAAGAAATTCTTAAGGAGAATTCATTAGAATTACCAGAAGTATTGAAGTTTTATCGAAAATTAGAAGCGAGTAATATAATACTAGATGTATTTCCTAGGAAATATGAAGATTTAGTTAATGCTTTAAAAAATAGGATAGGAAGTAGTAGAAATGAATAATTCGTTGATAAGTAAGTATATTCCGTTAAATACTATTATTCATAATCTAGATCCACGAGCAAAAATATTTTTTGTAATTTGGTACTTAGTTGATATTTTTATAGCGTATAATGTAACAGAATTTTTTATCTTGTTTCTAATGTTGATGGTAATAGTTGTCTTATCAAAGACGAGCCCCACATTTTTAGTTAGTAGTGTAAAAGCTATAAGTATATTAATCCTATTTACTTCATTGATTCACCTTGTTTTTAATAAAAAAGGAAATATATTGTATGAAGTATTAGGTTGGAAGATTTATAGTGGTGCACTTTTAGGAATTGTTTTAATCACAGTGAGATTTATTTTAGTTGTTGCGATAATGGTTGTCTTTATGGCTACTACTTCACCAACAGAAATAACAAGTGCAATAGAGAAGAGTCTTGGTTTCTTGCAAAAAGTAGGGATGCCAATCTCGACTTTTGCGCTAGTATTATCAATTTCACTTAGATTTATTCCAACTATACTAGAAGAAACTAATAGAATAATAAATGCACAGGTTTCACGAGGTTCGGATTTTAATGAGGGAAATTTAATACAAAAAATTAAAAAATTTATTCCTATACTAATACCATTATTTATAGCTACTTTAAAGAGGGCAGATGAACTTGCTACTGCGATGGAAGTAAGAGGATACTCTACTACAGGGGTAAGAACCAAGTATAAAGTATTAAAATACAGTAAGTTGGATTATTTAAGTTATATATTAATAATAGTTATTACAATATTGATAATAGTAGTATAATATGAATTTTTAGAAAGGAGATAGGATGGAAACTGAAATAATTAATATTTCGAAAAGTGAAAGTAAAGAAGAAATATACGGTAAGTTAACTGAGTATTACAAAAATGGAAAGCTTGTAGCTATTCCAACAGAAACTGTTTATGGTTTAAGTGCTAACGCTATGGATGATGAAGCGGTGAGTAAGATATATGAGGCAAAAGGTCGTCCAAGTGATAATCCGTTGATTGTTCATTTTTATGAAATGAGTCAGCTAGATAATATAGTTGATTACAGTGATGAAAATGTAAAAAAATTGATAGATAAGTTTTGGCCAGGTCCTATGACTTTAATTTTAAATGTTAAAGAAAATAACGGTATTTCTAAAAAGGTTACTGCGGGCTTAAATACGTTAGCTGTCAGAATGCCGTCTAATGTTACTGCTAGAGAATTATTAAAAGAAACTAAAGTTCTATTAGCAGCACCGAGTGCTAATACAAGTGGAAAGCCATCTCCGACAAAATTTGAACATGTTTATCATGATTTGAATGGGAAAATAGATGTAATAATCGAAGATGAACAATCAGATATTGGTTTAGAAAGTACGGTTATTGATTGTACAAGATATCCACTTGTTATTGCGCGCCCTGGGGATATTACTAAAGAAGATATTGAGTCTGTATTAGGAGAAGGTAGTGTGAAGTATAATGAAGAAGTACTTACACAGAATGCTGCACCTATATCGCCAGGAATGAAATATAGACATTATTCTCCTGAAGCGGAATTAGTATTGTTTAATGATTCATTTGAAAATTTAATAAATATTTTAAAAGATAAAAATCAAAAAACAGGTTTTATTACATACAAAGAAATGGAATCTAGAGTTAATGATTTAAATGTTTCTATAAAATATTTAGCAGATAATGAGAAAAGTGTTGAACAATCTAATAAAAATTTATATAATATTCTAAGGGAGTTTGATGAAGAAAAGGTAGAGGAGATTTTTATACTACCAATCGAAGAAACGAAAGAGAATAAAGCTTTGTTGAATAGACTTAATAAAGCTATAAGTAAAAAATAAAATAGGAGATTTGTAATGAAAAAGTTATATGTAGTTATACCTTGTTACAATGAAGAAGAGGTATTAAACGAAACTGCGAAAAGATTAGAAATTAAAATGAATTCTATGATAGAAGAAGATTTAATTTCAAAAGATAGCCGTGTTGTTTTAGTGAACGATGGTTCAAAGGATAAAACATGGAAAATGATAGAAGAACTTCATAAAAAGAATCCATTATTTAGTGGTATTAACTTAAGTAGAAATAGAGGTCACCAAAATGCGCTTTTAGCAGGACTTATGACTGTTAAAGATCACTGTGATGTAAGTATCTCAATGGATGCAGACCTACAAGATGACATTAATGCTATGGATGAAATGATGAAAAAATACCTTGAAGGTGCAGATGTAGTTTATGGTGTTCGTTCAGCAAGAACTACGGATACATTCTTTAAACGTTTCACAGCTGAAGGTTTCTACAAGGTTATGGAAAAGCTAGGAGCTAATACGGTATTTAATCATGCAGACTATCGTTTAATGAGTAAACGTGCGTTAGAGGGATTAGCTCAGTTTAAAGAGGTAAACTTATTCTTACGTGGTATTGTTCCTATGATAGGTTATCCAAGTGATATTGTTACATATGAACGTGCAGAAAGATTTGCTGGAGAAAGTAAGTATCCATTATCTAAGATGTTGGCATTTGCTTTTGAAGGAATTACTTCTTTATCCGTAAAATTAATTAGATTTATTACTATAGGTGGAGCATTAATGATATTTATTGCTGCGATAGTATTTTTCTACACATTGTATAGTTATTTTGCAGGATTTGCAAGACCAGGATGGTCGAGTTTAATGATATCAATGTGGTTTATCGGTGGGATGATTATGATTTCGCTAGGTATTGTGGGTGAATATGTTGGTAAAATTTACTTAGAAACAAAAGAACGCCCAAGATTCATTGTTGAAAAATTCTTAAACGAAGAGAAAAATGAAGAGGAATAATTGACAATGAACAAGGAAATATTAAATAAGTTTTCTAACTTTTTAGTAAAAGTTGTAGCTGTAATTTTTATGGTACTTATGGGGATAAATTCTTTATTAGTATTAACAAAAACAGCGGTATTTCCGAAAGATTATCAAGAAACTTTATATTATGAAAATGTTAGTGCTATACTAAATATTATATTCCTTATAATATTTAGTATAGTTATCTTAATATTAGCAAAGTATTTAAAGAAAATAATTAGTGTCCAAAGATTAGTATTAATAGTAATGATTTATGCATTTATTATTAGTATCTTGTTTGCGATATTGAGAAGAGACTATGTTCAGTTTGATCCATTTAACGTAATAGATCAAGCTAATAATTTTATAAGAGAAAATTACAGTGGACTTGATAAAGGAAATAATTATTTATACATATATTCTCATCAAATAACAACAGTATTTCTTTTCCAGATAATACTGTCACTATTTGGAAGAGCGACATTTATTTTATATATAATGCAAAGTTTTTCAATCAGTTACATTATTTTTATGTTATATAAAATTTCGAATATAATGTTTGATGATGAAGATACAAATTATATCGTTGTAATTCTTAGTGGTCTATGTTTTCCGTTAATATTTTATGTTGCATTTGTTTACGGATTATTACCTGGTATGTTTTTAACATTACTGGCTTACTATTATTTTATAAAGTATATTAAACATAAAAAATGGTATATGTTGGTAATAAGTACTATTAGTATTAATTTTGCAATGCTATTTATAGGTAATAACTTAATACATATGTTAGCTATATTCTCAGCGGCAGTTATTTATCTTATTAGAGTAAGGGATAAAAAAGTCATTGCGTTTATAATCAGCTGTCTATTTTTAATGAGTGCTTCTAAGAGTTTAATTTATAATTATTATGAAGTGAAGAGTCAAAAGACAATTGCTGACGGCGTACCGAAAATTACATGGATAGCGATGGGAATGCAAGAAGGTGATCGTGAAGCTGGTTGGTGGAATAGATTTAACTATGATATTATGCCAGAAGAAGATTATGATACAAAACGCATAATTGAAATCTCTAAAGATTCTATAAAACAAAGATTAGAAGTATTTAAGAAAAATCCTAGATATGCTGTAGATTTTTATCAAAGAAAATATGAAAATCAGTTTATAGAACCAACATTCCAGAGTTTATTAGTGACTGCACCTCAAAGGAATTTTGACAATGAAACTAAGTTAGAAAAAGTGAAAGACTTTTTTGTAAAACAAATTTACTTTGATGAAACTCATCACGTACTTACTTTTATTATGAAGGTATTTCAAGTATTTGTGTATATATTTTCTGTAGTATTTGCAGTAAATGTTTATAAAAAGAAAAAAGAAATACTAACGATAATTCCAGTTGCTTTTATCGGTGGAACGTTATTCCATATGATTTGGGAAGCGAAAAGTAGATATGTATTCCCGTACTTTGTATTTTTAATTCCACCTGCAGCATATGGACTAGTAATTGTAAGAAATAAAATAACTGAGTATAGAAAAAATAAAGAGGAAAAAAATGAAAAAGGTAATATATAAAGCTTTTATCATAACGTTATTAGGATTAACAGTATCTGCTCCTTCGATAAAGGCTAATGATGTCTATGTACCCTTTGGAGAAAAGAAATTTACTGAAATTGAAAATAGCGAAAAAATAGAGTTCGATGATCTAAATCTTAAAGCAGCTTTAATAGAGTACTATAAGTTTCATATTAATAAAGACTTTAAAGGTGAGGAAATGACTGTAGGTATGATGGAACAATTTACAAGTCTGTCATTACCTTGGAAAAACATTTTTTCTCTAAAAGGTTTAGAATATGCTGTTAACTTAAAAAATCTAAACTTATCTAATAATTTTATCGAAGATATTACACCATTAGAAAAGTTAGTTGAATTAGAAGATTTAAACCTTACTAACAATAAAATAAAAGATCCAAAGAGCTTAGCTAAATTAACAAAGTTAAGACAATTAGTGCTTAGAAAAAATTTAATGAATAATTTAGATTTTCTAAATGATCTAAAAGTAGAATCATTAGATATTTCTATGAACAGTGTTTTAAAAGATTATATTCCGAATAATTTAAAACTAGAAAATCTAAGAAGTCTAAATCTTTCAGGTATAGGTTTAGATAATATCTCATTTTTAAAAAATGCAGGGAAACTTGAGAGTCTAGTTGCTGAAGAAAATGCTATTAAAGATGTTATGCCATTAGCTGAATTGAAGTCTTTGAGGACTTTATATTTAGATAGAAATAATATTAGCGATATTACAGCGCTAAAAGATTTAGCCAGTTTAGAAGAACTACTATTATATAAAAACAATATCGAGAATGTAGATGCGTTAAAAGATAAAAAATATCTATATCGACTAATGTTGAATGATAATCTAGGTTTAAAAAATATAGATGCATTAAAAGATGTACCAAATATTTCTAGCTTAGATATATCTAATACTTCGGTAATCGATATTTCAGCATTAAAGGATGCTAAGTATCTATATTATATCGCTTTAAAAGATACTAAAATTAGTGACGGTGATATAACTGCATTTGAGAAAAGTAATCTAGAAGTTAAAAAATCTAATAACATAGATAAAAAGCTAGAAATAGTAAAAACAGAAGCTGCGAAATATTTTAGTATTAAAAATTATATATTTATGGTATTAATACTAATTTTCACTTTTAGTGGTATTAGAAGCTACTGGAGAAAAAATAAATAAAATTGTGTAAAGTATTAGTAAGAATACTAAAAAAATTATTACATTGATAAGAGCGCTAGAAATTAATTATGTAGGATTAAGGAGACATAACTATGGAATTAATAACAATTTATTATAAAGTTTCTAAAAATAGAATTTTAGGAATTTCTACAGAAATAAAAACAGAAGAATATGTAAATTTTATTGAAGCAGAAAATTTTGATAATGCAATATTAAAATTTAGTGAAAAAGAATATGAGTTAAGTGATGAACAAAGGGAAGAGTTAGAAGAAATTTTTATGGATGATGAATCTACTGCAGAATATACAAATGAGGATTTAAGTGAAGGATTTAAAATCAAACACTGGGTGAGTAATCGTTCTTTTGGAGAATTAATTGATATGTATGAGAATAAAGAAATAAAAATTCCAGAAATGCAAAGGGAGTTTGTTTGGAATTCTGGTAAAAGTTCAAGATTAATAGAATCAATTGTTTTAGGATTACCAATCCCCCCATTATTCTTATTAGAAGTTAATGATAATGAATATGAGATAATAGATGGATACCAGAGATTAACTACTGTATTTAATTTTGTGCAAGGAAATCCATGGGGAGGCAAAAAGGAGAAGGGAAGAAATATTGCTGCTAAATTGTCTTCAAAAAATATATTAAATGAGATAGCAGGGAAAAAATTTAATGATCTGGATGAGAAATATCAAAGAAAAATAAGACGAAGTACAATACCATTAATGGAATTTAAGCAATTAACTCCAGGTGATTTTAGTTCTAAATATTTAATTTTTGAGCGTATAAATACTGGATCGGATAAACTAAATGCCATGCAAATTAGGAAGTCTTTGGCTTATGGAGAATTTATGATTAATCTTTATAGATATGCAAATTCAGATGAAAATTACTTGAATTTATTTAGTGTTTCACAAATAAAGAGAGATATCCACGTAGAAGCGCTTTTACGTTTTTTAGCTATAACGGACTTGGTTTATGGAAAAATACAGATAAAGAGAAATGGAATAAAAAATATCTTAGATGAGTATTGTGAATTATGTAGGAATAGAAATATTTCAGAAGATAGAATTAAACAGTTCTTTAAAATTTTACATGAACTTTTGCAAATTTTTGGTTCGGAAAATATATTTAGAAGAGTGAATTCTGATGATAAATATGAGGGGGTGCTTAATATTGGTATTTTAGAAGCATTATTAGGGACTATTGTAGAAGAGGGGGTATCAGTAAAAGAAGATATCGAAAGTATGTATAAGTCTATTATGAAAAGAATATATGAAGATGCGATTTTAGATAAGAAACCTAATCCATTTTCTGCTAATACTGGTACTGAAGAAATGATAAAGAAAAGATATGAAATTACTAAAGAAATTATAGGTGTATAAAATGCTGATGTCGCGTGACTATACAGAGTTTAAAGAAAGATTACATACTATAGACGAGAAGATAAAGAAAGCAGACGATATCAATAAAAGCTTATCAGATAACCGAAATGCATATAGAGAATTTGCTAGTAGTATTGATATAGATTTTTCAGTACTACTTACGGCATTTGATTTTTATGTTCCAGCATTACTAATAGATATATATACTTTTTGTGAACAACTATTTAAGAAATTTATTTATAATATTTTAGATGCTGAAATAGACGAATTGGACAATAAGCATGTGTATAAATTTATAAAGTATCAATTACCTGAAAATAAATTTTCACCCGATGTTAAAATAAAGAGTATTAACTCACAATTTAAAAAGTATCTTTTTATGGATGAAAATGAAATAGATAGAATAACATTACTCAAAATACCCCAAAATGAAGATCTTTTTCGGTCTTATGATAAACTAATTGAACATCGTCATAAATATGCTCATAGAGGAATAAACTCAGGATTTGATTTAGATTTAATAAAAGATGGATTTAAAGTAGCTGAATTTCTTCTTAATGAAGTAATTAATATAAATAATTTTTTTACAGAAAGAGTTAGACTACAGGAAATAATTGAGGAAATAAGAGAAAAACAGAAAAAGTTAAAAGAAAACTCAGAAAAATATGAAACAAAACGAGCAATCAATGCTATGGCTGAAAAAATAAGAACACTTGCAATTGATGGGATTAATGTGTTAAAAAAAATAAATACAGATTCAGTATTATTACAAAACTTAAATAATAGTCTAACAGAGTTGTCTAAAATGGATTTACGTAATAAAGTGGAGATTAATTTAAGTATCCTAGAAAAGAATAAAATGTAAAAGATAGATGAGTTTCCCCTTGAAATTCATCTATCTTTGTGCTAGAATTACATTAATGAAATAAATTAACATATACTTAGGACAAGATATATATTTAACTTATTTAAGAGAGGGTATGGTGCTGAAAATACCTATAAGCAATATATGTTACTACCTAGCAATAGTATTAACATAGTTAGTGAGCTTTATTCACAAAGAGGAAGTAAATTTACTTCGAATTTGGGTGGTACCACGAAAAGATTCGTCCCTTCTTTAGTTTCGGCTAGAGAAGGGGTTTTTTAATTTTTGAGTAAGTTAGACTAAGTATATAAAAAAGAAGGAGACCTTAATATGGCTAAATTAGTTTTTCCAGATGGAAATGTAAGAGAATATGATAATAAAACACCATTAGAAATCGCTGAAAGTATTAGTGTAAGTCTTAAGAAAAAAGTGATTTCTGCAAAATTAGATGAGGACTATATTGAAGTTAACAAACCAATAACAAAAGATGGTCACTTAAAACTTATCGTTGCAGATGATGAAGATAAAGATAGTTTATATGTATTACGTCACACTTGTGCACACGTATTAGCGCAAGCATTAAGAAGACTGTATGGTAAAGATGTACACTTCGGTGTTGGTCCAGCTATTGATGGTGGATTCTACTATGATTTTGACGCTGAATACAAAGTATCAGAAGAAGACTTCAAAGCAATTGAAAAAGAAGTTAAGAAAATTATTAGCGAAAATCATGCAATTGAAGGTCGCGAAGTAAGTAAAGAAGAAGCTTTAGAAATCTTTAAAGAAGATCCTTATAAAGTAGAATTAATTAACGATCTTCCAGCTGATGAAGTTATTACAGTTTACACACAAGGAGACTTCACTGACCTTTGTCGTGGAGGACACGTAAGTGCAACTTCAAAAATTAAAGAATTTAAATTATTATCTGTAGCAGGTGCATACTGGAGAGGTAATAGTGATAATAAAATGCTACAACGTATCTATGGAACAGCTTATTTCACTAAAGAACATTTAGAACAACACTTAGTACGTCTACAAGAAGCACGTGAACGTGATCACAGAAAACTAGGTAAAGAATTAGGAATCTTCACAACAAGTCAAAAAGTTGGTGCTGGATTACCATTATGGTTACCAAATGGTGCTACTATCCGTCGTACTATCGAAAGATATATCGTTGATAAAGAAGTAGAATTAGGATACGATCACGTTTATACTCCAATTATGGGATCTAAAGATCTATATATTACAAGTGGACACTGGGAACACTACCAAGAAGATATGTTCCCACCAATGGAGATGGACCACGAAACAATGGTACTTCGTCCTATGAACTGTCCTCACCACATGATGGTTTATAAAAATGAACGTCACTCATACCGTGAACTTCCAATCCGTATCGCAGAGCTTGGAATGATGCACCGTTATGAAGCAAGTGGAGCAGTAAGTGGATTACAACGTGTTCGTGGTATGACTCTAAACGATGCTCACATTTTCGTTCGTCCAGACCAACTTAAAGATGAATTCAAACTTACTGTAGGTCTTATTGAAGAAGCGTATAAAGACTTAGGTATTAAAAACTTCAGCTACCGTCTATCATACAGAGACCCTGAAAACACTGAGAAATACTTCGATGATGATGCAATGTGGAATAATGCTCAACAAATGTTAAAAGAAACTGCTGATGAGTTAGGATTAGACTATGTTGAAGCTGAAGGGGAAGCTGCATTCTATGGACCAAAACTTGATGTTCAAGTAGAAACAGCAATTGGAAAACAAGAAACATTATCTACAATTCAATTAGACTTCTTATTACCAGAAAGATTCGAATTAGAATATATTGGTGAAGATGGAAAAGCTCACCGTCCAGTAGTTATCCACCGTGGTATCGTATCAACAATGGAGAGAATGGTTGCCTTCTTATTAGAAGAGTACAAAGGAGATTTACCAACATGGTTATCACCAAACCAAGTACGTATTATCCCAGTAAATAATGACTACCACTATGAATATTCTAAAGAAATTATGCAAGAACTTAAAAAAGCTGGTGTTAAAGTAGCTATCGATGATAGAGATGAAAAACTAGGATACAAAATCCGTGAAGCAGCAAGTAAAAAAATTCCATATACTTTAGTAATTGGAGATAAAGAAGTAGAAAACAGAAATGTTAATGTTAGAACATTCGGTTCATTAAACCAAAAAGAAGAAAGTTTTGCTGAATTCAAAGAAAATATCTTAAGAGAAATTAGCGAAAGATTAATCGAGAAAAATGCATAGTAAAATAAAATGAGGAGGGATGGAAGTTATCCCTTCTCACTAATAAGGAGAGATATAATGTTAACTCAATTAACAAAAAATGTAAAAAAAGGTCAAGTTAAAGTGAAAATTAAAACTACTCACGGAGATATGACTTTCAAATTATTTGAAAAAGATATTCCAAAAGCAGTAGAAAACTTTTTAACTCATGCAAAAAATGGGTACTATAAAGGTATTATTTTTCACCGTGTAATTAAAGACTTTATGATTCAAGGTGGAGATCCAACTGGTACAGGTATGGGAGGAGAGTCAATCTGGGGACGTAGTTTCGAAGATGAATTCTCAATGGATTACTTCCATTTCTATGGTGCGTTAAGTATGGCGAATGCTGGACCAAATACAAATGGAAGTCAATTCTTTATTGTTCAAAATTCTCACGTAGATGCTAGAACTTTACAAGCACTTGAACAAGGTGGTTGGCCACAAGAAGCTGTTGAAGGTTATGCTAAACTAGGGGGAACTCCTCACTTAGATCATCGTCATACAGTTTTTGGACACTTAATCGCTGGTGCGAAAACTCTTGAAAAAATTGCAGCAGTAAAAACTGGAGCTCAAGATAAGCCGGTTGAAGAAGTTGTGATTCTTGATATAGAAGTTAAATAAATATAAGAAAACAAGGTTAATGAGAGATTAATCTTGTTTTTATATATATTTATGAAGAAATAATAATTATATAATTTTAGAATTTAGATTTTAGAGTCTAAGATAATTTAAGAAATAAAATAAAAGTATTATTTATAATAAAATATTATTAGTTAATTTAAAATTTACTTAAAAATTAATTTAAAAAAATAGAAAAAAACACTTTCAAATTGACTATTCATGTGATATAATTATGAAAGTTTGAATATAAAAAAAGGAGAAGAAGAATGGCAGAAAAAACAAGAGTAAAACCAATTCTAGATGTTCATGAAAAGCCTAACTTAGCTCTATGGGTAACGTTAAGCTTACAACACTTATTCGCAATGTTTGGAGCGACGGTGTTAGTACCAATTTTAACAGGATTACCAGCAAGTACTGCTTTAACGACATCAGGTATTGGAACACTTACGTATTTATTAATAACTAGAGGTAAAATTCCAGCGTATTTAGGATCTTCATTTGCCTTCATTAATCCGATTATTGTGCTTTCAACTACTCACAGTGTTGAAACAGCAATGCTTGGTGCATTTTTAGCCAGCTTAGTTTATGGTGTTGTAGCAATGTTAATTTACAAATTTGGTGTAAATTGGTTATTGAAACTTTTACCACCAGTTGTAGTTGGACCTATTATCATTGTTATTGGACTTGGAATTGCTCCTACAGCAATTAGTATGGCGATGTACAAAACCGTAAATGGAGCTAAAGTTTATGATTTAAAATACTTCTTAGTAGCTCTTATAACATTAGCAGCAACAATCTTCTGTTGTGTTGCTTTAAGAGGATTTGCTAAACAGATTCCAGTACTATTAGGAATTGTATTTGGATATATCGTTGCTGTAATTGCAGGATTAGTTGATTTCCAACCAGTTATCGATGCTCCTTGGTTTAGCTTACCGAAATTCACAATTCCATTTGTAACATATGTACCTGAGTGGAATGTAGCAGCATTAGCAATGGTACCTATTGCTATTGTAACTATTAACGAACATATAGGTCACCAAATGGTATTATCTGAAGTAGTAGGAAGAAACTTCTTAAAAGATCCAGGATTACACCGTTCAATTTTAGCTGATGGAACAGCGATGATGTTTGCATCACTTTTAGGTGGACCACCAAGTACAACATATGGTGAAAACATTGGGGTTCTTGCTATTACACGTATCTTCTCTGTATTCGTATTAGGAGGAGCGGCGGTATTCGCACTTATCTTAAGTTTTGTAGGTAAGTTCTCAGCTCTAATCTCTACGATTCCATCACCAGTTATGGGTGGGGTATCAATTTTACTATTCGGTATAATCGCTTCAAGTGGACTTAGAATGTTAGTAGATGAAAAAGTAGACTTAAGTATCAATAGAAACTTAGTAATTTCATCAGTAATCATCGTTTTAGGTGTTGGTGGAGCAATGCTAAAATTCGAAAGCATTAACTTCGAACTTCCAGCAATGGCTCTTGCAGCTATCAGCGGTGTGTTATTAAATGCATTCTTACCAAAAGAAGATAAAAAATAGAAATTAATTAAATAGCTAGTAACTTGTATTAGCAAGTTACTGGCTATTTTTTTGTATAAAACAATATTGTAAATTAATATGTATATTATATTTATAACAGTAAAGTATATTTCTAAGTAGAAACTATGATATTTTAATCTCTTATTTCTAGTAATTTTGAAAAACTAAGTAAATTCCTAATATTTTTATTGGAAAACCAAAATAGAAATATACTAAAAATTAATAGCGAAGTAATAATTATAATAATCTTAGTATTGAATTTTATACTTAATATTCCTGCGAATAAAGCTCCAAGAGGGCTTAGAGCTATCGATAAACCTATCATGGTAGACATAGCGACATCTAATTTATCTTTACTTATGATACATTGAATCATTGTTTGAGAGTATGTATTTAAAATCCCGATTAATATCCAGCCAAAAAGAAATAATGAAAGATTGATAATTTTGTTTGTAATAGAATTATTGTTAAGTATGCTAAGTGCTCCCCAAGAAAGACCGATGCCTAGTGTAAATGTAGTGTATAAAACGCTCAATCTTATATTTTTTAATATTTGGCTGTTAGAAAGAAAGGCTCCTATTAGGATACCAAGACCAGATGCACTAAGTAAAATTCCATAAAAATAACTAGTTTCTGAATACTCAGGAAGTAGCGTTAGTAATGAACTGGTAGAAAAATTAATTATTATGATTCCAATTAATAATGGTTTTAATAATGGTGTATTCCAAATTTTTATACCGCTACTTAATTTTGTAAAGTAATTTTCTTGAATCGAATTAGTGTTTTTAGATAAATCATTTGATAGGAATATGAATATAGCACTATTGATAAAAAATGTAATGCTATTTATAATGAACGCATATATTGTCCCAAAAACTGTTATAATAAATCCGCCTATTGAATTAAAGAGTGCATCACTACCTTGATAAGCTATAGAAAATAATGAATTTTCTTTTACTAAATCTTCTTGTTTAACTATTTTTGGAAGTAAGGCAAGTTGAACAGGATAAACAATTTGATTAATGAAACTAATACAAACGATAAAAATTATTAGTGTAGTAATCTGTAGCTTATTTACGTAGATTAGATAAGTAATATATAGCTTGAAATAACTGTGAAATAATTAAAAACCTCTTTACATTAAATTTACTGATTAGTGGCGACACAAATATTTGTAATATAGCGGTAAATGAAATTAGAAATAAAGTAATACCACTATAAAAAGTAGATTTAGTTAATGTGTAAATTAATGTTAGAGTAGCTATTGAATATATGCTATCACCAAAATTAGTGATTAATCTACCGAATAGTAAAATTGAAAAGTTTTTATTTTTAAACATAGAGTCCACATCCTTTATAAAAATTTTAACGATAAAAAATATTTGACAGTTAAAATATTATTTTACAGCTCTTAACGAGCTGTTGAAATAATACTAATACTAACACCATCAGTATCTTTTGAGGAGAATTTTTTTTCTAGTTTTTTAACTTCATCCCAGAAATCTTTCACATCTTCTTTCTTTACATTAAAGTTAATTGAAGTATTGTTAAATAAGTCGTTAAAAATACTAGGAGAAGGTACAAACGCTTGTGCAGTCGGTAGATAGTATTTTTGGATTATTCCATTTATTGAATCTGTATCAACTACTTCGATAAAATTATTCTCTTCTAGTATATTAAGATGATAGTGTATTTTAGTTCTATTAATTTTTAATAGTTTAGCTAGTTGTTTTGAGTTTTTCTTTTCTGTACCGAGTGTAGTAAGAATACTTATTCTTAAAGGATCAGAAATGACCTTCAACTTCTCGATATCTGTAATATATTGTATATCTTTGATAATAATCATCCTTTCTTACTAATATTATATAACTATTAACAACAACTGTCAATATTTTTTAAACGTTATAATATATTTTATTGATGGAAATATGTAGAATCAAATTTTAGAAGATGAAATTTACTGAATTTTAGCTAAACAATAGTTTGACTACCACTTTTATATCTGATATAATTTACTAGGTATAATATTAGTAAAAAAAAAATACTAAAACTACAAAGTAGAAATAAAATATAAGGAGAATGAAATTGAAAAAACTATCAGCAATTTTATTAGGTTTGCTTGGTGTAGTTACTCTTTCAGGATGTTCACAAAATGATCGTTCTGGAACGTTTTACGAAATCTTCGTAAGACCAATGGACTTATCACTGAGTAAAATACATGAGTATACAGGAAGTTGGGGTTGGTCAATAGTTATTATTACTTTAGTAATCAGACTATTAGTTTTACCTTTCATGTTAAATAACTACAAAGTTCAAAACAAATCAAGAAAAGGACAAGAATTAGCTCGTCCAGAATTAGAAGTAGTTCAGAAGAAACAACAAGCAGCTAAAGAAAAAGAAGCAAGAGCTATCTCAAATGAAGAAAAAATGCAAGCTCGCAGTGAACTTATGGAATTACAAAGAGAACAAATGGCTATCATGAAAAAATATGATGCAATGCCATTAAGTTTAGGTGGATGTTTACCAATGCTTATTCCACTTCCATTCTTAACTGGATTGTTCTATACGTTATCTAATCCATTATACTCTGCTGGAATTATTGACTCAACATTCCTAGGAGTATTTAGTCTTGGTACTCGTTCATATACATTACCATTAATTGCGTTTGCTGTATATGCTATCCAAACAAAATTACAAATGAGTTTAATGCCGACACCAACTCAACCAGGTCAAGAGCATATGCAAAGTCAAATGAAGATGATGCAATGGTTATCACCGATAATGATTACAGGGTTCTCATTCATCGTAGCTGGAGCGGTAGCCGTGTATTATATCGTTGGGGGATTATTCATGATATTCCAAACTTACTTAGGACATGCTTTATATCCACCATATAAACCAGAAAAACAAAAGAAACAAGCGTTTGATCCTGAAAAAGTTACACTAGTTTCTAACAAGAAAAAACGTAAATAGTTTATTAAATCAGTAAACATTAGAAATATTGTTTACTGATTTAATTTTTTGAAAAAAAAGTAAGAAAAGTTATCAATATAGTTGACGTTAGAGTATATATGTGTTAGAATTGTATTGTTGTGTAGCTCCTAAATAGCTACTACAACCGCACGTATAAGGTAAATAAGAGAGAAATCCACCTTGTATGGCGAGTCTTAGTAAAAAATATTTAAGGAGGTGCAGATATGTACGCAGTAATTAAAACAGGTGGGAAACAACTACGTGTTGAAGAAGGACAAACAATCTTAGTTGAGAAATTAGCAGCTGAAGTTGATTCTACAGTTACTTTTGATGAAGTAGTATTAGTAGGTGGAGAAACAACAAAAGTTGGTGCTCCTTTAGTAGCTGGTGCAACAGTAACAGCTAAAGTAGTTGCTCAAGGTAAAGGTAAAAAAATCACAGTATTCAAATACAAACCTAAAAAGAACAATCACCGTAAATTAGGTCATCGTCAACCTTTCACTAAATTAGTAGTTGAAAAAATTAACGCTTAATCATGATTAAGGTGGAAATCGTAAAAGAAGTTGAAGTTATTAGACAGGTAACAGTCGACGGACATGCCGACTATGCTGAACATGGTTCTGATATAGTTTGTGCAGGTGTTTCTGCTGTTGTATTTGGTTTAATAAATGCGGTAGATGAACTAGATGAAGATGTACAGTTTGACATTTCAGCTAACGAAGATGTGACTGGGCACTTAACATATAGATCGTTAAAATCTACAGAGAAAGAGCAACTTCTACTAAATGCAATGTTAGTTGCATTAAAAACAATTGAAGAAAATTATTCAGATTATATAACTATTGAAGTAAGAGAGGTGAAATAGACATGATGTTACAATTAAATTTACAATTCTTCGCATCTAAAAAAGGGGTAGGTTCTACTAAAAACGGACGTGACTCTGAATCAAAACGTTTAGGTGCTAAAAGAGCTGATGGTCAGTACGTAACTGCAGGTTCTATCTTATACAGACAACGTGGGACAAAAATTTGGCCAGGAACTAACGTAGGAAAAGGTGGAGATGATACACTATTTTCACTAGTTGACGGAGTTGTACGTTTCGAAAGATACGGACGTAGCCGTAAAAAAGTTTCTGTTTATCCACAAGCTTAATAAGCATAATAAAAAGAGGTATTTACTTTATGTAGATATCTCTTTTCTTTTTGGAAAAATATTAATATAATAACACTATATTGTTAAGTAATTAATGTAAACAATTGTAATAATATTTTAATGTTACCATTTTAAATTTCTGTTGTACTTTTAAAATTTATATGGTAAAATTTATTTGTGTGTTATATGATACACGCAACATATACTAGGAGGACAAAAAAGTGTCAGAACTTTGGCAAGAAATATTTTTTTCATTTTTAGGAGGTCTGGGATTATTCTTATTCAGTATTAAGTACATGGGGGATGGACTTCAATTAATAGCTGGAGAAAAAATGCGATATGTTTTAGATAAATATACTTCTAAACCACTTATGGCCGTGTTAGCCGGAATAATTGTTACGATACTTATTCAGTCAAGTACAGGAACAATTGTAATTACGGTTAGTTTGGTAGGTGCAGGATTATTAAAAACTAAGCAAGCAATCGCTATCGTTATGGGTTCTAATATCGGAACCACATTAACATCATTTATTATTGGTTTTAATATATCTAAATATGCACTTCCTTTAATTTTCTTAGGGGCAGCGTTTTTATTCTTTACTCGTGCTAAATTAGTAAACAACATAGGTCGTGTTATATTTGGTTTTGGGGGTATTTTCTACGCCCTTAAAATGATGTCAACAGCTATGGGACCGATGAGAGATATGCCGTGGTTTCAAAATATTTTAACGCACATAAATGATAGTTCGGTAGTAGGGGTAGGAGTAGGTACATTTTTAACTGTTTTAATCCAGTCTTCAGCTGCAACTATCGCCATACTACAAAATTTATATGCTGATGCTGCCTTAAACCTACACGGAGCATTACCCGTTATATTCGGAGATAATATTGGAACAGCTATTACAACTGCTGTCCTTGCTATGATAGGTAGTAATATTGCGGCAAAACGTGTTGCGGCTTCTCACGTATTATTTAACGTTATTGGTACTGTAATATGTTTAATAGCAATAGTTCCCTATGAAGCATTCATTCAATATTTAGAAACAACGCTAGGTTTAGAACCGAAAATGACTATTGCATCAGCGCATGGTACGTTCAATATTCTAAATACATTCATTCAATTCCCATTTATTAGTTTATTAGTAGTTCTTGTTACGAAGCTAATTCCAGGGGAAGATGAACAAATAAAATATAGTACACAATATCTTGATAAATCACTTATTGCAAGTGCACCTGCAGTAGCTTTAGGTCAAGTGCAAAAAGAATTCGTGGAAATGTTAATCTTATCTAAGAAAAGCTTACGTAATTCAGTTGAATATTTCATGAATCGTGAAGAACAATTACGTGAAAAAGGTGAAACTTATGAAGATGCAATTAATAACTTTGATGAGCAGATGACTGATTATTTAACTTTATTATTTAGAGAAAAGCTAAGCCCTAAAGAAGGGGTAATTGCTTCAACATTATTAGATGGTACTCGTGATGTCGAAAGAATTGGAGACCATGCTAGAGATATTGTATTATCAGTAGATTATCAAATTAGGAAAAAATTAAAATTCTCTGATGATGCAAAAGCAGAAGTACAAGAAATGTATGATCTTTGTAATGATATAATTTTAAAAACTATTAAGTCTTTAGAAGAAAACAATATAGCGATAGCTGGAGCAGCTTTAGCGGCATGTGAAAATATTTATGCTTTAGAAAAAGCAGCTCGTAAAAAACATACTCAGCGTATGAAAGATGGGGATTGTGAGATTCCAGCGGGTGTAGTTTATATGGACTTAATTCAGCACTTTACTCGTGTATGTGAACATACTAGAAACATACTGGAAAAAGAGATTCAAGGTCACATATAATTATGTCTAATAAACAAAAAATTTATATTATTCTGTTTATTATTATGTTGCTAATAATATTAGTTTTATACAAACTATATCAGATACAATTAGGATAAAAAATATTAACGAAAATATAGAGAAATCACAGTTATTTCTACTATGTTTTCGTTTTTTTCTTTGTAAATACTAGCATTCATGATATAATAAAGTAGTCGATTTATATAAAGTTTAAGAAAATATTGAAAGGAAATAAACATGTTTCAAGATAAAAAAGTTTATACAACGCAGTGGGCTGGAAAAACATTAACAGTAGAGCTAGGGGAAATGGCTCGCCAAGCTAATGCAGCAGTAGTAGTAAAGTATGGGGATACTGTTGTATTAACAACAGCAGTTGCCTCTAAAGAAGCAAAAGATGTTGATTTTTTCCCACTAACAGTTAACTATGAAGAAAAAATGTATGCTGTAGGAAAAATACCTGGAGGATTCTTACGTAGAGAAGGGCGTCCTGGAACTGAAGCAACATTAGCAGCACGCCTTATTGATAGACCAATTAGACCGTTATTTGAAGATGGTTTTAGAAATGAAGTACAAGTTATTTCAACTGTATTATCGGTTGAGTATGATTGTGATCCTGTAATGGCAGCAATGCTAGGAAGCTCATTATCATTATCTGTATCAAATATCCCATTTAAAGGTCCAATCGCAGGGGTTACAGTTGGATATGTTGATGGAGAATATGTGATTAATCCAACAGTTGAACAAATGGAACGTTCTACAGTTGACCTAAAAGTAGCAGGAACGATTGATGCGATTAACATGGTTGAAGCAGGTGCAAAAGAAGTTTCTGAGGAAATTATGTTAAATGCTATCATGTTTGGTCATGAGGAAATTAAACGTCTAATTGCATTCCAACAACAAATTGTTGATGAAATTGGACAAGAAAAAATGGCTGTTGAGTTAAAAGTGATTGATGAAACTATCTATAATGAAGTTCTTTCAATGGCATTAGCTCAAATGAAAGAAGCAATTGCTATTAAAGATAAACAAGAGCGTGATGAAGCTATTTCGGCAGTCAAAGAAAAAGTTCTTGAAGTCTTTGAAGAACGTGTTACAGCTGAAGATGAAATTGATATAGTTAAAGAAGCAAAATTATCATTAGACAAAATTGTAAAAGATGAAGTTCGTCGCGAAATCACTGAAGATAAAGTTAGACCAGATGGCCGTGCATTAACAGAAATTAGACCATTAGCTTCAAGAGTAGATGTGCTTCCAAGAACACACGGTTCTGCACTATTTACTCGTGGACAAACACAATCACTAGGTGTTGTAACATTAGGTAACTTATCAGATGAGCAAATTATTGATGATTTAACACAAGAAGAAAACAAGAGATTTATGTTACACTATAACTTCCCTGCTTTCTCAGTTGGTGAAGTAGGATTCAGTCGTGCACCTGGTCGTCGTGAAATTGGTCACGGAGCCTTAGGTGAGCGTGCATTAGCACAGGTAATTCCATCTAAAGAAGATTTTCCATATACTATCCGTATTGTATCAGAAATTTTAGAATCTAACGGTTCAAGTTCACAAGCTACAATCTGTTCTGGATCTATGGCTCTTATGGCAGCAGGAGTTCCTATTAAGGCTCAAGTAGCAGGTATTGCTATGGGATTAGTTAAAAAAGATGAGCACTACACTATTTTAACTGATATTCAAGGTATGGAAGACCACCTTGGAGATATGGACTTTAAAGTAGCAGGTACTGCTGAAGGTATTACTGCACTTCAAATGGATATCAAAATTGATGGTTTAAGTGAACAAATCTTAAAAGAATCTCTAGAACAAGCACGTGTTGGTAGATTACAAATTTTAGATCACATGAACAGTGTAATTGCTGAACCTCGTAAAGAAGTTTCGACATTTGCACCAAAAATTAAAATTATTAAAATTAAGCCTGAAAAAATTAAAGATGTTATCGGTTCAGGTGGTAAAGTTATCAATGAAATCATTGAAAAAACAGGTGTTAAAATTGATATTGAACAAAATGGAGATGTCTTTATCTCTTCACCTGAAATTGAAGGAATTAATAAAGCAATTGAAATCATCGAGAATATTACACGTGAAGCTGAAGTTGGCGAAATTTATCTTGCTGAAGTTAAGCGTATTGAAAAATTCGGTGCATTCGTTGAGTTATTCCCAGGTGTCGATGCTTTAGTTCATATTTCTAAATTAGCAGAAGAAAGAGTCAATAAAGTAGAAGATGTAGTAAAAGTGGGAGATACTCTGAAAGTCAAAGTAATTAAAATAGATGAGAAAGGTCGAGTAGACGCAGCAGCTCATTTCTAGGAGAAATTTATGGAGTTATTTGAAAAAGAAAGACGTGGAATATATGTCTATTTTAAAAGTTTTAAAGATTTAAATAAATTAGAAAAATATGGGAACTTTATTTCTTATTCTAAAAGAGGACGATATGCGTGTATCTATGTTGATGAAAACAGAATAGATAGTATTGTTGCAGATCTTAAGAAAAAGAAATTTGTAAAAAAAATAGAGTTATCTGGAATGTCAGACTTACATTTAAGTTTTGAACATTTAGATTCAAGTCTACAAACTAAGCAATAATAGAAATAAGGGACTTACACCAAAGTCCTAAATTTAAAAAAAGTGTATATGATAATTCATAGACGTAGTGGTTTATAGATATCTAAATTCGCCTCATAAAAGCTTTTTAGATATCTAATAAACTTTGCGGGGGTGACTCGACAAAATCTTGTTTCTACGAAATCACGATTTTTGGGTCACTCCCTTATTTTAAAGAAGTATTTAAAATAATGATACTTGGTGGCGAGGATAAATGAGAGTTATAGCAGGAAAATATAGATCTATAAAATTAAATGCAGTTGAAGGGATGAATACAAGACCTACAACGGATAAGATTAAAGAAAACTTATTTAATATGATAGATTGCTATGATTGTAAAGTGCTGGATCTTTTTGGAGGAACTGGAGGCTTAGGCATAGAAGCCTTAAGCCGTGGAGCAAACCATGCTACTTTTATAGATGGTAGTAATAATGCAATAAAAGTTATTAAAAGTAATATAGAAAAATGCAGAATAGATACATCAAATTATTCACTGTATAGAAATGATTTTAAGCGTGCATTGAAAATCTTTGGTAAAAAGGAAGAAAAATTCGATATTATCTTCTTAGATCCTCCGTATGATAAAGGATTAATAGATGATGCAATAAAGAATATTATTGATAACCAGTTGTGTAATGAAGGAACTTTGATTATTTGTGAGAAAAGTAATACTGAAGAAATTACTTTTCAAAATAAGAATATTGAGGTTATAAAAGAAAAGCAGTATGGAATAACAGACATAGTAATTTTTGAATATATGGAGAAATAAAATGAAAAGAAAAATAGCGATTGTACCGGGTAGCTTTGATCCTATTACTTATGGGCACATTGATATTATTAAAAGAAGTGCTGAGTTATTTGATGAAGTAATAGTAGCTATTCTAGTTAATCCTGACAAAAAATATTTATTTTCACTTGAAGAAAGAGTGGAGATGATTAACGAAACAATTGAGGACATTTCAAATGTTAAAGTCGACTCATTTTCAGGTTTATTAGTGAATTATGCAAAAAAAGTCGGATCAAATGTTATAGTAAGAGGATTGAGAGCCGTATCTGATTTTGAGTATGAGATGCAATTAACGTTTATGAATAAGGCACTGGATGAAAATATTGAAACTTTTTATATGATGGCAAATAAGCAGTACTCGTTTATTAGTTCTAGTATTGTAAAAGGTGTATCTGGTTTTGGTGCTGACTTATCTAAATTTGTTCCAAAGAGTGTGGAACAGCGCTTAGAAAAAAAGATGAAAGAGAGAGGATAAAAGTGAAAAAAGTCCTATTTACTGGAGGAGGTTCGGCAGGTCATGTTTCAGTGAATGTTGCGCTTATTCCAGAATTCAAAAAAAATGGATATGAAATTTCTTATATTGGTAGCAAAACTGGTATAGAAAAAGATATGATAGGTAAACTTTCAGATGTAAAGTATCATAAGATTAGCTCTGGGAAGTTACGAAGATACTTTTCTTGGGAAAATTTTATTGATCCATTTAAGGTTTTAAAAGGAATTATCGACTCATTAATCATATTAAAAAAAGAGAAGCCGAATTTTGTTTTTTCAAAAGGTGGATTTGTTAGTGTGCCAGTATGCGTGGCAGCGAAGCTACTTAAAATACCAGTTTTATTACATGAATCAGATTTGACACCAGGATTGGCAAATAAAATTAATATTAGATTTTGTAATCATATCTTTACAACTTTCGAGGATACTCAAAAGTATCTTCCAAAAGGAAAAGCTAGTTTAATAGGAGCGATAGTTCGTGATGATATTTATACCGGAGAAAGTCAAAAGGCCTTTGAATTGACTAGTTTTAATAATGACAAACCCGTTATACTTGTTATGGGAGGGTCATTAGGTTCAAAAATATTAAATGACTTTATTTGGAATAATATTGACGAACTTACTTCTAAATATCAAATTGTTCATCTTGTAGGTAAAGGGCTATTAAATAATAATATAGAAAAAGAAGGATATAAGCAATTCGAATTTTTATCTAAAGAGTTATTTGATATATTAAAAATTACAGACTTTGCGTTTTCAAGAGCTGGAGCAAATTCTCTATATGAATTTTTAGCATTGGACTTACCACCTATTTTAGTACCATTAGGAACTAATCAAAGTAGGGGAGATCAAATTGAAAATGCTAGATTTTTCGAAAAAAATGGTTTTGCAAAAGTTGTTACAGAAGAAGAGTTACCAACACTGTTAGTTGCACAAATTAATGAGTTTTATGATAGCATAGATACTTACAAAAATTCAATGAAAATTTATAAAGAAGAGAAACGCGTCATAAACGATGTAAATGATTTTTATAATAAGATTCTTGAGAAAATTGGAGGTGTAAACTAGTATGAGACGATTAAGTGTATTTACTTATTTAAAAATATTAGTTTTTGTTGCACTAGCTATTGTTGCAATAAAGTTTCCAAACAATGACTTTGATAGAGTGTTAGCTGATTTAATTGAAATAAAGCTATTAGCTCAAATAGCCAAAGTAGTTTCACTTGTTTTTAATGATAAATTATTGCTATTAATAATGATATTATTGTCAGCATTTTTAGTATGGATTAAAGAAGTTAAGAAAGCTGTATTTATTTTCTTTAGCGCAGGTCTTGGAGGTTTCTTTTTAACAGTATTAAAATACAGTATACAAAGGGTTAGACCATTACCGGAAATTCATGATGGATATAGTTTTCCTAGTGGTCATTCTACTTTTGTTGCATTATTTTTCTTAGCATTAATTTTTGTAATAAATAAAAAGGAAATATTAACAGTTCTAGCAACCTTTGCAATTATTGCAGTACCAATTTCGAGAATGGTTTTAGGAGCACATTTTCTAAGTGATGTAACAGCAGGGCTATTACTTGGAAGTATTATAGTAGACTTTATGAAAGTATACTATTCAAATATCTATATTATTATAATGAGGTTATTAGGAAAAAAATATGAACAAATTGAAAAATAAAGAAGGGATAATTGCCATTTTTATAGCAATAATTCACTTTACATTATGGTATTATTTTGCTTATGTAAAATTTGATGTAAATAATGTTAAATCATATAAGTATATTTTAGGATTACCTGAGTGGTTTTTCTATAGCTCGGTAGCAGTAAGTATTATTATAATTATATTAGTAATAGTATGTACGAATCTTTTACTTAACGATGAAATAAAAGAGGAGGAAAAATAATGGCAAATACGTTAGACTATAAAATATTATTGTTATTTGTAGCAATTTTCTTAGCGATTATTTTATTACCATTGATTACAAATCGTTTAAGTAGAACAGAAAATCATGGAGGATTTTTTGAAAAATACTATTTAGCAGATAGAAATGTTAGTGGAATAGTACTTGCGATTACATTAATGTCTACATATGGTTCGGCTTCTACATTTTTAGGAGGGCCAGGAGTTGCCTATAAATTAGGTTATGGTTGGGTACTCCTAGCGGTAATTCAAGTAATTACTGGGTATTTTGTATTACTTGTTTTAGCGAAAAAATTTAAAAGTGCTGCACAAAAAATAAACGCAATAACAATTAGTGATTACTTAAGAACAAGATACCAATCGAAATTAGTTGCTTATCTATCTACTCTGGCTATGATAGTCTTCTTAATTGCTGCTATGAGTGCTCAGTGGGTTGGAGGAGCAAAATTATTAAAAGCATTTATGGGAATTGAATATAAAACAGGAATATTTCTTATTTCAATAATAATAATTTTTTGTGTTGTGTTCGGAGGATTAAAAAATATTTTAATAACAGATATGATTCAAGGCTTAATAATGATTTTTTCTACTATAATTTTACTTTATGCTATTATAAATTATGGTGGTGGTATTGATCAAATAACAGCCAATTTAATCAATATCAATGAGAAAATATTAACGCCGTTTGGAGCAAATGGAAGTTTAACACCAAGTTATGTTAGTTCATTTTGGGTTCTAGTTGGAGTTGGGGTAATAGGTATTCCTCAGATTGCTATTAACTCAATGTTGTATAAAAATAAGAGAAGTTTAAAACAATCCATAATTGTTGGAACTATAGTAATATTTATAGTTATGTTCGGAGTACATTTGATAGGGGTTATGGCTAGAGGAGTATTTCCTGATATTACAGACTATGATTCTGTAATACCTATAATCACATTGAAAGTACTGCCGTGGTATTTAGCGGCTTTAGTCTTAGCTGCTCCAATGGCTGCTATAATAACAACAGTTAATGCTCAATTTTTACTAATTTCATCGGCATTAATAAAAGATTTACTATTTAATAGCAAAGTAGTTAAAGAAAAAATTACAGGAAGAAAAGTTCCAATATTTGTATATGGTGTAAATATCTTGGTAATAGTATTAATTATGCTTTTAAGTATGAGACCACCTAGTTTAATAGTTAATGTTAACTTATTTGCTTTTGGTGGATTAGAGGCAACATTCTTATGGCCAATATTATTAGGGTTATATTGGAAAAAAGCAGAGAAATATGGAGCAATCAGTTCAATATTATTAGGTTTAATAAGTTATATACTTATTAAAACAGTATATGTAATTAAGTTTATAGAACCTGTTGTAATTTCTCTATCAATTTCATTTATTGTTTTTGTAATAGTTTCTTATATAATGAATAAAAAACATTTGAAAAAATAGTTATATTGTAATAAAATAAACATGTAAAGAGTAAGGAGGAACAAAAAATGTCAAAAAAAGTTATAGTAAAACACACAGATGCTGAAAAATTCACTGTTAGTAATATGCTTACAGTAGGAAAGGAATATGAGGTTGTTAATGAAACTGAAGAATATATCTTCGTAGTGGATAACAGTGGAAAAGTTGGTGGTTATTATCACGAATACTTTGAAGAAGTAAAATAATTTTAGAGGCAAAAAAATGAAAAAAAATACTATAAAGAATACAGTCTTAGTTGTATTATTTATAATACTAGCCCCATTAATTCTTATAGGAGTAACTACTTTAGGGAATTCACTTGGTGGTAAGTCAAAAGATAAAGTAGTCCAAACTACAGAACAAGCAGCTAAAGTTCCAGAAGAGACAAAAGCGGAGAGTAATAATAATATCCCGAAAGCTAATGAAACAAAAGTAACTGATGAAAATACTACTAAGAAAGAGAAGACAAACAACAAATCAGAAAAAACTGAAACTGAGGGTGTTGTGAGTGTTACACCTGTAGCGGGTCAAGACTATATTGTTAAGTCTGGTGATTCATTATTTACAATTGCATCAATTGCTTATGGAGAAGCCAATTCTCAAAGTGGTGTTGAAAAAATAAAAGAGGCTAATAATATTAGTAATAATAATATAGCAGCTGGACAAAAACTTCAAATACCAAAAATTTAATAAAAAGAAATCATCTCATTAAGTTTTGAGATGATTTCTTTTTATTTAAAATGCTTTACGTTTTGAAAAAATTGAATAAATTATACTAATAACTAATCCAACAATTACTATTGCAATTGCTACATAAAATGCATCCGTAAAGTCACCGTTGTGTTTTGCTGCAATGCCTGCAGCGTATTTTGGAGCAAAAAATGCAGCAGTTGAGAATCCTATAAATACAATTCCATAGTTCACACCTTGGTTAATAGGGCCAAATGTTTTCATTACTAATGGTGCAAATACTCCCATTGTTCCCCCGAAACACAAACCAAGAAGAACAAGTCCAACTGTTAGTCCAAGAGTAGTTCTTATATTAACTAAAATTAGTAAAGAAATAGCAATTACAGAGTAAATAGCAATAAGAGTTTTTTCATGACCTATTTTATCTGATACAATTCCCCAAACAATACGTCCAAAACAATTCGATAATGCATAAATACTAACGAATGTTGCAGCAACAGATGCCGTTAATCCGAACATTGATTGACTAATTACAGAAGCATTAGATGCAACCATCAGCCCTGAAAATGCACCAATTGCAAACATTGATATTATAAAGTAAAATGAAAGACTTCTTAACATTTGTTTCCAATTTTTGTTTACAGCTTCTTGCTTAATTTCAGCAATAGGTTGAACCCATCCTTCTGGTTGATAATTTGCAGGTGCAACTCTTATGAAGAAAAAAGCAATTATAATAATTATTAGATATGCTGTTCCTAAATATATAAACGCTTTATGCACTCCAAAATTAGCTATAAGACTATGAGCTATTGGAGCAGCTATTACACTAGCTCCTCCCATAGCACCTGTTATTAGACCGGCAGCTAATCCTCTTTTATCTGGGAAAAATCTAAGAGCATTACTTATACATCCAGAATAAGCAAATGCTTGACCAACACCAGAAA
Source organism: uncultured Gemella sp. (assembly GCF_963525875.1). Lineage (GTDB taxonomy): Bacteria > Bacillota > Bacilli > Staphylococcales > Gemellaceae > Gemella. The sequence goes on along the minus strand of NZ_CAURMG010000006.1, from coordinate 31,514 downwards.
GCACTCCGTAGCTAAAGTAAAGCATTCCTTTTGAAGAAGCAAAACCTGTAAGTATAAATCCAGTTGCAAATAATATTCCACCTAAGATTATAGAAATATTTGCTTTTCCTTTGTCTGTGATAAATCCTCCAAGAATTGTAGGTATTGGAGCAATTGCTGCGTTAATAGTAAATGCAAGCATAACATCAGGCATACTCCATCCTTTTGAAATGCTCAGAGGTTTTGCAAAAACACTAAAAGAATATAGTGATCCTGCACATAACAAAATTGCCATTGAGGCGAATAAGACAGTCCATCTTGTATTATTTTTCATTTAATCATCCTTTCAAAAAAATATTTATGTAAACTCATATGTTAACATTAAAAATTCGGCTAATCAATAGATTAGTCGAATTTTTAATGAAATGTAATATTATTAATTATTATTCAAATCATTATTTAGTACTTCTAATTTTTTTATTAATATGTCAATTTGTTCATCTGAAAGACTCAAACTTAATCTAATATATTCTTCTCCACCTTTACCAAAAACATGCCCCGGCATTGTTACTATTCTATATTTTTTTAATAAAAGTTCAAAGAAACTTTGGCTTTTAAATCCAGGTTTTACTTTTAACCAAATGAAAATTCCTCCTTCAGGTTTAAAATAGGAATATCCTAGTTCATCAAGTTTAGTAGTAATTTTATCTATTCTTTTAGAATATGTTTCTTTTATATGACTAGTTAAATGTTTGTGATTTTTTAATGCTGTAATTACTACATCTTGAACGGCACCGTAAATATTTGCATGGAATATTGTATTATATTCCTTTAGACCACGAATTATTTCTTTATTACCTACTGCAAAACCGATTCTTAGACCCGAAATTGAAAAATTCTTAGAAAATGAGAAAAATTCAATTCCTACTTCTTTTGCTCCTTTAGTTTGCATAAATGCAGGAGAGCAGCCTTCTTTATAATAGAAGTCAGAATATGCATGATCTTGAAGCACTATTATATTATTTTCTTTTGCCCAATTAACCGTTCCTTCATAGAATTCTTTTGTTGCGACAGCACCAATAGGATTAGATGGATAGTTAAGGAATATAAGCTTAGCATCTTTAACCACTTTTTCAGGAATATTAGAGTAATCAACTAAATAATTATTCTCTTGTTTTAATTCGATTTCTTCATATTTAGCCTGAGCTAAGGCTATTCCTTGAATATAGTCGGGGTAGCTCGGTACGGGTAATAATACTGTATCATTTGGATTCAATAGTACTGAAGGAATACTAGATAATCCAGATTTTGTCCCAAATACTAAAGCAATTTCTTCTTTAGGATCTGCGTCTATATTATAGTTTTCTTTAAGCCACTGTGAAATTTCATTCAATAACGTTACTTTTCCATCAAATGATCCATATCTCATATTCTCAGGCTTTCTAATAGCTACTTCTAATTCTTTAAGTAAAAGTTCAGGGGTATCAGAGTCTGGAACTCCGATACCCGCATTTAATAATGGATTACCATTTGAACTTTCCTCAGAGATTAATTTGAAAATAGGGTAGAATACATTTTCAGGAATATTTTTAATTGTATTTGATAATTCAATTTTCATAATTAATCACTTCCTTATTGATTATTTTCCAGGTTTATCAAATCCTTTGAAGTCTTTGTTGATGATTTCATCAAATTCCTTAGATTGAACGATTTCTACTAAATCTTTAGCGAATTGTTTGTCTTTATTTGCTGTAGTTACAACTACATTGTTACGGTTGTTTTCGTTCATTTTTTCTAAGATTAATGCTTTTGTTAAATCAAATTTAGCTGCAAGAGCAAAGTTACCAGGAACTGCTGCAAGAGTAGTACTACTTAATGATCTAGCAAGTTGACCAGCTTCTAATTCTGTGAATTTAAGTTTTTTAGGATTTTCTACTACATCATTTTTTGTGATTTTTAGTACATCAGTATTAGGTTTAATTTTGATTAAATCAGCAGCAGCTAATAAAGCATAGGCACGAGCAGCATTAGAAGGGTCGTTTGGAAGAGTTACTTCCGCACCTTCAGGTAAATCTTTAAGGTCTTTAACTTTATCAGAGTATAATCCCATTGGAGCAGTTGGAACTGGAGCAAGAGCTGTTAAATCCATTCCATTTTGTTCAGCAAATTTTTTCATGTAGATTTTGTGTTGGAATAAGTTTGCATCTAATTCACCGCTATTTAACGCTTTGTTAGGTTGGATGTAATCAGAGAATTCAGTAACTTTAACAGTGTAACCTTTTTTCTCAAGAAGTGGTTTAAGTCCTTTATTTACCATATCAGCATATGGTCCAGATGTAGCACCAATTTTTACTTCTTTTTTCTCTCCACTATTATTGTTTGAGCTTGTAGCACCACAAGCAGCTAATGTAATAGCTAAAAATGCTGTAAAGACAATTGTTAATATTTTTTTTAGTTTGTTCATAAATATAAATCTCCTTTAAATTAATTTTTTTTGAATTTTTTTGAAATTGTATTTCCTATATATTGTGTAATTTGGACTAAGATAATTAAAAGAATTACTGTAATCCACATTATAAAGTTATCGAAACGATAATAACCATATCTGATAGCAAGGTCACCGATTCCACCACCACCAACAACACCAGCCATTGCAGAGAATGCAATTAGATTGATTAGTGTTAGTGTAATTGATTGGATGATACCGAACATTGCCTCGGGTATTAATACTTCTTTAACTATTAATTTCAGAGAAGCACCAGAAGCAACTGCCGATTCAATAACTCCGTAGTCTATTTCATTTAGAGAAGTATCAACTAGTCTTGTGAATAAAGGAATAGCAGCAACTGTAAGTGGTACGATTGCTCCAGTAGGACCAGTTGATTTTCCTAATAAAAATAGGGTAAATGGTATTAAGAATACCAAAAGAATAATAAATGGAATAGAACGAATTGTATTAACTAGAAAATCTACAGTTTTGTAAATAAATACATTTTTGAATAAGAGTCTATTACTTGTTAAAAATAATACAATACCTAAAAATAATCCAACGATTACAGTGATAATTATAGAAACACTTATCATGTATAATGAATCTCCAAATGATTTAATTAATTCAGGTTGTAGAGTTTTCCATTGTTCTACTAAACTTAGATTATTTTCCATATACATTCACCTCCACATCATTAACTTGATCAATTAAGTGATTTACAAATTTTTCTGTGTTATCAGGTTCACCAACTACTGAAAAAGTTAAACTTCCTAATTGTTTATTTTGAATGTATTCAATTCGGCCAGCAAGAATATTAGTAGTAACATTATATTTATTTGCTAAAGTCTGAATTAACGGTTCTTTGGTTGCCTCTCCTTTAAAGATAACCCTTATTACAGTCTCATTATTATAATGTTCAGCAAGATGTTCTTCAAAATCCTCATCATTGTGTAAATTGGCTATAAATTCTTGCATTAATTTTGTTTTTGGATTTGAGAAAATCTCATAAACGGAATTCAATTCAATAATTTCACCATTTTCCATAACTGCTACATTATCACAAATTTGTTTTATTACTTCCATTTCATGAGTAACTAGAATAATAGTAATTCCAAGTTTGCGATTAATTTCTTTTAATAGAGATAAAATTTGCTTAGTTGTAACAGGATCTAGCGCACTAGTTGCTTCATCACAAAGTAATAGTTTAGGATTATTAGCTAATGCTTTAGCAATACCAACACGTTGTTTTTGTCCACCAGAAAGTTGATTTGGATAAACATTCTTTTTATCAGAAAGTCCAACAAGTTCTAATAGTTCATCAATTCTTTTTGGAATATCTTTAGGCGGTACTTCACCGGCTTTTAGATTGAATGCAATATTCTCTCCTACAGTTTTTGAACTAAGTAGGTTGAATTGTTGGAAAATCATTCCGATTTTTTGTCTATAAGTACGTAATTCTTTTCTATTAAGCTTATTAACAACTTGATTATCAACTATTACTTCACCATCTGTTGGCGTTTCTAATAAGTTTAGACATCTAAGTAAGGTGCTTTTTCCGGCTCCTGAGTAACCAATAATTCCAAATATTTCCCCAGCTTTCACATGGAGATTAGTAGGTTTAAGTGCTTGAATTTCTTTACCTTTTTGATAAAAAGTTTTACTTACATTGTTAAGATTAATCATATATTTCTCCTTTCATAATAATAAAAAGGCGCACTTTAGCTTTTGCTAAAGGACGCCTTACCGTGTTACCACCTTTATTTGTACAATAATCACTTATTGTACCTTAATAAGTTACAAATATAACTTTTGCTATAACGGGCAAAACCGTAGTAAAAACTATATGCTCCGAGTCCATTTCTTTTACCTTAAACTATTCCCTTTCACCAAACGGGAACTCTCTATAAGTTAAGTATAAAATTCTACTCATCAATGCATTTAATTATTAATGAAACTATTCTATCATAAATATTCTGACAATGCAACATAAAAAACGAAAATTTAAAATAAAAATTTGAAATTAATGAAGAAATACAGATTCGATACAGAAAACTTTAATGACAAGATTATTAACATATAGAATAAGTTTATATGACTATTTTAATAATATCATGTTTCTTTTAGAATATAAGAATCATTAAAAGTTTGTTGCATTAAATCTTTTATGATATAATGTAATGTAACATTAGGAGGAATTATGTTTAAATTTTTTAAAAAAAATGAATTAGTGGGAAAAATTGAAAAACAAGAGTTGAAGAAAATTCCGACACACGTTGCTATTATAATGGATGGTAATGGGCGTTGGGCTAAAAAAAGAAATATGCCTAGAATAAAAGGTCATTATGAAGGAATGCAAACAGTAAAGAAAATTACTAAATATGCTTCAAAATTAGGAGTAAAGTATTTAACATTATATGCTTTTTCAACTGAAAACTGGGCTAGACCTAAAGAAGAGGTTAGTTATCTGATGGATCTACCAGAAAAAATGTTTACTAGTTTCATGCCAGAACTTATGGAAAATAATGTTAAAGTTGAAGTAATTGGTTTTATAGAAAAACTTCCGGAAAATACTAGAAAAGCTGTAAATGATGCAATAGAGCAAACTAAGAATAATACAGGATTAAAATTAATCTTTGCACTTAATTATGGTTCTAAAGATGAAATTTTAAGGGCTGTTAAGCAGATTGCTAGAGATGTTCAAGATAATAAATATAGTATAGAGGAAATTTCAGAGGAACATGTTAGTAGTAATTTATATACATCTGATACGCCTGATCCCGATTTATTAATCAGAACTTCTGGAGAACAAAGAATTTCAAACTTTTTACTTTGGCAAATTGCTTACAGTGAATTTTTATTTACTAAGGTAGCGTGGCCAGATTTTACAGAAGAGGAATTTTATAATGCTTTACTTGAATATCAAAGTAGAGATAGAAGGTTTGGAGGTTTAAATGAAGACTAGGGTAATAACAGCTGTAGTAGCGTTAATTGTTTTCTTACCATTATTATTTTTAGGTGGGGATTATTTTAAATTTACAACATTCGCATTAGGCGTAATGGCAATGTATGAAATTGTAAGGATGACATTTAAAGAAACTAACATTGTTATCCTAACGTTATCATCAACAGTAGGAGCATTATTATTTTTACATAAAGATATCTCAAGCCTGATGCAATACGCAATAGTGTATTTAGTATTAATAGTGATGCTAGCGACTATTGTATGTACAGGTCATAAGATTAAGATAGTTGAAATAGGTGTGATAATATTTGTTACAGCATATATATTTGTAGGATTTTATTGCTTATATATGTTAAGAAATTTTAGTTTATCTCACGTGGCTTACTTGTTACTTACAATTTGGTTTACAGATAGTTTTGCATATTTTGGGGGAATGAAGTTTGGGAAAAATAAACTTTCACCAAAGATAAGTCCCAATAAGTCTATTGAAGGCTCTGTAATTGGTAGTCTATCATCAATAGTAATAGCAATTTTATTTTTCAATACAACTAGCATATTTTCAAATTTACTTATTGCAATCATCGTAACTTTAATTGTTAGTGTTGTCGGTCAATTTGGTGATTTAATTGAATCAGCTTATAAGAGAGAATATCAAGTAAAAGACAGTAGTAACTTATTACCTGGGCATGGTGGTATTTTTGATAGATTTGACTCGGTTATTTTATCAGCACCATGTTTAATAATTTTACTAAATATATTTTAGAGGATAGAAAGGAGTAATAGATGCAAGGTATTATAGCATTTATATTAATATTTTTTGTAGTTGTAACTATACATGAATTTGGACACTTTATTGCTGCGAAAAGAGCAGGAATTTTATGTCAAGAATTTGCAATCGGAATGGGGCCTAAAATATTCCATAAAAAAATAGGAGAGACTAATTTTACAATCAGACTTCTTCCAGTTGGGGGATATGTTAAGATGCCAGATAATGTTTTTGATTTTAACAATGACGTGTCTGTTTATGATCTGAAAAAAGGAATGAAGGTTAGTTTAAAATTAGATGAAAATGATAAAGTTGAAAAAATCATTTTAGATAAAAGTAATGATATGGATTTACTTCCATTAGAGCTAAATGAGTTTGATCTTACTGAAAAACTTTTTGTAGAAGGTTTTGTGGGAGATAAAATAGAGAGTTATGAAGTTAAAAAAGACGCTTGTGTAGCATTTGGTGGAATGGAAGAACAAATAGCTCCAGTTGATAGAATGTTTTCATCGCACTCATGGGGGAAAAAATTCTGGACTTTATTTGCTGGTCCATTAATGAATTTTATATTAGCACTAGCAATTTTCCTAGGTATTTCAATGTATAGTGGTGTTCCTTCTAATAGCACACGTTTAGGTGAGCTTGCATCTAATTATCCAGCTTATTCATCAGGACTAAAACAAGGTGATGTAGTTGAACAGGTAAACGGTAAAAGTGTTAATACATGGAAAGAAATGACTAACGAGATAGTTAATTCTAATGGAGCTGAACTTACATTAAAAGTTTCTCGTGATGGTTCACAACAAGAAATTAAAGTTACACCAAAAGAAGAAGTGACAGTTGAAAAAGGTAAAGAAGTTAAAACTTATAAACTTGGTATAAGCCAAGCTTATGAAAAAAATTTAGCAGGTTCAATTAAAAGTGGATTTGAACAAACATTATTCTATGGAACTAGAATTTTTATGGGAATTATTAATCTATTTGTTTCATTATTTAGTGGAGGATTTAGTTTAAATCAACTTGGAGGACCGGTAGCGATTTATGAAGTGTCATCTGCTGCGGCACAAAGTGGATTAATAACGACATTAAGGTGGACAGGAATTCTGAGTGTAAACTTAGGTCTTATGAACTTAATTCCAATTCCAGTTCTTGATGGTGGTCGTATCATATTCGTAATTTATGAAGCAATCTTCAAGAAACCAATTAATAAAAAAGCTCAGTACTACTTAACTGTGGCATTTGGATTATTAATGGTTGCTTTAATGTTAGCAGTAACATGGAATGATATTCAAAGATTATTTGGAAAATAGAAAAATGTGAAGGGAGTGACTCAAAAATCGTGATTTTGTAGAGTCACTCCCGTATAGTTTATTAGATATCTAAAAAGCTTTTATAAAACGAATTTAGATATCATTAAACCACTGCGTTTATGAGTTCTCATATGAACTTTGTTACATTTTAGGACTTTTGGTCAGCCTCTTTATCAGGCTGTTGATAAATGAAAAATATGCATGGGGCAATAGCCTGTAAAAAAAGACGACTAATTAGTCGTCTTTTTTAATTAATTTATTTATTTTTTTATTTTTAAATTTTTTATATGAATCTTGAATAATTATAGTTAGGATTATCATTAAGTATAGTATAACAAAGGTTTTTATATGCTCTTGATTTATGTTTATATTTAATATGTTTTTTATATAAGAAAAGTATAGAATAGGAAAAATTACTAGACCTATTATATCATAATATTTAATATTCATGATTAAATCACAACATAAGATACATAGTTTAAGCTCATTATACTTTTACTTATATGATAATATACGTCAATACCTTTACCTTGCCAATATGCTTGTTGTATAGCTTGTTCAAATGCACTTGGACCACTGAAAGATTGAATTAATCCTAAAGCTCCTAATCCCCAACCATAAGGTCCTCCAATTAATCTACCCGTAATAAAACTAATTGTTGTACTTAAACCTTTAGATTTAGGTAGTGCATTATTATAAATTTCTTTTATACCCCAATTATTTATATATGCAACTTTTCTAGCTGGATAATAAGGTCCGTAAGCACGTAGAGCTGCTCTAAATTTAGCTTGACTGCTTATATTATTAATTTCAGGTTTCAATATTGATTTGATTAAACTATATTCTTCTTGTGTTATTTTTTTTTCTTTTAGTAATTGTTGAGCTTTAAGTAATTCATTTTCGACGTCAATCTTAGATAAATCTATTGTTGTTGTAAATGTATTATTTGCTTTTATATTTTTATTTTGTATATCTGTTTTAGCATTAGCAATATTAGAATTATTAATTAAAGTAGAGATAGGAGTAATTAATATTGCTAAAGATATAATTGAAGTAGCTATTTTAAATTTTTTGTTTTTCATAAGAATAACCTCCTTTATGAAATAAAACTTAAATATGTATTTGCAACTACATATTAATTTAATAAGTATATACTTAAATCTATCTTAAATATATCATGAAAGTTTGATGGAAACAATATGAAATTAATGATAATATATTTTCTAAAAAATACGATAAAAGTATGATATAATAAAATAGTTAGAGTTTTTTTATTTAATGTAAAAAATAAATAAAATTTGAGTTGAGATATTATGATATAATAAATCGATAGAGTAAAAATAAAAACTGCCGAATAGCAGATTACGAGTGATTCTGTGAGTACTGATATTTGGACCACACGCTACAAAAACGAACAAGCAGAAGCTACTAGCCAGGTGTGCCTTTAGGTACGCTGGGAGTGACTCAAAAGTCGTGATTTCGGAGAAATCGATTTTGTGGAGTCCCTTCGCACAGTTTATTAGATATCTAAAAAGCTTTTATGAAGTGAATTTAGATATCAATAAACCACTGCATCTATGGGTTTTTATGTAAACTATTTTTTAATCTAGTATCTTTGAATCAGCCTCTTCATTTTTTATTATATAGATAAAAAAGATTTAGTATTAGGAAATCGCTTTTAATTTTAATAAATTTAATATATAATATCGATAGGTATTAAATACCTATTAAACTATTTTTTACAATTTTAAAATACTAAAGAGTCATGCAATAATGCAAGACTCTTTTTTTCATATTAGTTATAGAAGTGTATCTAACAATATTTTATCGTTCTCTGTTATTTTATTTCGTTTTAAGATATAATATAATAGAGATAGTTTATAGAAAAAAGGTGATTATATGGTTAAATTTTTACATACTGCAGATTGGCATATTGGAAGAAAATTACAAGGAAAAGATTTATTAGAAGATCAAAAATATGTAATGGAAGATTTAATGAATAAAATAGATGAAGTTAAACCGGATTTTTTGATTATTGCCGGGGATTTATATGATAGAAGTGTTCCTAGTAAAGAAGCAACATCAATTTTACAAGAGCTTTTAGTAAGAATTAATATAGAATGTAATGTGCCGATTTTTGCCATAAGTGGAAACCATGATAGTAGAGAAAGATTAGCGATTGGGGAAGCTTGGTTTAGTAAACATAAATTTTATCTTCACACGAGATTAGAACAAGCTTTTGAAAGAATTTCTTATGAAAATACTGACATATATTTATTACCATATTTTGAACCTTTTGAGGCAAGAGAATATTTTGAAGATATTACATTAACTACACATAATGCTGCAACAAAAAGGGTAATTGATGAAATTTATAAAGATTTAGATACTAATAAAACCAATATTTTAGTAGCTCATACGTTTGTATCCGGAGGATTAGAAACTGATTCTGAAAGAGAGATTTCAGTAGGAACGGTAGAAAATGTTGCTGTAGAAATTTTTGATAAATTTGATTATGTTGCCTTAGGTCACCTTCATAATCCAAATGCTATTAGTGAGGAACGTTTGAAATATAGCGGTAGTCCTATGGCATATTCTTTTTCAGAAGCTTCACAAACTAAAGGGATGAGACTTGTAGAGGTAACAAAAGAAAGTTATAGTGAAAAGTTTATTCCTTTAAAACAAAAACGAAAATTGCATAATATTAGTACGTCATATGAAGATGTTTTTACAAAAGAATTTCAACAACATTTCGATTGTAAAAAAGACTACTTTAGTATGGAGTTAACTGGAATGGAAGGTATAACAGATCCTCTTCCTAGAATTAAGGAATATTATCCTAATACATTGATATTAAAGCAGAAACGAAAAACAATAGCTGAAAATGAAATGAAAATAGATAGAGAAATGCTGACTAAGAGCCCTTTTGAATTGATAGAAGGATTTTATAATGAACAAACTGGCAGTCAATTAACGATGGGACAAAAAAAGGTATTAGTAAATATTATAGATAAGGTGAATCAAAATGAAACCAATTAGATTAGAGTTAAAAGAGTTTGGTCCGTATAAAGATGAAATAATAGAATGGGATAAAATAATTAATGAGCCGATATTTTTAATTACTGGAAAAACTGGTTCGGGAAAATCAACGTTATTTGATGCTATTACTTATGCACTGTATAATAAAACAACAGGTGGAAAAGATATAGCTTCATTAAGAACAAAAACAGCAGCTGATAAGGATAAGACACAAGTAAATTTTGATTTTGAATTAAGTGGTAAAAGATATAGAATTGAAAGAACCTTGGCTTATTTAAAGACTGGTAATAAAAATTTAACTTCCGGGAAAGTTGTTTTAATGGAATATAATTCTGAAAAGCAGGATATAATTGCAACAAAAGAACAAGAGGTTAAAGAAAAGATAGAAGAGTTAATTGGTTTAGATGATAAGCAGTTTTGTCAGATTATTATCTTACCTCAAGGTAAATTCAAAGAATTCCTATTATCAAAATCTAGTGAAAAGAAAGAAACATTGAGATCGCTCTTTAATACTTATTTCTATCAAAAGTTTGTGGATTTAGTACAAGAACAGGCCAAGAAATTAGATAGTAAGCACAAACAAAAAGAAAAAGAATTAATAACTAGATTTGAGCAGTTTGATATAGAGGGTGAGCTAACAAAGTATGAGTTTTTAAAAGATGAAAACTTCGAAGAGATAAATAATCTAATTTTATCGCAAGAAAATGAGATAAAATTAGAAAAAAAAGAACAAGTAAAATTAGAAAAAAATCTTCAGAATGTTAAAGATAATTTTATAGAGTTGAGTAAACTTAATGATAAATTTTTAAACCTTGAAGATAATAAATTAAATTATGAGGCATTGCATAAAAAAGAAGATTACTTAAGTGATCTGAAAGAACTAGTAGGTAAGTTAACCGAGTTACAAAAAAGTAAGGATAAAATTAGAGAATATAGAGGTTTAATTAATAAACACCTTCAACTTAAAAAGCTTGAAATGATACTTTTAGATGAAGAGAAAAAATATAAAATAGACTTAGAAAATAATATTGAATTAGAATCGAAATTAACTGAACTTAAAGATGATATTGAAATATATAGACAAATAGCTGCTGATCAAAAATTCTTTTATAATAATATCGATGAATTTATAACAGCTAAAAAAAATATAAGTGTTTATAATAAAAAATTAGAAGAACTAAGTTATAAAAAGAATTTTTTACAGAGTCTAGAAGCTAATTTGAAAATAAAAAATGATATTCTTTTGGAATCTAATGAGGAGAAGAATATATTAGACGGAAGTATCGGGAAATTAAAACTAGAAATTTTAAAGAAAACACAAGAAGTAGATAAATTTAAAGAATTTGAAAATAGTCAATCTGAGCTTAGAGAAAAAAAATCAAAATATGAGATTGCCAAAAAACAATTAGAAGAATTTCATATATCTAGAGAAGAACTAGAAAAAGGATTTTTATTGTTGAAAAGTAATAGGGAAAAAGAGATTCTAAACAGTTTTATATTGAATTTACACGAAGGAGATGATTGTCCGTTGTGTAAGCAAAGAATCGATCATCTTCCAGATATAACATCAATAGTTCAAGTTGATGAAAATATAGAAAAATCTCTTCAAGATGTTACTACAAAAATAATTAAACTAGAAACACTGTTACAAAAAGATGAACAAGAAATTAATAATTTAAGTAAAATTATAAAAGATCAAGAAGAGATAGTAAACTTCAAAGCTTTAGAAGAACTAATTCAGTTAGAAGAAGAATTGAAACAAGAGACGGTTAATTTGAAACGTGTAGTTGATGAAATAAAATTAGTAGAAAAAGAAATCAAAAGACTAAAAAAAGATATAGAAGAAGCATCAATTCTATTAAATGAGGAAGAACAGTTAAAACAAAGTCACTTAGAAGCAAAAAATAAAATCAATCAATTCGAAAACAATGTTGAAGTTAAGTTAGAAGAATTTAAAGATTATTATGAAAACATCGCTTCTCAGGTTGATGAGTACGATAACATGAACAAATCCTTTCAAAATAATAGCAATGATTTACTGATTAGAAAAACGAAAATAGAAACTGAGCAGAAAAATAATATTAAAAATATAGAAGAAGTTACTAATGAAATTGAGCTTCTAAAAAATAGCTTTACTAATTCTAAGCTTAGTAAGTATTACTGTTCTTTAGAAGAGGCAGAAGAAAATGCTATTGAATTAGATAAACTAGAACAATATCAAGTTCAGATTGATGAGTTTGAAGATAGTAAAAAAATACTACTAAATTCTATAGAAAAACTTGAACAAGAACTAACTGGAATAAACCAGCCTGATTTAGAACAAGAGCGTGAAAAACTACAGAGTTTTGAAAATGAAGTTTCTAACTTTATAGAAAAAATGGCAGTACTTACTACTAGATTAGATAGTAACAAGAAGTTATATAAAAGAATCCATGATGACTATCTTGAATTATTGAATTCATCTAAAGATATAAGAGAAATAATAGAATTTAGTGATGTAGTTAATGGGAAAACAGAAAGTAGAAAATCATTAGAAACCTATGTTCAAGGTTATTATTTAGATTTGATACTTGTAGCAGGAACGAAAAGATTATTGCAGATGACAAATGATCGCTATAGATTTATTAGACGAGAAGAAAAATCTAAAGGTGGAGGACTTCAGGGTCTGGAGATAGAAATCCATGATATTTACCTAAATAGCACACGTATTATAAGTTCGCTTTCAGGAGGAGAATTATTCTTGGCTTCATTAGCATTAGCGTTAGGGTTAGCTGAAGTAATTCAAAATGAAAGTGGAGGAATTTCGTTAGAGACAATCTTCATAGATGAAGGATTTGGTTCATTAGATGCAGAAACTTTAGATACAGCGTTAACAACTCTAATAGACTTACAATCTTATGGAAGAAATATAGGGATAATTTCTCATGTTAGTGAGTTAAAAGAGCGAATCAGGCCGAAAATAGAAGTGTATGCTCAGGAAAATTATGCTAAAGTTAAAATGACAGGAATATAAGAAATAACAAAAGAAAGGAGAAAAAATGAATTTAGAATTATTAATTGGACCAAGTGGTGTTGGTAAAACAAGCTATATGTTAAATGACATTGAATTGAACAGAGATAATAGTAAAATAATAGTACTAACACCTGAACAAAACAGTTTTAATTTTGAAAAAGCATTATGTGATAAGTTTGGAGGCACATTTAATATCGATGTTGTAAATTTTTCAAGTCTAACTAGAAGACTAGCAAAGCAACTTGGAATGGATAGTCTGAGAAAACTTGGAGATAATATTAAACCATTTTATTTCTATAAAGCTGCTAAAAACTTAGAAAATAATGGAAATTTTTTAGTGAAGAGAATTCTACAAGATATAAGTTTTATAGAAGTTGTTGAAGAGATTATCAATGAGTTAAAAGAATACACAGTAAGTATAAATACATTGGAAGATTATTTAGAAAAAAACACTAACTTAGATGAAAGCCATAGAGAAAAATTAGAAGCTATACTAGAAATTTATGTAGAGTATACAAAATTATTAAAAGAACATACAATTTTTGATAAGGTTGATTATATAAAAGAACTATTATTATATTTAGAGTACGTAGATTTAAGTGATTATATCTTTTATGTAGACGCATATTATAACTTTACAGCACAAGAGTATAATTATATTGAGAAATTAGCTGAGAAATCAAAAAAATTAGTAGTTAGTGTAGTTAGTGATGCAAATAGATATTTCAACTTCAATCTTTCTCAGTTATTCCAAGGGTACGAATTAGATAAGATGAAATATAATAGCTTTTATCTATCTGATCTTTACAGTAATGAGAAGTATAGACTAGATATTTTTAGAAAATCTCATGAAATTGTTGCTAGTATAAATGAGATAGTGAAAAATAATAAAGATGTTAATCTTTCGATTGTTGCCTTTATTAATAATGAAAATGTTAACGTGATAAAATTTGATATCAAAGATAATAAAGTTGAAAATTACAGTGTGTTAAAAAATCATTCTGGACGATATAATGGTATTTCTAATAGTATTTTGGCTGAAAAATACTATAATAACTTTACTTCGCAATATGAGATTGATGATAGTGTTAAAATAATATGTGCTAAAAATAAGGAATTGGAAGTAAAGCAAGTAGCTCGTGAAATAGTTAAGTTGAAGACTAAAAATAATATTGACTATAATGAAATAGCTGTATTGTATCGAGATAATATATATGAGAACTATGTGAATATTTTTAAAGACTACAATTTAGAAGTTCACTTAGATAAGAATATTGAAACTAATAACCACCGTTTAGTTAAATTTATCCAAGAAACATTAAGTTTTGGTGAAGGGAGTTTTAAATCAAAACTATTAAATTTATTAAAAACTAGGTTAACAAATTTCGAGAATATATATCGTCAAAAAATAATTTCTTATGTTTTATTAGAAGATTCAACTATTAATGAAAAGCAGCTAGAAAAACTTATAGATGAATTAGCTGAAAATGAAGTTAGAGAAAGGATTTCAAAAAGTAATTTAGTTAGCAATGTTAGTAGTAACTATTCTTATAAAAATTTATTAGAAAAAGTTAAAGCGATCTCTGTTGATGATGTTGAAAATATATTGAATGAGAAATTGGTAAATTCAGCTGAAGACATTCTAAAAGACTATTTTATTGAAGAAACAAATAAATATACAACAAAACAACTTGAAATATGCAAAGAAGTCTTATTAGAACTCATTAGCAAAGTATCCGAAGTTTCTGTAAAAAATAATCTTCAAGTTAAAAGATATGTAAAGAAATTAATAGATGTGTTTGATTATTGTAAAATTCGAATGTATCTTGATAAAGAAGATGGGGAATATGACGACATAGAGGAGTTGAAAATTGACAGTATTGATAGGCAAGTTTATAAAAAAGTTCTTGAATATATATATGAATTAAATGAGAATTTTGGAAATGAAAAGTTTGAATTTCAAAAGTTTACAGCATTATTTAATGTAGGCTTGACAACTATCAAGTATCGTTCAATACCTGAAATAAACAACTCAATAATAATGTCTACAATGGATTTAGCTAAGGTAGAAAATAAAAAGGTTGTTTTTGTTATAGGTTTTAATAAAGATATTTTGCCGGTTTCTAAAAGTACGGGATTAATAGATGATAAGGATAAAGAAGAACTTATATTAAGGGACATCTTCTTGTCTCCGACAAAAGAAGCGGCACTTATAGATGAGGAATTTGTAGCGTATATAGCACTAACGCGCGCTAAAGAAAAAACATATGTAAGTTATAGTTTATTAGATAAAAGTTTTAAAGAAAATTTTGCTTCTCCGTATTTAAATACAGTGAAAAAACTGTTTCCTAAATTAGAAGAAATGCAAACTTCAAAAATATTGGAATTTTCTATTTCGAATTATAGTTACTATTTAGATAATTTCTTGGAAATTCTTTCAGATAGAGAATTTAGTTATTTGTTTTCAAAAATTTATTGTAGATTCTTGGAAGTGAAAGATAGTAAGACGAAAGAAGTTGAAGTTTTAGCAGAGCTGATGATTAAGTTTTTAGAAAAGTATCAGTTTATAACATCTTCTGAAAGTTATGAAAACTATGAAGTATTAGATGAATTAAATGATAGAATATACTTTACAAAAGAAGCGGGTATTAAAAATTATTTGGCTAAAATAATAAAAGATTATAGGTTTGAACTTAATGAAAGAACAATCGATAAATTTTTAGAAGTTAAGAAAGAGAGCTTTTCTAAGTTCAGTATATCTAAAGTTTCTGATTTTGAGAAGAATCCTTATCAATTTTTTATTAAAAGAGTATTAGGTATAGCAGAAGAACGAGATATTGATCTCGATAATTTGATTTCTGGAAGATTTTTCCATGCTGTAATGGCGGAAGAAAGGATTATAAAATTCATTGCTGAATGCGGTGAAAAAATTGATTTAGAAGTTATAGAAGATGATGACATTACTAAAAAATATAAGATTAAAGAAACAATAAGAGATGTTGTCTATTCGAGTGAGAATAAAGATATATTAGAAACTTTGAAATTAATAGATTTATTAAATACGCATAGATATATTTTAAATAATATGCTTTATAGATTAGAGGTAGCTATAGCTATTGAGATAAAGTATTACTCTTTAACGAAGTTTATGCCAACGTTCCTAGAAAAACCATTTAGTCTGGAAATAGTAGACAATGTTATTACGTGTGAAGATGTCGAAACTAGAGAAATCAATAAGAAAGAACTGAAACAGAAATATAATATACCGCAAATTAAATTTACAGGGGTAATTGATAGAGTAGACGTTAATGGAAAGAATATTTCTATAATTGATTATAAGAGTAGTCAAACTGATTTTACACTAGATAGTATTGAATTAGGATTTATTTCTCAAATTTTAACTTATGCATTAGCATGTGAATTGATGTTTAATAAAAAATCTGAGGATATACTAGGGATATTTTATAGAGAAATAGCTAAGTTAGGTAAAGGTTTAAAACCCTATAGACTACGAGGATTAGTTAATAGCGATTTAATATTAAAAGATGATTTCTGTGAATTAGCTTCGGAAGTTATGTATATCAGGACTACACAAAAGGGTACTATTCATGGATCAGATGTACATAAAGCATATACTAGTCCAGAACTAGAAAAACTAGTTGATATAAATCTCCATAATGTAATGAGTTTATTAGAAAAGATATTTTCATTTGATTTTTCATTAAATAACTATGAGATTGAAAATCAATATTTAGCAGAAAAACAAATATTATTTAATTATGCAACTAATAATGACACACGATTAAATTTAAAAAATAAAGTGAATCTAAAATCAAAAGAATTAAAAGAAAAGCTATTGAATAATAATACCCAGTGAAACAAAGAACAATCACTGATAAATGAGTTACATTAAATATTTTTCTGCAATTAGTAGTAGTTTTTCTCGAAAAGGGAACTAATATTTTAGGGTTAACTTGATGAAATTTTTTATAAAATAATAATTTTATTGAGTTTTCCCTAATTTTTTTATTTTTTTTATTAATTTTTAAGTACATTTACTTAATTTTATATTATAATAGTATAATGAAGGAAGTATCATTTTTTACTTTTAATTGGTAACATTAGAATATAGGCATTTTTAAATGTTAAATAATAGCGATAAAGGCAAGGATATAATAGATATGAAATTAACTTTTTTTGAAAAACTAGAACAGTTTAAAAACAGTTCTAAAGAAGTATATATTAATAATATATACCGAAATGAAAATCTAACATACAAAAATTTAATAGAGTATTCAGATAAACTTGCGTTTTATCTTGAAGAAAAATTAGGAAGTGATAAGAATCCTATAGTAGTCTATGGGCATAAACATCCATTTATGTTAGTGTACTTTTTAGCGTGTGTAAAATCAGGAAGAGCATTTTGTCCAGTAGATATAAACACACCAAAAGAACGTGTAGAAGAAATAGTAGAAACAACAGACTCAAAAGTAGTACTAGTCACAGAAAAAATAGAACTATCTAGAGAAATGCTAGGTGTTGAGTCAGCTAAAGAAATAATCGCAAGTACTCGAAATGCTATTTCTAAAGAAAATTATGTGAGAGATGAAGAAATATTCTATATAATTTTCACATCGGGAAGTACTGGAAAACCTAAAGGGGTATGTATAACATACAATAATCTAAATAACTTCTTACATTGGTATACAGGATACTATGATGAAAAAGAAGAATTAGTATTTTTAGGGCATCCACCGTTCTCATTTGATTTATCGGTAATGTCATTATGGCCAAGTATTTATCTAGGTGCTACTTTAGTACAAATAGATAAAAAACATCAAGAGAACTTCAAAGTAATGTTCGAAGAACTAAATAAATCAAATGCAACAATATGGATTTCAACACCGTCATTTATAGAAATGTGCTTCATTGATAAAAACTTTAATCAAAGTCTAATGCCAAAAGTAAAACAATTCGTCTTTTGTGGCGAAAAACTATTTAGTACAACTGTAGAAAAAATTCATGCTAACTTTAAAGATGCACAAGTTATAAATACATATGGGCCTACAGAATCGACAGTAATGGTTACATGGGTAGAAATAACAAAAGAAGTGAATGAAAAATATTATGAGAATCTACCTGTCGGAGAAATAAAATGGGGTACGAAAGTACACCTAGCAAATCCTGATGAAGAAAATAAAGGCGAAATAGTAATCACAGGAAACACAGTTGCTAAAGGATACTTCAAAAATGACGCTATAACAAGTGAAAAATTTGGTCTAGGAGAAGTAGACGGGAAAGAAGAGAGAAGTTACCTAACAGGAGATTTAGGATACTTTAAAGACGGTATGCTGTTTTGTGAAGGACGTATAGACTTCCAAGTAAAACTACACGGACACAGAATAGAGCTAGAAGATATAGATAATAATCTACTTAAAAATAAAAAAATTCGTCAAGCGGCGACAGTTCCAAGTTATGAAGATGGAAAAGTAAAGGCGCTGACATCATTTGTAGTATATAACGAAAAAATAGAAAAGCGTTTTGAAGTAACTAAACAAATAAAACAAGAGCTTAAAAAATTAGTGCCAGAATACATGGTACCTAAAAAAATAGTATTCATAGAAGAAATGCCACTAAACAATAATGGTAAAATAGACAAGAAAAAGTTAAAGGAGTTAGTATAAAATGAGCTATTTTGACGGGAATGAATTTTTCTTTTTCTTAACTATAGCTCTGGTGATAGGTTTTATAATAAATTACCTAGGTAAAAGAATTGAATATTATATATTGGCTCTGTCGTTAATATTCGCTGGTTTTATATATGGTAAAAATACAACGATGTTATCTTATCTATTAGGTTTTATTATCTATGAGTATGTATTAGTAGAAATAGCACAAAAAATAGAAAATAAAAAATATCTAAAAGTATTAGTAGTATTATCAATATTACCACTAATAATAAACAAAGTATTCGCAATAACACATTTGCATCTGTTAGCCTTTATTGGAATATCATATATGTCATTTAAAACGATACAAATTATGATAGAAATATCAGATGGACTAATAAAAGATAAGATCAATTTAGTAGATTATGTACAATTCTTACTATTTTTCCCAACCGTAAGTGCAGGTCCGATAGATAGAAGTAGACGTTTTATGAGTGAAATTAAAGAAAGAATGCCGAGGACAGAGTACTTAGAATTAGCTGGAGAAGGTGTATATAGACTAATTTTAGGATTATTATATAAAGTAGTATTCTCAACATTAAGTTATCACTATTTAGTAGGTCTTGGGACTCATACATCATTTACACATTCTGTAAAATATATGTACTTATACACACTGTATTTATTTTTTGATTTTGCAGGATACAGTTTAATGGCGGTAGGGAGTAGTAATATTTTAGGGGTAAGAACACCAATGAACTTCGACAAACCATTCCTAAGTATTGATATAAAAGACTTCTGGAATAGATGGCATATTACATTATCAACGTGGTTAAGAGATTTCGTATTCTCAAGAGTCTTTATGGAAGCTACAAAGAAAAAACGCTTCAAAAAACGACTAACAACAGCGATGTATGCCTACATGGTAAATATGGTACTTATGGGATTTTGGCACGGTTTAACGATAAGCTATATAGTATATGGATTCTACCATGGTTTATTAATGGCAGGATTTGAATACTATCAGAAGAAAAGTAAATTTTATAAAAAGAATAAAAATGAAACATGGTACAAAGTACTTAGTTGGTTCATAACGATCAACTTAGTAATAATAGGTTTATATATCTTCTCAGGAGAACCTTATAAACTATTAAGCCATGTACTTAAAAAATAATATCGAGTTAGGAGAAAAAGCATGATAAAAGAGCAAGTATTAGAAATGTTAGAAGAAATCTGTGAAGACGAAGTAGTAAGAGAAGATTTAGATATAAACATGAAAGAAGAAGGGTTAATGGATTCTTTAGCTTTTGTAGAAATGTTAGTGAAAATCGAAGAAATCTTCGGACTAAGCATAGCTCCTACAGAAGTGACATATGAAGAAATAGACACACCAAATAAAGTAATTTCGTACATAGAAAATAGGAAATAAAGATGATAAAATTAAAAGCATTTTTAATATCAATAGTATTGGTATTAATTACACTTGTAATTTTAGACAGGACGTATATAAAAAAAATAGAAGACTATTATAAAGTAAATGATAATAGTGTCAGATATAGTACATCATTTGAAAAGTACAAGAGTAAGGATATAATATTAGAAAACATGACTCCTAAAACACTTTTACTTTTAGGTTCGTCTGAATTAACTACAACAATAAATGAAAACTATCATCCTAAGAAAATATTTAATTATAATGATTTTAATATTATGCAGGTAGGAGTTGGAAACTCTCAAAATATTATACATGCAGCAACGATAGGTTCTATTGGAAATGATGTGGCGAATAATCAAATCGTAATGATTCAATCTATTCAGTGGTTTGATAATAAGAATGGTATTTTGAAAGATGCATTTTTATCAAGAATATCTAGTGAGCATGTTTATAATACTATGGCTAATGATAGAATTAGTAAAGAAACTAAAGAAAAGTTTATCAATAGAGTTATTGAACTATCAGCTACAAATAAAGAGTTAAATAAAAAGTATAGAAGCTATAAACGATACTTTCTAAGAGAAAAGGGTAATTTCTTCACTGGGACATTTTTGAAGATAGATAATTATGTCTTTAGCCTAAAAAATAAATATAATTTTTATAAAAATAAAGGAAGAGAAAATTATCCTTTAAGCGGAGATATGACGCCAAATTACAATTGGGATGAATTAGATAAAAAAGTAATGGAAGAAGCAAAAGAAAGAACTAATAACAATGATTATCAAATTGATAATACTTATTATGATAAATACATAAGATCAAAGTATGAACAATTAAAAAATAGTTCTAAAAATACAAAATATGATGAGGCTAAAGAATATGAAGATTTAGATATATTCTTATCAATTGTTAAAGATTTGGGATTAAATATCAAATTCGCGATTCTTCCAGCGCATGGTAGATGGAGTGATTACACAGGAATTGATAGTTCAAAAAGGGAAGTCGCTTATAAAAAACTAAAAGAAATTGCATCGAAAAATAATATTGAAGTTATGGATTATTCAGGTAAAGAATATGAAGATTACTATATGTATGATGCGATGCATTTAGGTTGGAGAGGATGGATTGATTTTGAAAGAGATCTATACAAACTTAAAAAGTAAACTAAGCTATAATCAAAGTCTTGCACTTTGGGTACTATTCTTTTATATAGTTATAATGGGAATAATAATATATTGTTTTGTGACTGATTTTTCAAATGTCCAAGAATATGTATATAGTGAATTTTAATAGTGACAAGGGGCTGACTCAAAAGTCCTAAAATTCAACAAAGTTCATATGAGAACTCATAGATGAAGTAGTTTATTGATATCTAAATTCGCTTTATGGAAGCTTTTTAGATATCTAATAAACTTTGCGGGGGTGACTCGACAAAATCTTGTTTGATATGTACCCAAAATTCTGGACACATATATATTTAGTTTAGACATGTGGATGTTATCCTGTACTGTACAGGTGCCATCCATTTTGTTTTTGATTGAATTCTCTTGTTGTTATAATAAGCTATATATTCATATACAGCTTTACTAAACTCTTCAAATGACATATAATTCTTTTCATAACCATAAAATATTTCCGTCTTCATTCTTCCGAAAAATGATTCCATGATACTATTATCATAACAATTTCCCTTCCTAGACATTGATTGAATGATTCCATGTTTTTTTAACTCACTTCTATAGTGTGAATGTTGATATTGCCACCCTTGATCCGAATGCATAATTAATCCTTCTGTTTTTGAAAATTTATTAAATGCTTTTTCTAACATCCTTTTTATCTGATTTAAATCTGGATGTAAAGATAAATCATATGATATTATTTCATTTGTATGCATATCTAGAATCGCTGAAAAATAACACTTTCCCCATGGAAAATTGAATTGCGATACATCTGTAGTCCATTTCTGTAAAGGTGCAGTTGTGCTGAAATCACGATTTATTATATTATCAGCGACTTTTCCTACTGTTCCCTTATATGAATGGTATCTTTCTTTAGGAGTCTTCCCTTTTAATCCTTCTTTATGCATAAGATTTTGTACACGTTTATGATTTACTTTAAAACCTCTATTAATTAGTTCATTGTGAACTCTACGAACACCATATAGTCCTTTATTTTCGTCAAAGATAGTTTTAATTTCTTTTAACAATGGTTCATTGCGAATAGCCACAACATCTATTTTTCCTTTATTTATCAAATAATAATATGTTGATTTTGCCATTCCTATTTCTTGTAAAAGACATTTTAATTGATATCCTTCTTCTCTAAGTTCTTTAATAATCGCTGCTTTTTCGCCTTGAGTTGCGCAGCCCATTTTTCTCGCCTCAAGGCTATTAATTTTTTTATTATTTCTTTTTCCGCCTTAATATTTTCGATTTCCGTTTTTATAAATTTATTTTCTGCTCGTAATCTAATTAATTCTTCTCTTTCTGATTCTTTTAATGGTTTAGGACTACTATTTTCTTTCATGATAGGCACCTTTCTTGGTCTTCCTTTCTTCTCATCTACAAGTCCATTATAACCTTTTTCTTTATATTTTTGAACCCAATTATATAATATTCTATAGTTAATTCCATTCTCTAGTGCAACAGAATTATATGAATAACCAGCTAAAATTTTAGAAACTAATACTAGTTTTTCTTCTGGATTCCACTTCTTATTTTTCGATTTATGTCGTAAGACATCTACTCCTAATGAATCAACCATTCTTTTCCATTTCCTAATAGTATCTTTAAATTTCCTAGTGGTTATTCCATTAGGTGTATCTGGATATTCTCCTCTTTCATACATCTCAACACATTTTACTTTAAATTCATAACTATAACGCATAAAAAATACCCCTTTCACTGGCTTGTCCAGTAAAAGGGGTACATATCAGTTTCAAAAGGAATCATGATATTGTTGAGACGCTCCCTTCTTTATTGGCTTTTTGTCAAGTTCGGGGCATGGGAAAAATTCACTCTAGAAATCTAGGCAGCATTTTTGGATATTTGTCTTTTTGTATATAAAAATTGAAATTCGGAGCTGGAATTTTTTCCATGCCCCGGATTTAGTATACAACCAATATTTTCCAGTTACTACTACTTGGCTTAGCATTAAAGTTATTATGAAGTCCTTGAGCAGTTTTTTCACGTACCTGCTCGGCAGTTAGTTCGTGCAATTTTTTATTGACATTTACAATTATTTTGATTCTTTATGAATGAACTATTTTCTTATAAAAAACGATTGATTTTTTTTTTTTTTTGATATAATAATGGCTAGAAAAGTATAAAAGATAATTATTTTTTTAAAATTAAATAAAAAATTATAATTTAATTATAAAAGAGATAATTTATGGAGGTATATATAATGAATAAAAATACAAAAAGAGTTTTATCGGCAATAACGACTGCAAGTTTAGCAGGAGTACTTGGTGGGGTAGCTCCAGCAGTAGCTCCGTCAGTGCTTAATTTAAATGGTGGGGTGGTTCACGCTGCTGAAGAAACTCACAAAGTAACGATTCACTACGATTTTTACGACGATCCAATGAGTCCATTCAGTAGCAGTAGTAGTAGCAAAGTAGTTGACGTTACTCCTAACCAACCATTGTCAGATCATATCCCAGAAACATTCCCTGGTGGATATGTATTCGCTGGTGCAGTAGTAAATAGGGGTGGCAGTGAAGGTACATCTCTAAACAGTCGTAACGATCTTTTTGGCGACTGGACTAATTTCTATGTCACATACCCTAGAAGAAGCAATGGATCTAGAACTAACCCTAGCAACGCTGGTACTAACAATAATGAAAAACCTCACAAAGTAACGATCCACTACAGTCTTTCCAACGGTTATCATCCAGTAGAGTCGCCTAGTAGCGAAGTATTTTATGTTACTCCTAACCAACCATTGTCAGATCATATCCCAGAAACATTGCCTGGTGGATATGTATTTACTGGTGCAAGTGCATTTGTTGAAGGCAGTGAAGGTGTAACCCTAAGCTCACGTAACGATCTTTTTGGTAACGAGACTACTTTCTATGCCCGCTACTTACCTAAAAGCGAAATATCTAGAACTAACCCTAGCAACGCTGGTACTAACAACAATGCTGGCACAGAAGTGAAACCAAACAATGGTAACACTAACTCAGGTAACAATAATTCTAATGCTGAAGAAAACATAGTAAATATTTCTTACCATTTCGAAGGAGATGATAACAAAACTGTAACTAAAGTTAAGGTAAATATTGCAGAAAATCCTAATGCTACCGTTGGAGACTACTATCCATTATCTAAGAATGGTGGTGATTTAAAATATATTACCAAAGGCAAAGGAATGATGTGGGTATATAAAGTAGATCCTGATCATAACTATAGAGTTGATCATAGAGGTGATTTACTTTCTAAATATGCACATCTGCATCTGTTAGGCGAATATACCAAACCAAACAACGCTGGTACAGAAGTGAAACCAAACAATGATGGTAACGCAAACGCTGGTACTAACAATAATGCTAGCACAGAAGTGAAACCAAACAATGGTAACACAAACGCTGGTACTAACAACAATGCTGGCACTAACACTGGTACTAACAACAATGCTGACACAAACGCTGGTACTAACAACAATGCTGGCACAGAAGTGAAACCTGGAAATAATGATAACACAGGAAATAATAAACCTGAAAACAAACCTGCTCCAGAAAATAAACCTAATAATAATTCAAATGCGGAAAATACTAACACAAACAACAATGCAACTCCATCTGAAGATATAATAAACAATATATTCTTAAATGATGCTTCAGGGGTTAAAGTTACTTTAACTGATAAAACAACTGCAGCAAAACTTTCTGCAACTCCTGTAGAAGATAAAGCCTTAGCAAGTTCAGTTCTAGAAAAATTAAACTTACCTGCAGACAATCAAATCAGAATATTAGATTTAAAACTTCTAGACAAAGACAATCAGGTAGTTAATTCAAATGCAAAACGTACAGTTGCCATTGTCTTAAAAGAAGGAGAAAAAGATGTAGATGTTTATCACATAAAAGATAACGGAGAGTTAAAATTAATAGACTCTACTACAAAAGATGGTGTTGTAACATTTAAAATAGATCACTTCAGTAAATTCGCAATAGTATCTAATACAAACAAACCAGCAATTAACGAAGTTCCCGAGTATGACTTATCTAAACTTCCTCAACCAGGTGTACCAACTCCAGGTGTAACTGATGGAAATAGCTTTGGACCAAAAACTGAAGCTAAAGATGAAGCTAAAGATAAAGATAAAGAAGGTTCTCTACCAAACACAGGTATGACTACTTCTAGCACTGCAGCATTAGGATTAAGTTTAATCGCTTTAGTAGGTCTTGCTGTGAGACGTAAATTAAACAACTAATCGTTAATTAGTGTATAAAAAACATTAGAGAGTGTGGAAATTTTTCCATACTCTCTTTCTGGTTCTTTGTCAAATACGGTTGATTTTGAAAATTAGGAAGAAGCTATGCTATATTAAGTAGTATAGCTTTTTTCCTATTTTTTCGTTTTATCTATTATTTTAATATAAAGATTACACTAGTATGAAAAATAATATGAAAATGTTAGTTTTCAGAAAAATCGTGAAAGAATACACTCAATTATTTGATTTTATAAGAGAAATATTGTAAAATTATAGCTATAACAATAATTTTAAAGGAAAATAAAATGAATAGAGATGCGTATTTTTATTTAGAGATGAAGGAGCATGAGTTGAAAGTTCCTTATACGGGGAAAAATCGTCGTATTAGAGTTCTTTTACCGAAAGGTTATGCTCAAGATGAACACAAACACTATCCTGTAGTATATATGAATGACGGTCAAAATGTTTTTTATAGCGGGGAATCATTTAGTGGGCATTCATGGAAAGTTATACCAGCAATAAAAAGAAATCCAGATATGCCAAAAATGATAATAGTTGGAATTGATAATGATAACGAGGGAAGAATGAATGAATATGCACCTTGGAAGTTTTCAAGTTTACCAATATTAAATTTTGGACTAACTTTAGGTGGACTAGGTTCTGAGTATGCTGATTTTTTTGTGAATGTTGTTAAACCATTTGTAGATAGTACTTATCGAACAAAGCCACAACGTGAATATACGGCGATGATAGGTAGTTCTTTAGGAGCTAATATTTCACAATATATTGGTTTAGAATATAAAGATGTCGTAGGCTGCTTAGGAGTATTTTCATCTGCGAATTGGTTAAATAAACCTGAATTTGATAGATTTATTTCAAAACATAAGGTCTCAGATCAAAGAGTATATATCGAAGTTGGAACGAACGAGGGAGATGATACAGATAAGCAATTGGCAAATGGTAACCTAAAACAATTATATATTGATGCAAGTTTAGATTATTATCGTCAGCTAATTGATGCTGGTTTATCTACAAGTGAGTTAAAATTAAATGTTGTAGCTAATGGCGAACATAGTGAAGAGTGTTGGGCAAAATATTTGCCAGAGTGTTTAAGATTTATTAGTGAAAACTGGTAAAAGAAATTTATAGAAAATGGAGGTTTTTAGTTTGAATATAGAGTATCTAAGTCATTATAGTGGAAATTTAGGAAGAGAGATGGTACTTAATAGGTATGGTCATGCAGGATTACCTATTGTTGTGTTCCCATCGTCAGGAGGAACACATAATGAATACTATGATTTTGGAATGATTCATGCATGTGAGAGATTTATAAATGAAGGTAAGGTTCAATTTTTCACTTTATCAAGTGTTGATAGTGAATCATGGTTATGTGATTGGAAAAATGGTCATGATAGAGCCTTAGCTCATACACAATATGAAAAATATGTTATAGAAGAGGCTATACCATTTATTAAACATAAAACAGGTTGGTTCGGACAAATGATGGCTACTGGATGCAGTATGGGAGGATATCACTCATTTAATATCTTCTTACAACATCCTGATGTATTTGGAAAAGTAATTTCACTTAGTGGTGTATACGATGCTAGATTTTTTGTTGGAGAATACGGTAATGATGAGCTAATCTACAGAAATTCACCAAGTGATAATATTTGGAATCAAAATGATGGATGGTTTATTAATCATTATAGAAATTCTGACATTATTGTATGTACAGGTTTAGGGCCATGGGAACAAGATGGGTTACCATCCTTCTACAGTTTGAAAAAAGCATTTGAAGAAAAAAATATTCCAGCATGGTTTGATGTTTGGGGAGAAGATGTTGCTCATGACTGGCCTTGGTGGAGAATACAAATGCCATACTTTTTAGATAAGTTAAATTTATAATAAAGTTAAGAGGAGACAAAGATTTATGAATTACATAGTTATATCACCATATTACCCACACAATTTCCAAAAATTTTCTATTGAGTTAAAAAATCAGGGGATTAATGTATTAGGAATTGGGGAAGAACCATACGAACAGTTGGACCAAAGACTTAAGGAAGCATTAACTGAGTATTTTAGAGTTAATAGTCTTGATGATGTTGATGAAGTAAAACGAGCGGTTGCATTCTTATATCACAAGCATGGACATATTGATAGAATAGAATCACAAAATGAGCACTGGATGGAATTAGATTCAGCCTTACGTACTCAGTTTAATGTGTTCGGCTTAAAAGAGAACGACCTTAAAAAGACAAAACATAAATCAGAGATGAAAAAATACTTTGAAAAAGCAGGGGTTCCTGTTGTACCAGGTTTCTTAGTGAAAAAAGAAGGGGACATCGAAAAAGGTGTGAAAAAATTAAAACTTCCACTGATTGCGAAGCCTGATAATGGAGTAGGAGCTTCGGCGACTTATAAACTTAAAGATAAGAAAGATGTGGAAAATTTCAAGAAAGAATGGGATGGAACTACACATTACTTCTTAGAACCATTTGTTGATAACTCAGATATAGTGACTTTTGATGGATTAGTAGATGCTGAGGGGAATATTGTTTTCTATACTAGTATCGTTTATTACCACACTCCATTAGACTTATTGAATAATAATACTTTGGATTGGGTATATTATATCGATAAAGATTTAGATCCAAAATTAGTAGAGTACGGTAAAAAATCTGTTAAAGCATTTGGTATGAAAGAGAGATTTTTCCATATTGAATTTTTCAAAACAAAAGACGATTATATTGCAATTGAATACAATAACCGTCCTGCGGGTGCATTTGCAGTAGACGTGTATAATTTTGCTCATTCAACAGATTATTTCAGAGTTTATGCTGAAGTGGCTAATGGAACATTTAATGGTTTAAGTGTTGATGAAAAATACGGTTTAGCCTCAACAAGACGTGATTATAAAGATTATGTTTACTCAGATGAAGATATTAGAAATAAATATCAAGATAAATTAAAAGCAGTTCTAAGAATGCCTGAAGCTTTTGCTGAACTTCAGGGAAATACAATGTATGTTCTTGTAGCTGATACTCTTGAAGAAATGAAAGAGATGGAAAAATTTGTAGGGAAATTAAAATAGAATAATATCAAAGCAATGTGAAATTAATTTAAGAAAATTTTAGTTTAACATTGCTTTGATTTTTACTATTGCGAAATAGCATTAAATCTGAGGATTAATTAGGTAATAATGTTATTCTAAGTATAGTTTAGAAACTACGATATATATTAAAATTATTATGTTTAGTAAATGATAATTTTAAAAGAATTATATTTGTAATTTAAAAATTAGTATATTGAATTTTTAGAAAATTTAAATTTTATGTTGACAATAGAGAAAAAGTATATTATACTAATCATTAGTTAATTGAATATATACCTCACAAAATAAGTGAGGTAGAGGTTGCGATTTTTATCAGTAGAGTAATTGAGAGTATAGGGCTTGATGATATTACTTGAAAGGAAACGTCGCCGAAATGATATTAAACCTATGTTAATATTGTTGGGCCTATATTGAACTAAGTATAGGACTGTCATAGTCGTGAGGCTATGTTGCGCTACTAATATCTTGTTTTGGAGAGATAATGTGAAGTATAACTCCGTGCAAATATGGTAGGAGGTTATGCTTTTTTATTTTTATCAAGGAGGTTTTTATTATGACAAACAACAGCAATAACAACAATGCAACAGAAGTAAAAAGAAATTTACGATCACGTCATATTAGTATGATTGCTATCGGAGGATGTATCGGTAGTGGATTATTCATGACAAGTGGTCAAGCAATTCAAAGTGCGGGACCTGGGGGAGCTATTGTAGCTTACCTTTGTATCGGACTTATGGTATATTTCTTAATGACATCACTTGGGGAAATGGCAACGTATCTTCCAACGTCAGGGTCATTTAGTACATATGCTACACGTTATGTGGATCCTTCATTAGGATTTGCATTAGGATGGAACTATTGGTTTAACTGGGTAATTACAGTGGCAGCTGACGTAGAATTATCAGCGCTAGCAATTAGCTATTGGGAGCCTATGCGTGTTCTTCCTCACTGGGCTTGGAGTTTACTATTCTTAGTAATTATTATTGCTTTAAACGCACTAAGTGTTAAAGTATATGGTGAAAGTGAATATTGGTTTGCTTTAATTAAAGTAGTTGTAGTTATTATCTTTATAGTAGTAGGATGTTTAACAATTTTCGGTATTTTAGGTGGAGAATATATCGGATTCAAAAACCTTACAATTGGTGATGCACCATTCATTGGAGAAGACACTTCATTATCAAGTCAACTTCTAGCAACTTTAGGGGTATTCTTAATTGCAGGATATTCTTTCCAAGGAACTGAGTTAATCGGTATTACTGCTGGTGAAAGTGAAAATCCAGAGAGAAGTATTCCTAAAGCAGTTAAACAAGTATTCTGGAGAATTTTAATTTTCTACGTATTAGCTATTTTAGTAATTGGATTATTAATACCTTATACTTCACCTGATTTATTAGGAGCTGCAAGTGCAGAGGAAATTGCTAAATCACCATTTACAATTGTTTTCAAAAATGCAGGATTTGCTTTAGCGGCAAGTGTTATGAATGCAGTAATCTTAACATCAATCCTATCAGCAGGTAACTCTGGTATGTATGCATCAACAAGAATGCTTTATGCTATGAGTAAAGAAAAATTAGCTTATCCAATATTTGGACGTGTAACAAAATACGGGACACCAGTTATCTCATTAATCGCAACTGCTGTAGTAGTATTCTTAATATTCTTAATCCAACTTACAAGTGCTAATGCTTATACATATATCGTAGCAGCAAGTGGATTAACTGGATTTATCGCTTGGTTAGGAATTGCGCTAAGTCACTATAGATTTAGAAGAGCTTATGTGACTCAAGGTAAAGATTTAAATGATCTTAAATATAGAGCTAAATGGTTCCCGGTAGGTCCAATCATTGCTTTAGTATTATGTATCATCGTTATTATCGGTCAAGATACAGAACTTATTACTAAAGGTGTGGTAAACTGGAGTGGTATGTTGACAACATATATGGGAGTTCCAATCTTCTTATTCTTCTACCTATACCACAAAATTAGATATAAAACAAAAATGATACCTCTAGATAAAGTTGATTTATCTCAAGATGTAGATGTTAAATAATTAATATTATCCTAGTTCATTTTGAACTAGGATTTTTCATTTTTTTTTACTAAAAGTGAAGGGGCTGACCCAAAAGTCCTAAATTTCAACAAAATGTATATGATAATTCGTAGACGCAGTGGTTTATTGACACCTAAATTCGCTTTATTAAAGCTTTTTAGATATCTAATAAACTTTGCGGGGATGACTCGACTGAGAATGATAAAATAAGAATGTACAGTTTTGATAAAATAAAAATGTACAAATAGGTTA
>NZ_CAURMG010000005.1:0-75198 GCF_963525875.1 uncultured Gemella sp. | reverse complement strand
TTGCATTATCGTTTAGTAGAATGACGTTTCCACATCAAATGATGCGTGTTGTTTTGCTTGAACAAGTGTATAGAGCTTACCGTATAATAACAGGAGCAAGTTATCATAAATAATTGTAAAGGATGAGGTTGTATTTTCAGACAATTTCATTCTTTTTTTGCTATTAAATTATAAAGATTTTTAGTATAATAAAGGTGAAGGAATGTTTAAATTAAGGAGGGATTATTTATGTTTAATTTTGATGAGTACATCCTACATCAAGTGTTAGCTATTGTTATAATAGTATTACTAATATTTTTTATTATTGGGTATATTATTACAGCTATTTTTTCAAAAATTATGTTTGATATACTTGGGGTTAGATCAGGACTTGCATTTATACCATATTATAATACTTATCGAATTTATAAAGAGTATAAAGGGCGTGTTTGGAAGAGGAATTGGGGAGTTGCGTATTTGTTAACTTTCACCCTCCCTTCAGTAGCAATAGGGGTTTTATTGTTATTATTGATAGAGGTACGATTTACTACTGGTTTATTTTCGGAACAGTTTGCTGGTTTACTAATTTCAGGACTCGTATTATTAGTGGTCGCGGGATTAATTGCATATATATTTAACTTTATCATGTTGTTTATTCTGTATTTACCAATTTTTGATACAAAAGGTAGAAGAGTGGTATTGTATATTCAAGCAGGGCTTACAATTTTATCTTCTTTTAGTGGCGCTATATTTCAAGGAGCTAGTAATAGTACTTTAAGTGGTATTTTTTCACTAGCACAACTAATATTCTCTATTGTCTTTATGGTTGTCTACTTTGCTGCTGCAACAGATATTAGAGCTAGAATTAGAAGTGGAGAATATGTACTTCAGGAGAAATTAGATTATAACATGTTAAGCAGTTATGAAATAAACTCTATATTAAAAACACGTGGTAGAAGATTGGTCGTTCCAAACATGAATAATGGCTTCAGTGATTATCCAATGAATAACAATGAAGAAGTAAATAGAATTGAGTATGTGTAAATTAGGAAATCTAGGTGATTTAGATATGATGTTTAAATCATCTGGATTTTTTATGTGAGATTTTAAAATTTTCTCGGTAATTTTTTTATAAATATGAGAGGAGTGGTTTATTTTTTGTTATATTTATGTCAGATTTTCTGACGTATATTAACAGTTGTAGTATTTTTTAAAGTATAATAGAAAACGTAATAAAATAAATTTAACGAGGAGTGGACTCTTAATGGATAGATTTTTAGAATTATTAAACACCGTTAATGACTTTATGTGGACTTATTTCCTAATAGGGTTAGTAATGGTAACTGGTATTTATTTTACATTTAGTATAAAGTTTATTCAATTTACTTATATTAAAGAAATGTTCAGACTTATTACTGAAAAGCCAAAAGTAGGCAAGGATGGAGAACAAAAAGGGGTTTCAGCATTCCAAGCATTCACTATTTCAGCCGCGTCAAGAGTAGGTACTGGAACAATTGCTGGGGTTGCTATTGCGATTGCAATGGGAGGACCTGGTTCAGTATTTTGGATGTGGGTAATGGCATTATTTGGTGGAGCTTCATCATTTGCAGAATCAACATTAGCCCAGGTGTATAAAGTTCGTGATAAAAAAGGAGTTTATCGCGGTGGACCTGCTTACTATATGGAAAAAGGTCTTGGACAAAAATGGATGGGTGTGTTATTTGCAATTGTAATTTCAGTAACTTACGGTGTAGCATTTAACTCAGTTCAAACTAACACTATTGCTCAAGCCTTACAAGTATACAATGTGGATACACATATAGCAGGGATTGCATTATTAATTCTTACAATTTTCGTAATCTTTGGTGGTGTAACAAAAGTCGTTAAAATTACTCAATGGTTAGTACCAGTAATGGCAGTGGCGTACTTATTTATCGTATTAGTTATTATGGTTATTAACATTGATAAGTTACCTGGTGTTCTTGTTCAAATCGTTAAATCAGCATTTGGTCTTGAACAAGTAGGTGGTGGAGTAATCGGTATGGGAACATCGATTCTTTTAGGAATTAAACGTGGTATGTTCACTAACGAAGCTGGTTTAGGATCAACTCCTAACGCAGCGGCAACAGCTGACAGTACTCACCCTGCGAAACAAGGATTTATCCAAACTCTAGGAGTTTACTTCGATACATGTTTAGTATGTACAGCAACAGCATTCTTAATCCTACTGTATCCTGGTGTGGAATATGGGGCTGGTAAGTTACAAGGTATCCAACTTACACAAGCTGCTTTAACTTCTCAAGTAGGAAGTATCGGAACAATTTTCCTAATCGTAGCAATTTTCTTATTTGGATATAGTTCAGTTATTGGTAACTACTACTACGGAGAAACAAACATTCAATACTTGCTTCCTAAAAAATGGGCAGTTAATGTTTATCGTGTTATTGTATGTATCTTTGTATACGTAGGAAGTGTAATGAACTTAGATTTAGTTTGGGGACTTGCGGATGTAACAATGGGAATTATGAGTTTACTTAACTTAATCGCTATTATCGGTCTTTCTGGTGTAGTTTATGTAGTATTAAAAGACTACGTGAAACAACACAAAGAAGGAAAAGATCCGGAGTTCTATTTAGATAATTTACCAATTAAAATAGATAACGCCACAGCATGGAAAAATAAAAAAGAAGATTAATATTTAAAAGAGTACTTCAATGATGGAATTAGATTTCTAATCATTGAAGTACTTTTTTTAGTTCCTCTCTTAAACTTTTCATGGAATCATCAAAAGTAAGGGTACGACCGTTTGTAAAATCAGATTCGCTTTGTTCAAGAAGTTGATATAGTTCGTATCTTCCCATAAATTTATTGAATAAATCAATGCTCATAACAGCAAGATCTTCTCGACCATTTTTTGTAATAAAAATTGGTTCACCTGTTTCATGACAAAACGAAGAGAGTTCATTGTAATTTTCACATAAATATGTATTTTGGCATAATAGCACCTCCTCTAATCTAAAGATAATGTACTATTATTTCTTGAGATTGTCAAATTTATAACAGGTAAGGGACGTTATAGATATTAACGTTCTTTCACAGTTAAATTTACAAAGTTTTCATTTTGCTTGCATTATAAAAAAAAGTGTGTTATTATATTAAACATATTTTAATTATAAAATATATGCGATGAGCCGATAAGTAAAAGTTCTTGCGTACCGTAGGATACAGAAAAGAAATCAGTGGTTGAGAGGTTTCTCCTAGGCAGGACTTTGAAGTAGCCGGTAAGCATTTAGAGTGAAAGTAAGTAGCTTTAAACGTGGTTAGAGCGTTAATCTTATTAAGTGCTAATTTATATAATTAGAATAAAGGTGGTACCACGGAAACTTTCGTCCTTATGTAAGGATGGAGGTTATTTTTTTTTACCTAGAAAAAATATCACCGACACAACTAGTAAAAGAAAAAAATAATTAATAATAAAATAAAAATTTAGGAGGAACAGTTATGACTGAAATGTCTACAAAATATAATCCGACCGAAGTAGAAAATAATCGCTACAACTGGTGGTTGGAAAAAGAAGTTTTTAAAGCTGATAATAAAAGTAAAAAGAATCCATACACAATCGTAATTCCACCACCAAACGTAACTGGTAAATTACACATTGGGCATGCTTGGGATACAACTTTACAAGATATGTTAACACGTTACAAACGTCTTAAAGGTTTTGATGTGCTTTATCTTCCAGGAATGGACCACGCTGGTATTTCTACACAAGCTAAAGTAGAAGCTAAAATGCGTGAAGAAGGATTAAGTCGTTATGACTTAGGTCGTGAAAAATTCTTAGAGCGTGCATGGGAATGGAAAGAAGAATATGCTGGATATATTCGTGCGCAATGGGCTAAACTTGGATTAGGTTTAGACTACTCAAGAGAAAGATTTACATTAGATGAGGGATTGAATAAAGCAGTAACGAAAATTTTCGTAGATCACTACAAAAATGGTACAATCTACCGTGGTGAGAAAATTATTAACTGGGATCCAGTTCAAAGAACTGCATTATCTAACATCGAAGTAATTCATAAAGATGTAGAAGGTGCATTCTATCATCTTAAATATTTCTTAGCTGATGGAAGCGGGGATTATCTAGAAGTAGCAACTACTCGTCCTGAAACTCTATTTGGAGATACTGCGGTTGCTGTTCATCCTGAAGATGAAAGATATCAAAAATATATTGGTAAAACAGTTCTTTTACCAGTAACAAACAAAGAAATTTCTGTTATTGCAGATGAATATGTAGAAAAAGATTTCGGAAGTGGGGTAGTTAAAATAACTCCTGCCCACGATCCAAATGACTTCGAAGTAGGAGAACGTCATAACCTAGAACGTATTATCGTTATGGATGAAGGTGCTGTTATGAATGAACATGCTGATAAGTATAATGGTATGGATCGTTTCGAATGTCGTAAGGCTCTTATCGCTGATTTACAAGAAAGCGGAGTATGCTTCAAGATTGAAAAACATCTTCACTCAGTAGGACACTCTGAGCGTAGTGGTGCGGTTGTTGAACCATACCTTTCTAAACAATGGTTCGTTGACATGAAACCTCTTGCTGATAAAGTATTAGAAAATCAAAGAGATGCAGATAGAAAAGTTAACTTCTATCCACCTCGTTTTGAAAATACATTAAATACTTGGATGGAAAATATCCAAGACTGGTGTATTTCTCGTCAATTATGGTGGGGACACCGTATTCCAGCATGGTATCACAAAGAAACTGGTGAAGTTTATGTTGATGTAAACCCACCAAAAGATATTGAAAACTATGTTCAAGATGAAGACGTTCTTGATACTTGGTATTCTTCAGCATTATTCCCATTCTCTACATTAGGATGGCCTGATTTAGAAAGTGAAGATTTCAAACGTTATTATCCAAATAGCTGTCTAGTAACTGGATATGACATCATCTTCTTCTGGGTTGCTCGTATGGTATTCCAAGGTTTAGAATTTACTGGATCACGTCCATTTGAAGATTGCTTAATCCACGGTTTAGTTCGTGATGAACAAGGGCGTAAGATGAGTAAATCACTTGGTAATGGTGTAGATCCAATGGAAGTAATCGAACAATATGGAGCTGATAGCTTACGTTACTTCTTAGCTACTAACTCAACACCAGGTCAAGACTTACGTTATTCAACTGAGAAAATCGAAGCAAGTTGGAACTATATCAATAAAATTTGGAACGCTTCTCGTTTCGTAATTATGAATCTTGAAGGTTTCGAATACAGTGATATTGATTTAACTGGAGAAAAAACATTAGCTGATAAATATATCTTAACAAAACTTGCTAAAACTATTGAAGACTTCGAAAGATTATTTGAAAAATATGAGTTTGGTGAAGCAAGTCGTATTCTATACAACTTCGTATGGGAAGAATTCTGTTCATGGTATATTGAAATTGCTAAAATTTCATTAAATGGTGAAGATGAAGCTGCGAAGAAAACTACTAAATCTATTTTAGTATATGTACTTGATGCTTCTCTAAAAATGTTACATCCGTTTATGCCATTCGTAACTGAAGAAATCTGGCAACACATTCCTCACACAGGAGATAGTATTGTAACTAGTGAATTTGCTAAAGTTGATGCTAGTCTAGTATTTGAAAAAGAAACAGAAGATATGCAATTCATCCAAGATGTAATTACAGCAGTGCGTAACATACGTAGTGAAGTGAACGCTCCTATGTCTCGTGAGATTCCTATTAAGATTAAATATTCACAAGATAGTGTAAAAGAAGTACTATTAAGTGGTAGTGCGTACTTAGAGAAATTTGCTCGTCCTAGCGAACTTATTATAGAACGCGAAGTAGAAGCAAGTGAAACTGATATTAGTCGTATTTTACCAGGTGCTGAAATCTACGTTTCATTAAGTGATTTAATCGATGTAGATAAAGAAAAAGAACGTCTAGGAAAAGAATTAGAAAAATTACAACAAGAATTAGATAGAGTAAACAAAAAACTTTCTAATGAAAAATTTGTTGGTTCTGCTCCAGAGGCGGTTGTAGCTAAAGAAAAAGAAAAACAAGCAACATATCAAGAACAATATGATAGTGTTAAAGAAAGAATAGCTGCATTAGATAACTTAAAATAGTATAAGATAAAAGAGAGTGATTCGAAAATCGTATAGATTTTATCGGATCACTCTTTTATTTATTATGTAACGAATAGATATAGATTAACTGTAAAAAAAAACTCTAGCTAGTTTTACCTAGCTTAGAGTTTTTAATCGTCTTTATTATTCTTTTTTCTCCAGATTAAGAAGAAAATTATAGCGATTATTATGATTATGTCAATGTATACACCATAATTTTTAACTGCTTCTCCTGTTTTAGGAAGAGCATTTAGTGATAGTAGATTTATCTTAAATCCTCGTTATATTATTTTTCTTCTTGTTCAGTAGTATTGTTTAATACTTCAGTTTCAACACGTTCTTTTACAGTGTCTAGAGTTTCAGTTGATTTATTAGTGAAATCTTCAACTTTTTCTTGAACATTTGATTCGTTAACGTCTTTTTTGATATTCGATACTTGATCTTTAATTTTTTCTAAAGAAGCCATTGCTTTTTCTTTGTATAATTCAACTGATGGCTTGAAGTCTTCAACAATTTTTTTAGCTTCTCCTAAATTTTCTTTAACTTCTGCAGTGTATTCTTTAACGTTAGAAACATGTTCTTTAATATCTGTGATATTGTTAGATAGTTCTTTTCCGTAATCAACAGCATCGTTGTATTTGTTTTCTAAAGCGTCTTTAGCTTTTTTAAGATTTTTTACTAAGTCATTATAAAGATAGATTGCAGCTTCTTCAACACCGTTCTTTTTAGTGTAACGAATCATGCAACGTGTGTATCCGTAATAATCTTTAGATTTTCTCTTAACATACTCAGCGTGTTCTTCAACCTTGTTTGGATTTTTTGAATAATAATTAGCAACGGTTATTCCTGTACCGATTGCAAATAGTTTTGATAATTTTGACATGCAATATTTCCCCTCAATTTATTATTAAGATTATTATAACACATACACACTTAAAATTAAATAAAATAGATATCGAGTAACTCTTTTTTTATATATTTATAAATAATATGTTTAAAATTATAGATTGTATGTGACTTCATAGACGACTCCTAGAGTTATGTTATATTTTTTAAAAGTTATTACACATTATTTAAGTTTTATCCTTGAATTAATGTGTAATATATTGTATAATACAAATTATAATACAAGAAGGAGGCAGAATGAAACTTACAGAAAGACACAAAGCTATAATTGAAATAGTAAAGAATTTTCAACCGATAACAAGTGATGAGATAGCTGAAAAATTGGAACTTGGAAAGTCTACATTGAGAAATGATTTGGCTGTATTAGGGATGTTAGAAATTTTAGAAGCCAAACCAAATGTTGGGTATTATTACAATTATAACTTTTCACCAGGAGAGCAACGTGAGGAAGTAAAAAGTAAATTAGTAAAAGATGTAATGGGGATAGCAATAACTGCCAAAACTACAGCGAATTATTCAGATGTATTATCAAAGTTGTTTGTTTATGATGTAGGAACAATTTTTATTGTTGATGAGAAAAATCATCTTGCAGGTGTCACATCAAGAAAGGATATGTTGAAATTAGCTAGAAATGCTGATGGGCAAAATCTTCCTATAGCACTGGCTATGACTAGAGTACCGAATGTAATATATATCTATGAAGATGAGTTAGTGAGTGATGCATTAAGAAAGTTGATTTCACATGAGATAGATTGCTTACCTGTTGTAAGAGATGAAGATGACGGGAAGGTGGTCGTTGGGAAAATATCAAAAACTACTTTAATAAAGTTATTGTTAGAAATACTGGAGGGATAATATGTTAACTGTACATATAATTTCAGATTCAATAGGTAATACAGCTAAAGATGTTGTTGATGCAGCACTAGTTCAGTTTTCCTATGGAGATGTGAAATATAAAGTATTAAAAAATTCTAATGTTTGTACTGTTGAAAAAGTAGATTGTATTATATCTAATGCTAAAGAAGGCGATGTAATAGTTCAAACTTTAGTGGATGCTACTTTATCTGAATATATAAAGAAAAAAGGTTTAGAAAAAAATATAAAGGTAATAGATCTTTTAAGTGAAATGCTTAGTGCTTTTGAAGATAAGCTTGGAGTAAAAGCTAAAGGGAATCCGGGGCTAAATAGGAAGATGGGAGTGGAGTATTTTAAGAGAGTTGATGCTTTGGAATTTGCTGTGAAATATGATGATGGAAAGGATATTAATGGACTAAGGGAAGCGGATATAGTTATCTTAGGAGTATCGAGAACTTCAAAAACTCCTTTAAGTTTATACCTTGCAAATAGAAACATAAAGGTTATGAATATACCGATAGTTCAAGGATTGGTATTACCAGAACAATTATATGAAGTAAAAAGAAAAATTATTGGTTTAACAAATTCTGTTGAACAACTTAATAAGCTAAGAGAAGAGAGGCTTAAAACTCTCGGAGTTGATGAAAATACAGATTATACAGATGAAATCCAAATTTTCGAAGAGTTGGAATATGCAATAGAAGTAATGGAAAAACTTGGATGCCCGATAATTGATGTTGAGAATAAGGCTATTGAAGAAACAGCGGAATTAATTATAGCAATTATGAGAGAACGAGGATTAGTGATTTAGCAAAGAATTATATAGAGAAATTTCATAAAGTGATGGAGTTTCTATAGGGGGATATTAAAATGTTAAAAAAATATGTTTATAATTTCAGTGAAGGAAATAAAGATATGAAATCTTTATTAGGTGGGAAAGGTGCTAACCTTGCAGAGATGAAAAGTTTAGGGATAAATGTTCCGCCCGGTTTTACTATTACTACTGAAAGTTGTAATAGTTATTATGAAAATGGTGAGAGGATTAAACCTGAAATTTTAAAACAAATTAATGAGCAACTTGAGATTTTAGAAAAAGATATTGGTAAAAGATTAGGAAGTATTGATAATCCATTATTGGTATCTGTACGTAGTGGTGCGGTATACTCTATGCCCGGTATGATGGATACAATTTTGAATCTTGGTTTAAATGATGAGACTACTATAGCATTAGCTAAGAAAAATAATAATTATAGATTTGCTTATGATAGTTATAGAAGATTTATTCAAATGTTTTCTGATGTTGTAATGAATGTTGAAAAGTATAAATTTGAAGAAGTTTTAACAAGAGTTAAAAGTAAGAATGGCTATGAACAGGATAGTGATATGAATGAAAAGGACTTATTCAATATTGTTGAAGAGTTTAAGGAAATCTATAGAAAAGAAGTAGGTCGCGAATTCCCTATGAGTGTAAAAGAGCAGCTTATGTTAGCTATAGAGGCTGTTTTTAAATCATGGAATAATAACCGTGCTAAAGTGTATAGAAGACTTCATAATATAAGTGATAAACTAGGTACTGCTGTTAATATTCAAGCTATGGTATTTGGAAATATGGGAGATAATTGTGGCACTGGAGTTTCGTTTAGTAGAAATCCAGTCACTGGTGAAGATAAGTTGTTTGGTGAATATTTGATTAATGCACAAGGTGAAGACGTAGTGGCTGGTATTAGAACACCGAAGAATATTAGTGTTTTAAAAGATGATATGCCACATTTATATAAAGAATTTGAGGAAATATCTAAAAAACTAGAGAAACATTATAAAGATATGCAAGATATTGAGTTTACTATTGAGGATGGGAAACTATATATTCTTCAAACAAGGAATGCGAAAAGAACTCCAAATGCTGTTGTAGAAGTTGCCGTTTCATTGGTAGAAGAAGGTGTTATTACTAAGGAAGAAGCAATCTTAAGATTAGGAACGGAAGAGATTAATAAACTTCTTCATGCCACATTTGAAGAAAAATTATTAAAAGAAGCTAAACAATTAACTCAAGGATTAGCAGCATCACCTGGAGCGGCAGTAGGTGGTATTTATTTCACAGCACAAGAAGCAGTAGAAGCGGCGAAAACAAAACCTGTCATTTTAGTAAGAGAAGAAACTTCCCCAGAAGATATTGAAGGTATGATTAGTTCGGAGGCAATTGTTACTTTGCGTGGAGGTATGACATCACATGCTGCTGTAGTAGCAAGAGGAATGGGGAAATGTTGTATCTGCGGTTGCCAAAATATGATTATTAATTACAGTGAAAAAACATTGAAAATTGCAGATAACATATTAAAAGAAGGAGATACTATTTCTGTTGATGGAAGTAGTGGTAAAGTTTATCTAGGTGAAGTTGATAAAATTGATGCTAGATTCAGCGATAAATTCAATAAACTTTTAAGATGGGCTGATGAGATTAGGAGTCTTAAAGTATTAGCAAATGCTGATAATGAAATTGATGCTAAAGTTGCGTTTGATTTTGGAGCTGAAGGAATCGGATTATGTAGAACTGAACATATGTTCTTTGAAGAAGATAGAATAAGTTTAGTTAGAAAAATGATTTTAGCGAGTGATACTCATGAGAGAATTAGATTCTTAGATCGACTACAGCCAATTCAAAGTGAAGATTTTTATAGAATTTTTAAAGTGGCAAAAGGGAAATCTGTTAATATAAGATTATTAGATCCACCACTTCATGAATTTTTACCAAAAGATGAAAATACTATAAAAGTTATTGCCGAGGAAATAGGGGTAAGTGTTAATCAATTAGAAGCGAAAATTGCTAGTATTGCTGAATTCAATCCTATGATGGGGCATCGTGGCTGTCGACTTGGTATTACGTATCCGGAAATTTACTTAATGCAAACAAAAGCAATTAGTGCAGCGGCGATTAGAGCCCGTAAAGAAGGAATAGAAGTAAATGTTGAAATTATGATTCCTTTAGTAGGTTTAGAAAAAGAACTTGCAGTGTTGCGTGAGAAAATAGTGGAACTGATAGAAAAAGAGATTCAATTGTATAATGAAGATTTCAATTATAAAGTGGGAACTATGATTGAAATACCACGCGCATGCATAATTGCTGATAAGATTGCTAAACATGCAGACTTCTTTAGTTTTGGAACTAATGACTTAACTCAGCTAACATATGGTTATTCTAGAGATGATGCCGAGAAATTTATTGATATTTATAAGAAAAAAAATATATTAGAGTCTGATCCATTTATTCACTTAGATGAAAGTGGAGTATTAGAACTTATGAGAATTGCAGTTGAAAAAGCTAAAACTGTTAAGCCTAATATTAAGCTAGGAATTTGTGGAGAGCATGGAGGAGATGAAAAATCGATCCTATTATGCTCTAAAATAGGATTAGGTTACGTATCTTGTTCGCCATATAGAGTGATAATTGCGAGAATAGCAGCGGCTAAAGCAGCTATCGATGGTATTGAAGTTCTACAAACTAAATAAAAAATTTAAGAAGAAGCTATTATTGTATGCAAGCTGATCTCAGAAAGTTAGATTTCCTAGTCTGATTTTCTTGGCTTGGTATAAAACTAGCTTCTTTTTGTTTATAAATTATATTGTAGTTTAAAGTAAAATAATAAATGATTTAAGTTTAATATTAATTAACAATTATATAATTTAATAACCTTTTCTTATATTACAATATTGTTAAATAATAGTTAATATATGCAAAGAAAATTGATTTTTTTTCAAATATACATTAAAATTAATGTAGTATATTATACCATTTTATTATGAAAAATAAATATGAATAAAGTGAAAGTTTAAATATATAAAAAAAGAGAGGATATGCTATGGCAGAAAATAATAATAATCGGTTATCGAGAAAAGATAGGCACTCTCAAGAAAGAAAGAGTGTCATGCCAGGTGGATATATATCTAGAGGAAATAATAATCCAATAAATAGTGGTCAACCTAGACGACCATTAACAAATGAAGAAATTATGAGAAGAGGAGGACCAAGCTCAAGTCGTCCTGTACCACCTAAAAGACCTC
Source organism: uncultured Gemella sp. (assembly GCF_963525875.1). Taxonomy (GTDB): domain Bacteria; phylum Bacillota; class Bacilli; order Staphylococcales; family Gemellaceae; genus Gemella. The sequence goes on along the minus strand of NZ_CAURMG010000005.1, from coordinate 63,255 downwards.
AAGGTACAAATCAAAGACAAACGTTACCTCCATCTCAACCGAGAAATTCTCAACAGGCAAGAGGTAATGGATCTGGAGGACCTAGACGACCAATAGGGCCAAATAGAATAAGTAATCCTAATTCTAAAAAGAATAATAAGGTATTATGGATGAAAATATTAAGGTATGGATTGTATGCAGCTAGTGTTGCTATTATATCTTTATTCTTATTATGTGTGTTTTGGATTTATCAGGCACCAGCATTTGATTCAAAAATACTAGATAATAATTCTAGAACAATAGTTTATGATGCAAATAACAATGAAGTAGCAAAATTAGGAAATCAAATCGGTGAAAATTTAGAAACGGCAGACATTCCTGAAAAAATGCAGGATGCAATTTTAGCTACAGAGGATAACAGATTCTTTGAACACGGAGCTGTTGACTTTAGACGTTTAATAGGTGCAGTAGTATCTAACCTTACTAGTGGATTTGGTTCGCAAGGGGCATCTACAATTTCTCAGCAGTTAATTAAAAGAACGTTCTTAGATGATAATAAGAGTGTAAAACGTAAGGTTCAAGAAGCATACTTAGCGTATAAACTTGAACAAAACTATGATAAAGAATCAATATTTACAATGTATGTAAATAGAATATATTATTCTGATGGAGTATATGGTTTAAAAACAGCAGCTAAATATTATTATGGAAAAGACTTGAATCAATTAACTCTTCCGCAAATGGCTCTTTTAGCAGGTATGCCTCAGCATCCAAATACATATAACCCATATGATAATCCGGAGGCTGCAAAATCACGTCGTGATACAGTATTATATCTAATGCAATATCATGGTAAAATTACTGAAGCGGATGCTACAGCTGCTCAAAAAACAGATGTATTATCTGGAATAATTAAACGTGATGAAAGTGAACGTGTATTATTATCAAGTGAATTTGATTCTAAATATACATCATATATGAACCAAATAGTTGCTGAATTGAAAAATAGTAAAGAGTATAAAGACTATGAAGGAGATGTATTGAATCTTGGATTGAAAATTTATACAAACTTTGATTCGAAAATTCAAGATACATTAACTGAAAGTGTAAATTCAAATTATGCTGGAATTAAACAAGCTAGCAATGTTGCGATGGTTGTATTAAATAACGAGAATAGTGGTATTGCTGCATTATACGGTGGTAAAAAACAAACATTCCATGGGTTTAACATTGCAACACAAGCAAAACTGCAACCTGGTTCGTCTATCAAACCAATACTTGCATATGGACCAGCGATTGAATACTTAAATTGGGGTTCTGATCATACTGTTAATGATAGTAAAATCCAAGGATCGCAAATTCAAAACTGGGATAGACAATTCCACGGTAATATTACTATAAATAACGCTTTAGTTTGGTCTTACAATATTCCTGCTGTTAAAACATATCAGGAAGTTGGATTTAATAGAGTAAAACAATATGCCGCAAATGTAGGAATGAATATTACAGATGATTCTATCACAACTCCTATTGGAGGAAGTGGAGATGGATTCTCACCATTACAAATGGCAGGAGCATATGTTCCGTTTAGTAATGGAGGATATTACGCGACTCCTAAAGCTATTAAAAAGGTTTATGATAGTGAGGGAACTGAAATTAAGAGTTTCAGTACAGATGATAGAAAACGAGTTATTAAAGAATCTACAGCTTATATTATGACATCAATGCTTAGAAATGTTGTAAATGGAAATGCAGGGTTTGCTCGAATTAGTGGAGCTGATATGGCAGTTAAAACTGGAACTACAACTTTTGGTGAAGGAGAAGCTCAAAAGTATGGTTTCGATATTGATAACTATTCAAAAGATTCTTGGACAATTGGATATACTAGTAATTATACACTGGCTGTATGGCAAGGGTTTGACGCTATAGATGGTCCAACTAAGTTTATGACTCAAGATGATACGCAAAAAACACAAGCATTATATCGAATTAATATGCAAAATATAGTTCGTATTCATCCGCCAAAAGGATTCTCAGTTCCTGGTAATGTCGGATCTATAAATGGAGGAGTTAAAGTTATTTCTGAAAGCGAGCGTCGTCAGATTGAAGAAGAGAATAAACGTAATCAAGAAGAACAAGAAAGAAGAAATAATAACGATAACAATAATGATAATAATAGTAGTAGAAATGATAATGATTCGGATGATAACAATACTACAATTATTAGGAATCAAAATGGTTCTTCGAATAGTAACACTACAACAAGAAGGAACACAACGGGAACAACGACTAATAGGACAAATGGTACAAACACTACTAATAGAAGTAGAAACAATTCGTAATTAATATAAAACTACTGTAAGATATTTCTTGCGGTAGTTTTATTTTTTAATATTTTAAAATACTACACAAATATATAGAAATGTTGTACAATAGAGAAATGGAGCAGTTTATTATTTCTTTGTTAAACTGAATTTATTATTCCATAAACTTATAGAATATTATATAATGGATGTGAAACTATGAAGAAAAAGTTAGTTATTATTACAGGAATAAGTGGAGCAGGGAAAAATACAGCATTAGAAGTTTTTGAAAATCAAGGATATTTTTGCACAGATAATTTACCTGGATTAGTAGTGGAAGATTTCTTAAGAATAATTGAAGAAAAAGAGATTGATAAGACAGCGATAAGCATAGATATTAGAAGTAAACATCTCTTTGTAAATTTAAAAGAATTATTAAAAAAAATACAACACAGTGAGTATTTTGATGTTAGAATAATATTCTTGGATAGTGATGATCAAGTGTTAGTTAATAGATATAAAGAGACTAGGAAAAATCATCCATTGTCTACGGAGTTTAGTTTGCTTGAGGGTATTTCTCAAGAAAGAAAAGATATGGATGAAGTGAAAGGTATTGCTAACTATATCTATGATACTACTAACACAACTGTAAAAGATTTGAAGAAGAGAATACTAGAAGATTTTGGAATCGAGAAAAAAGATAGTTATCATATTACAATTTCTAGTTTTGGATATAAATATGGGGTACCGATAGATGCTGATAACATTGTTGATGTTCGTTTTCTAAAAAACCCATTTTATACAAATCAACTTAGAGAAAAAACTGGGCAGGATAGCGAAGTGTATAATTTTGTTTTTGATGATGAAGTTACTCAAGAGTTTTATGATAAGTATTTAGATCTTATGACGTATATGGTAGATAAATATCAATATGAAGGAAGAGATAAAGTTGCAATAGCTGTGGGCTGTACAGGTGGAAAGCACCGTTCTGTAAGTGTTGCAAGAAGACTACATGAAGATATTTCAAAATTAGGATATAGAGTATACTTAGAACATAGAGATATTAATAAGGGTAGGTAAGAAGATGAGTACTAAAGTAAAAGTAGTTACTATCGGTGGAGGAACTGGATTATCGGTTCTTTTAAGAGGATTAAAAAAATATCCTCTTGATATAACAGCAATAGTAACGGTAGCAGATGATGGAGGAAGCTCTGGAAAGATAAGAAGTGATATGAATATTCCCTCACCAGGAGATATTCGAAATGTTATAGCAGCATTATCGGATGTAGAGCCGTATTTAGAGAAAATGTTCCAATATCGTTTTGATAGTGGTGAGGTTAAGGGACATCCGGTAGGTAATTTAATGATAGCGGCTATGACGGATATACACGGTGACTTTTCTACAGCAGTAAAAGTTATGAGTAGAATTTTAAATGTGCGTGGTACTGTCTTGCCTACAACTAATGATATAGCGACTCTAAACGCAGTACTATCAACAGGTGAAATAATAAGGGGGGAATCTTCGATTACTGAAGCTGGAGGAGTAATAGATCATGTGTATATCACTCCTTCTAGGGTTAAACCAAATGAAGATGTATTAAGGGCTATTGAACAGGCAGATTATATTATAATGGGACCAGGTAGCTTATATACGTCTATAATACCTAATTTAGTTATATCTAAAGTTTCAGAAAAAATAAGAGAAAGTAATGCTAAGAAGATATATGTTTGTAATGTTATGACTCAGCATGGAGAGACGGATAATTATTCAGTTTCTGATCATGTCGTTGCAATAAATAAACATGTAGAAGAGAATATTTTTGATTTGGTAATTGCAAATTCACGTGAGTTTGATGATAGTATTTTATCGAAATATCACAAAGAAAAACAAGAACCGGTCAAAATCGATCAAGAAAAAATACAAGAGCTAGGAATAAAATTAATAAAAAATAATGACGTAGGAATCGTTGATAATAATACAATTAGGCATAATGCGGATAAAGTTTCTGAATTAATTTATGATTATATTATAGACGATAAGCCAACAATGATTTATAATAAAAGATGAAAAAACAAATAAGGAGAACAAAAATGCACTTAAATTTTGACTATTCGAAAGCACTAAACTTCTTTAACGAACAAGAAGTGAAAAATATGGAAGGTTATGTGAAAGTTGCTCACGATCAATTACATAATAAAACGGGAGTGGGAAGTGACTTTTTAGGTTGGGTAGATTTACCAACTAACTATGATAAAGAAGAATTCGCTAGAATTAAAGAAGCTAGTAAAAAAATTCAAGGTAACTCTGATGTACTTGTTGTTATCGGAATTGGTGGATCATACTTAGGAGCTCGTGCAGCTATTGAAATGTTAAATGATAGTTTCTATAACTTTTATGAGAAAGATAGAAAGGCACCTCAAATTTTCTTCGTAGGTCATACTATTTCTTCAAGTTATACTCAAGAATTAGTTAATTACTTAAAAACTACAGGAAAAGATTTCTCTGTAAATGTGATTTCTAAATCTGGTACAACTACTGAGCCTGCGATTGCATTCCGTATTTTCAAAGAACTATTAGAGGAAAAATATGGAAAAGAAGGAGCAAGAGAAAGAATCTTTGCTACTACTGATAAAGCTCGTGGAGCATTAAAATCACTAGCTGATGATGAAGGTTATGAAACATTTGTAGTACCTGATGATATCGGTGGGCGTTTCACAGTTCTTACTGCAGTAGGATTACTTCCAATTGCTGTAAGTGGTGTTGATATTGATAAAATGATGGCTGGTGCAAAATTAGCTCAAGATGAACTTTCTACACCAGACTTAAGTACGAATATAGCTTATCAATATGCTGTAATGCGTAACGTATTACAACAAAAAGGTAAATTAATCGAGATTCTTGTTTCTTATGAACCATCAATGGTTTACTTTAATGAGTGGTGGAAACAACTTTATGGTGAATCTGAAGGTAAAGATGGAAAATCATTATATCCATCAAGTGTTTGCTTCTCAACAGATCTTCACTCTATGGGACAATATGTTCAAGAAGGACGTCGTATTCTAATTGAAACTATCTTAAAAGTTAAATCTCCAAATAAAGATATTGAGCTTAAAGAAGCTGAAAATAACTTAGATGGACTTAATTATCTTGCTGGAAAAACTATGGATTTTGTAAATACTAAAGCATTTGAAGGAACTCTTCTTGCTCATACAGATGGTGGAGTACCTAACTTTGTAGTAGAACTTCCAGATATGAGTGAGTTTACATTTGGATACTTAGTATACTTCTTTGAAAAAGCTGTAGGTATTTCTGGATACATGCAAGGATTGAATCCATTTGACCAACCTGGAGTAGAAGCGTATAAGAAAAATATGTTTGCACTTCTTGGAAAACCTGGATTTGAAGACTTAAAAGCAGAATTAGAAGAAAGATTAAAATAATCTCGGATAAAATAAAAACTGATAGAGGAACAATTTTCCTTTATCAGTTTTTTGTGTATATTTAGATAATTTAATTTTACTATTCAAATATTTTAAGTAAGGTGGCGGATGGTTCCATCTAACTTTAATTGTCATTTAGACAATTAAAGTGGATATTACACCTTAAAATTAAGCCTTTAGTCTTAATTTTACCGATGGAACTTTCCAAGTTCCATTTTCACCATTTCAAAATATTTGAGTAAAATTAATAATATTTAAAACTTAATTATTAGGCATTATTTACTGTTTTGTAGTAGCTGAAGTGAAACACTTTTGTGTTTCACTGCGAGAAAATAAGACTACAGGCTTATTTTCTAAACGGAATATCCTTTTGAGATAGCAAAAGATATGAAGGTGTCGCAAGCTACAACTAAAACAGTAAGTTTAGTTTAAAATTAAAAACAAGAAAAAGAACGACTCTATAAATTTTATCTGTATAAAATCGTAATTTATGAGTCGTTATTATCTTTTCGCCATAGTTACAAATGTGAATTTGTCAGGTCTGTAGCTTAATATTCCATATTGGAGAATATTTCCGTTTGATAGATAAGTGATACTTTCAACAACGGCTACCATATTATATTCACCTAAGTCCATATGCTGTTTTTCTTCTTCTGTTGCATATCTAAAAGATATTTCGCGTCTTGAGTGCGTAATATTTAAGCCTAATTCTTTTTCTAAATATTTATAAATAGAAGATTCTGCTATGTCTTTGTTAATGAATGGAACAAGCTTGCGGTCGAAATATGATACTTCATATTCAAGACGTTCACCATTTATTATTCTACTACGACTAACTCTATAAAAATCATTATTTTCGTTAGCTCCAAAAATATCCATTATTTTTTTATCTCCTTGAATTATATATAAAGATTCAAGGGTAGTTTTAATTTCATATTTTCCATCAATATTTAATTCTGAAGAAGTTTTTATATTACCGAGATAATTATTTTTTATTCTTCCATGTCCAAGAATTAAGGAGTTTTTTCCTTTTATTTTTTGTATATAACCATTGATTTCAAGTAAAGATAAGGCTTTTCTTATCGTATCTTTAGAATAACCATATTCTTTAACTAGCTCATTTTCACTTGGTAATTCAGTATTACGCTTATAAAAACGAGTATCTATTTTTTCTTTTAAGTCCGTATAGACTTTTTTGTATTTACTCATATATTGTTTTCCTCGCAAAATTTATCTACTTAATTATAAATGCAGTTCATATAAAATGCAAGAATTAAAGTTATCTTTTATGCGTTTCGAGACATTTACGTATATGTTCAAGAAGAAAAGAAAAAGAATTACATAAATGTTGTTGACAAAGTGAAAGTGTTTTATTATAATAATTATTGTTAAGTAATAAAAACTTATTTTGTAAAGACAAGTTATAAATAATAACGGAGGAAAAAAAGAATGACAAAACGTTCAAGTGGTGTTTTGATGCATATCACATCATTACCAGGACAATTTGGAATAGGAACATTTGGTAAAAGTGCATATGATTTTGTAGACTTTTTAGAAGAAACAAAACAAACATATTGGCAAATTTTACCACTAACAACTACAAGTTATGGAGATTCACCTTATCAAAGTTTTTCAGCAGTTGCAGGGAACTTAAATCTAATTGATTTTTCATTATTAAAAGAAGATGGATTATTAGAAGAAAGTGATTATGCAGGTGTTAACTTTGGAGAAAATCCTGAAAAAGTTGATTATGCACTATTATTTGAAGCTAGAAGACCTATTCTAGAAAAAGCAGTTGCTAACACAATTAAAAATAGTAAAGTATTAACTGAGATTGAAAAATTTGAAGCTGAGAATTCAAGTTGGTTAGCTGATTATGCTGAATATATGGCGATAAAAGAAAGTTTTGGATATAAGAGTTTTATTCACTGGGATGAAGAAATAAAAAGAGCGGATAAAACTGCACGTGAAAAATATCGTACTGAACTTCAAGATAGTATAAGATACTATACAGTTACACAATATTTCTTCTTTAAACAATGGTTAGCATTAAAGGAATATGCTAATAGTAAAGGAGTTAAAATTATTGGAGATATGCCAATTTATGTAAGTGCTGATAGTGTTGAAATGTGGACTATGCCTGAATTGTTCAAAGTTGATGAAAACAATGAACCACTTTATGTAGCCGGTTGTCCAGCAGATGATTTCAGCCCTACAGGACAACTTTGGGGTAATCCAATATATGATTGGAAAAAACATAAAGAACAAGAATTCTCATGGTGGATTTATCGAGTTCAAGAAAGTTTCAAAATCTATGATGTGCTTCGTATAGACCATTTCAAAGGATTCTCTGATTTCTGGCAAATCGATAGAGATGCTGAAAATGCAGTTAACGGTACTTGGGAAGCTGGACCGGGAATTGAATTATTCCAAAAAATTAAAGAGCAATTAGGAGATTTACCGATTATCGCAGAAAATCTAGGGTTTATTGATGAAAAAGCAGAAAAATTATTAGATGATTCTGGGTATCCAGGTATGAAGATTCTTCAATTTGCTTTCCCAGGAGAAGATAATTTAGATCGTCCACATCATTACACACAAAACAGTGTTGCTTATACAGGAACACATGATAATGATGTAGTTAATGGATGGTATGAAAAACTTAGCGAATCAGAAAGAAAATTAGTTTCTGACTATCTAAATCGTCGTGATGATGAGAAAATCACAGAAGCAATGATTAGAGGAATCTATTCTTCAGTAAGTGATTATGCAATCGTAACAATGCAAGATTTGTTAGATAAAGATGCAACAAGTAGAATGAACGTTCCATCAACAGTTGGAGGAAACTGGGAGTGGAGAATGCTTGCAGAAGATTTAACTGAAGAAAGAAAAGAATTTTTAAGAAATATTACAGTAAGATATTCAAGAGAGAGGGTATAAAATGTCATTTAGTAAATATGTATTAGATAATACAAGTAAAGAACTAAGTACTTTAGATAACAAAGAAATTTATAAACAACTATTAAACTATGTAAAAGAAGAAGCTGACAAGAAAGCTCAAAATAATGATAAGAAAAAAGTTTACTACATTTCAGCAGAATTTTTAATTGGTAAACTATTATCAAATAACCTAATTAACTTAGGAATCTATGAAGAAATTGAAAAAGAATTAAACGCAGCTAACAAACGTCTTAGTGATGTTGAGGAAGCAGAATTAGAACCATCACTTGGTAACGGAGGTCTTGGACGTCTTGCATCTTGTTTCATCGATTCAATTTCATCACTAGGAATTAACGGAGACGGTGTAGGTTTAAACTACCACTGTGGATTATTCAGACAAGTATTTGTTAAAAATGAACAACATGCTGAACCAAACTTCTGGATTGAAGATTCTTCATGGTTAAGAGATACTGATGTTAAATATACAGTGCCATTTAAAAACTTCAACCTAACTTCAACTCTAAAAAGAATTGACGTATTAGGATATAAAAAAGATACTAAAAACTATCTAAACCTATTTGATATTGAATCAGTAGATAGCAGTATCATTGAAAATGGTATTAGTTTCGATAAAACTGAAATTGAGAAGAACTTAACATTATTCTTATATCCAGATGATAGTGATAAAAATGGTGAATTACTACGTATTTATCAACAATACTTCATGGTGTCAAATGCAGCTCAATTAATTTTAGATGAAGCAATTGCTAAAGGAAGTAATGTACACGACTTATATGAGTATGCATATATTCAAATTAACGATACTCACCCAAGTATGGTAATTCCTGAATTAATCAGATTATTAACTGAAAAACACGGAATTGAATTTGAAGAAGCTTACACAATCGTTCAAAAAATGACTGGTTACACAAACCACACTATCTTAGCTGAGGCTCTAGAAAAATGGCCATTAGCATATTTAGAAGAAGTGGTACCACACCTAGTAACAATCATCAAACAATTAGATGCTGTAATTAGAGAAAAATATGAAGGTGAAGATATTCAAATCATCGATAAAGATGACAGAGTACACATGGCAAACATGGATATTCACTTCTCTAACAGTGTAAATGGGGTTGCATACCTACACACTGAAATTCTTAAAAACTCTGAGTTAAAACACTTCTATGAGTTATACCCAGAGAAATTTAATAACAAAACAAATGGTATTACATTCAGACGTTGGTTAGAGTTCTCTAACAGATCGTTAGCAGCATACTTAAAAGATCTAATTGGAGATGAATATTTAACAGATGCAACTAAATTAGAAAAATTATTAGCATTTGTTGATAGTAAAGAAGTAGCAGCTAAATTAGAAGAAATTAAACATGAGAATAAACTTGTTCTTAAAGAATACCTAAAAGAAACTCAAGGTATCGAATTAGATGAAAACAGTATTATTGATACACAAATCAAGAGATTTCACGAATATAAACGTCAACAAATGAACGCTTTATATGTAATCAAAAAATACTTAGATATTAAAAATGGTAAATTACCAGAAAGAAAAATTACTGTATTCTTTGGTGGGAAAGCAGCACCAGCTTATATTATAGCTCAAGATATCATTCACTTAATTCTATGTCTATCAGAATTAATTAACAATGATCCAGAAGTAAACAAATACTTAAATGTATTCCTAGTTGAAAACTATAACGTAAGTGTTGCAGAAAAATTAATTCCGGCAACTGATATTTCTGAACAAATTTCGTTAGCTTCTAAAGAAGCAAGTGGAACTGGTAACATGAAATTTATGTTAAACGGAGCTTTAACTCTAGGAACATTAGATGGAGCTAACGTAGAAATCGATGAACTAGTTGGACGTGAAAATATCTACATCTTTGGTAAAGAAAGTGATGAAATCATTAAACTTTACGAAACTGCAGGATATGTTTCTAAAGAATACTATGAAAAAGATGGTGTTAAAGAAGTTGTAGACTTCATCGTTTCTAAAGAATTAGTAAAACTTGGAAACAAAGAAAGATTAGAAAGATTATACAGCGAACTACTTAATAAAGATTGGTTCATGACACTTATTGATTTTGAGGAATATTACGCTAAGAAAGAAGAAATGTTAGCAGACTACGAAAACCGTGAATTATGGATGAAGAAAGTTATCGTAAATATTGCAAAAGCAGGGTTCTTCTCATCTGACCGTACAATTGCTCAATACAATGAAGATATTTGGAATAAATAAAGAAAAGGGGAACATAATATGAAACTATTAACGATTAATGTACATAGTTGGTTAGAAGAAAATCAACTTGAAAAATTAAATATTTTAGCTAAGGTAATTGTAGAAAAAAATTATGACGTGGTTGCCATGCAAGAAGTAAATCAATTGATTAATAGTGAAGATGTTCAACAAGGGATAAAAACAGATAACTTCGGAAAATTATTATTAGATAAAATTAAGGAATATGGAGAGGATGGATACAGCTATTACTGGACATATTCTCACATAGGATTTGATAAATTCGAAGAAGGATTAGCTATATTAGCTAAGGGTGAAGTTGTTGCCGTAGAGGATTTCTACTGTACGGCACAACAAACTGTAACTTCTATTGAATCAAGAAAAATTTTAAAAGTCGATCTTAAAGTAAATGATGAGATCGTAGAATTTTACAGTTGTCATATGAATTTGCCGACTTGTAAAGGAGAAGACATAGATCAAAATCTTAGCAACCTAATTAATTATACAGATAACAAAAATCTTAAAGTTTTCATGGGAGATTTCAATACGGATTATTTCCATCAAGTAGATGACTACAAAAACATACTTGATAAAGGATTATACGATACTTATGAATTAGCCGAGAAAAAAGATGGGGGAGTTACTGTATATAAAAATATAAGTGGTTGGGAAGATTCTATGTGTCAGAAAAAATTGGATTATGTATTTATAAATAGAAAGTTGAATGTAAAAGAAAGTTTTGTTATATTTAATGACGATAATTATCCAATTATTTCTGATCATAATGGCTTAGAAGTAACATTAGCAGAAAAATAATTATAAGGAGGAAAATGTTATGTTACAAAAGATTCAGCGTTTTGGAGGCGCTATGTTAATGCCATCTATTATTTTCGCATTCTTCGGATTAGTAGTTGGATTAACTTCAATTTTTAAAAACCCTAACTTAGTAGGGAGCATCGCGACAGAAGGAACACTTTGGTATAACTTCTGGTTCGTAGTTGAACAAGGAGGATGGACAATCTTTAATCAAATGCCAGTAGTGTTCGCACTTGGTATTCCAATCGGTCTTGCTAAAAAAGCAAACGGTCGTGCTGCATTAGAAGCGTTCTTAATCTACATGGTTTTCAACTACTTCATCAATGGATTCTTAACTCAATTCAAATTCTTTGGAGTAGATGTAACACCAGCTCTTAAATTACCTACAGGTATTACAAGAATTGCTGGAGCAATTACATTAGATACTTCAATCATCGGTTCTATCGTTATTGCATCTATCTCAGTATGGATCCACAACAGATACTTTGACAAAAAATTACCTGAATTATTAGGAATTTTCCAAGGGTCAACATTCGTTATCTTAGTTGGGTTCCTAATCATGATTCCAGCTGCATTCTTAACAGCTTTATTATGGCCAAAAGTTCAACTAGGAATTGCTGCATTACAAGGATTCTTAAAAGTTTCTGGAGTTGCAGGGGTATTCACTTACACATTCCTAGAAAGAATTTTAATCCCAACAGGATTACACCACTTTATCTATGGACCATTCATGTTTGGACCAGCAGTAGTAGAAAATGGAATCACAGCTTACTGGGTACAACACATTCAAGAGTTCTCTCAAAGCACAACTCCATTAAAAGAGTTATTCCCTCAAGGTGGATTCTCATTACACGGTAACTCAAAAGTATTTGGTTTACCAGCAGCAGCTTTAGCTATGTATGTAACAGCTAAAGACAGCAAGAAAAAAGTTGTAGCAGGGTTATTAGTTCCAGCTGCACTTACTGGTTTCTTAACAGGAATCACTGAACCAATCGAGTTCACATTCTTATTCGCAGCACCAATGTTATTCGCGACTCACGCAGTATTAGGTGCATTAATGTCAGCAACTATGTATCAATTTGGAGTTGTAGGTAACTTCGGAAGTGGATTAATCGACTTTTTAGCACTTAACTGGTTACCAATGTTCAAAAACCACTCATCTCAAGTATTCGTTCAAATCGTAATTGGATTAGTATTTTCTGTAATCTACTTCTTCGTATTTAGATTCTTAATCCTTAAATTCCAATTAAACACACCTGGACGTGAAGCAGATGATGCTGAAACAAAACTTTACTCTAAACAAGAGTACCGTGAAAAAGGTAAAGAAGCACCAAAACCAGAAGTTAGAGATGATGCAGCTACTCACGATGATCAAGCAGTAATCATTTTAGAAGGTTTAGGTGGTAAAGATAACATCGTAGATGTTACTAACTGTGTAACAAGATTACGTGTTAACGTTAAAGACGAAAGCTTAGTAAAAGATGATGAATTCTTAAAACGTTCTGGAGCTCTTGGAGTTGCTCGTAACGGTAAAGCTATTCAAGTAATCATCGGATTCTCTGTAGGACAAGTTAGAGAAGCTTTCGAAAAAGAATTACACAAATAAGATAATTAATCAAAAGAAACTGATGTAAAAGTCAGTTTCTTTTTTTGTTATGAATAGGTGGGCTAGCAAGTTATCAGATATTATTCTGCCGTCTATTCAAGAGAGGGCCTACTGGCATTTGAGAGCATAAAAATATAATTAATAGAACATTGTTAAATAGAGTGATTAGAGTTAGTTATAAAGGTATAGTAAAGTAAAAAATACTTAGCAAACATTGTCTGCTAAGTATTTTACTTCATATTAGAACGCAGGAGTTGCGTGTCCTTTTGGTTTAAGTTCTTTGTTGATGTATTCTTTAACTTTTTCACTAGCTAATGCTTTCTTAACAGCTGCTACTTTAGCATCGTCTTTGTTATCTTCGCGAGCTACAAGTGAGATAGCGAATGTTAAGTCATCTGCTTTTTCAAGAGCTAGACCATTTTTATCAGGAGTTAATCCTAATTTAGAAATGTAAGTTGGGTAGTTAAACACTAAATCTTTTTCATTGTATGCTTCGTTTAGGTTAAGTAAGCTTACTTTAGTAAATTTAAGGTGTTTTGGATTATCTTTGATATCAGCTTCAGTTACTGTGAAACTATTTGGATCTTTAAGAGTAATAACTTTAGCGTGATCTAATAAACGTAAAGCACGAGCTAAGTTTGTTGGATCTGAAGGGATAGCTACATCTGCACCATCTTTAAGATCTTTAATATCTTTAAGAGTTTTAGAGTAGAATGATACAGTTGCGTTGTAAATAGGTTGAACAGCTACAAGTTTAGCGTTATTTTTTTGGTTAAATTGTTCCATGAATGGTTTGTGTTGGAAGAAGTTAGCGTCAACTTCTTTATTGTTTAACGCAACGTTAGCTTGAACGTTATCAGAAACTTTAACGATCTCTAAGTTGTAACCGTCTTTTTTAAGATCTTCTTTAATCATTTCTAACATATCTGTCATTGGAGAAGTGTGAGAAGCTACTTTTACAGTAACAGGTTCTTTTTTCTCTTCTTTTTTAGGTTCAGTTTTACTTGAACATGCTGTTAGGATTAATAATAAAGCTGTTAAGCTGGCAATAAATGAAATTATTTTTTTCATTGTTTGTCTCCTGTGAATATATTTTAAATGTATATTTTTTATTTAGAGGTAAGTTCGTTGATTATTTTTAGATTATAGATTAGTTAAAATTAATATTTTAGAAAGCTGCAGTAGCTTTACCTTCGAAATTCTTTTGTAAGAAGTCTTTAACTTTTTGGCTAGTTAAAGCTTTTTTAACTGCTTGGATTTTAGCGTCGTCTTTGTTATCTTCACGAGCAGCAAGTACTCCAGCATATGTAAAGTCAGCTTTGTCTTCCATTAGAAGTCCATCTTTCATTGGTGTAAGGTTTAATTTAGCAATGTAAGTTGGGTAGTTAAAAACTAAATCTTTTTCTGCATAGGCATCACTTAAGTTTAAAAGTCCAACTTCAGTGAATTTAAGGTGTTTAGGATTATCTTTAATATCTTTTACAGTTACATTATAGCTGTTTGGATCATTTAATGTGATTAATCCACCGTGAGCTAATAATCTTAATGCACGAGCCATGTTTGATGCATCTGATGGAATTGCTACATCAGCACCATCTTTAAGATCTTTAATATTTTTAACTGTTTTTGAGTAGAATGCTGGAATAGAGTTATAAACTTTTGCCACAGCTACTAAGTTAGTTTTATTTTTTTCATTGTATTGTTTCATGAATGGTTCATGTTGGAAGAAGTTAGCATCGATTTCTTTATTTGCTAAAGCAACATTAGCTTGAACGTTATCAGATACTTTTACAATTTCAAGAGTGTATCCTTCTTTTTGTAAATCTTCTTTAACTAATTCTAACATGTCAGTAAATGGTGGGACATGAGCAGCAACTTTAATTGTTTTGTTTTCTTGTTTTTCTTCTTTTTTATCGCTAGTTTTGCTAGAACATGCAGTTAATACAAGTACAAGCGCTAAAAGGCTAGCAACAAATGATAATAATTTTTTCATTGGTTTTATTTCTCCTTCTTGTTTGTAAAACGTTTAGCTAATCCATAACCTATTGATTGAATAATAAATACATAGATTATAAATATTATTACGATTAGGTACATTAAATCATAATTATATTCTTGGTATCCATATCTGAATGCAAATTCACCAAGACCACCGGCTCCAATAACTCCCATTACAGTAGTATAAGCTAATAAACTAATTGTAGTGTAGGTGAATGATAAAATTAAGTTATCCATTGTAGCTGGTAATAGGAAATACCTAATAATTTGAACTTTTGTAGCTCCCATACTAATAGCTCTATCAACGATTTTTTTAGGAACGTTGATTAGTGCTTGTTCAACAAAACGAGCATAAATACTTACACCAACAAGAGTAAGTGGCAAGATTGCTGCAATATTCCCAAAAGATGTTTTAAATAAAAATCTATTTACAGGAATTAGTATGAATACAAAAATTAAAAATGGAACACTACGTAGGGCATTAAGTGCAATGCTAAGTCCTTCATAAACTGCTCTATTTTTTAATAAATAATCACGACTGAAAGAAAAAAGCATAATACCTAGTGGTAGGGAAATAAAAAATACTGTTAACATTGAGTAAATCATCATATAGTTTGTTTCCCAAAATGCTTTCATAATACCATCGTAATTGGCTTTAAATAAATCAATCATTTAGTAAAAACTCCTTTACGTAGTTATAGTAATTACTGTCGTAATCATCTTTTGCATTTTTATTAGGTACGACAATATCTTTTATAGTAGAATCATCGATAACTACTACTCTGTCACAAAAGTTCTTAAGTAATGAAAGACTATGTGAAATCATAACAATTGAAATATCAGTTGTAGTTCGCAATTTATTCAATAGTGCAAAGATTTCTTTTTCACTATTAGTATCTAAAGCAGAACTAATTTCATCACAAAGTAGAACTTCTGGTTCTTGAAGTAGAGCCATAGCAATGGCGACTTTTTGTTGTTCACCACCACTTAAACTACCACAAAGACTATTTTTTAGTCTTGTAATATTCATGAATTCAAGAATATCATCTATTTTCTTTTTATCAACTGAAACCTTATTTAGTTTGTATACTAAGCTCAAGTGATAATATACAGTTTTATTATCAATAAGATTTGAGTGTTGGAATATATATGCTAGATTTTTTCTAGTTTTTCTAAGGGTACTTGCATCCATAGATTTAATAGAAGAGTTTTTATAAAGAATATCTCCACTATCATATGAAACAATACCATTAATCATCTTTAGAATTGTACTTTTTCCTGTACCATTTCTACCGATTATTCCAATAACTTCTTTTTTATTAATATCAAACGATATATTTTCAAGTTTGAAGTTAGCATCTTTATATTGTTTTGATACGTTTTTTAATTGAACTATCATAATATACCTCCAAGGAAAACTATACCACTTTTAGGAAAGGATTTCAAGGGGTTTGTTTAAATTTTTTAGGAATAATTGTTCATATTGTTCTATGCTTGTTTGATAGTATTTGTAAATCTGTTGTTTAAATTTACTTACTCTGTGATGATACAGTTTAGGAGTGTAGATATATAAGTAAATGAATATTCTATTAAACAGTAAGGGTTACTATTATCATAATGGTTTTTACTAGAATAATCATATATTTTTTTAATAAATTGTATTACAATAAGTCCAAAAATATAATAAGTAAACTTTTAATGTCTAAAATATGTATCGTTGTATTTTAATAAAATTTTAGTTTAAATATTTTCTAAAATTGTTCTTATATAATTCTTTATTTATTCTCTCTAATCGTATATAATTAAGGATGTGATTTAAGGAGGTAATCTATGAAAAAACTGACAATAGTAGATATAGCACGTATGGCTGGAGTAGGAACTACTACTGTCTCTAGATATTTTAATGGTGGAAATTTAAAGGAAGAAACACATAAGCGAATTAAAGAAATAGTAGACAAGTATAATTATACGCCGAATACTTTTGCAAAAGCATTAAAAAGTATAGATAGTAAGATTATTGGGGTAATAGTTCCATGCTTACACTCGTATGTTAGTGGGAATACTCTAAAATATCTTGATAAAGAATTGAAAAATAATAATTACGAGACATTAATTATGAATGCTAATTTTGATGAGAATAAACAACTAGAATATATAAAAAAATTGGCAAGAATGAATGTTGATGGAATAATTTTACTACCGACTACAATGAGTAAAACATACGAAAGTACGATAAAATCTATAGATGTTCCTGTTGTAATGCTTGGTCAAGAAGGAGAATACACATACAGTGTTGAGTACAATGATTTTAATGCTGCTAGAGATTTAACGAATTATGTATTAGCTCAAGGTCATAAGAGAATAGCTTATTTAGGTGTAAGTGAAGAAGACATTGCAGTAGGATATTATAGAAAATTAGGTGTTATTAGGACATTAGAAAAGTATAATCTATCGCCTGGAAATGTACTAATTACGAATTTTGGTATGGAAGAGGGATATTCAACCGTAAAAGGAAATATTGAAAAACTAAAAGAAGACAGCTGTCTAATTTGTGCTACGGATAATTTGGCTTATGGAGCTATAAAAGCATTAGAAGAAGCGGGATTAAATGTTGGGGAGAACTATTCAGTTGCTGCATTTGGAGATTATACATCTTCAGCTTTGCTGAAATCTCCATTAACTACGATAAAATTTGATTTAGAAGATGCAGCTAAGCAGACGGTTAATATGCTTCTTAGCGTAATTAGAAAAGAAGAGACAGACATAAAGCTATTAATTGGCTACGATTTAAAAACGAGACATAGTGTTATTAAATTAGATGGAAATGGAGAATAATAATGACGAATATAAAAGCGATTTTTTTTGATATTGATGGAACAATACGAAGTTTTAAAACTAAGTCAATTCCAGAGAATACAGCAAATACTTTAAAAAGATTAAAAGAAAAAGGAATTAAAATATTTATTGCGACAGGAAGAGCTCCATTTCACACTACATTTTTAAATGATCTATTGGATTTTAAATTTGATGGCTATGTGACAATAAATGGTCAGTATTGTTACTTGGAGACGGGTGAAGTTTTAAATGATAAGATATTATCTCAAGAAGATATAAAAAATGTTCTTCCTTATTTTAAAGAGAATAATATAGCATGTGATTTTGCTTTATTGGATGGGGCATTTATGAATCTTAAAAATTCACGAGTTAAGTGGCTTGAAGATGAATTAGGAGATCCTGATCGTTTTAAGGAAGATCCTTTAGCGTATGATAAGGCTATTAGCGAAAAAATATATCAGCTTAATGTATTTGTATCTGAAGAGGAAGAAGCGGGATTCTTAGCTTATATGCCTAATTCAAAAGCAGCTCGTTGGACTAACCACTTTACAGATGTTATTCCAAAAGATGGTGGAAAAAATACTGGAATTGATGCTGTTATAGCTTATTTTGGTATTAAATTAGAAGAAACTATGGCATTTGGAGATGGTGGTAATGACATTGATATGTTGAAACATGCGGGAATCGGTGTAGCAATGGGGAATGCCGGAGAAAATGTAAAAGGAATTGCTGATTATATTACTACAAGCGTAGATGATGATGGAATAACAAATGCCTTAAAACATTTTAATGTACTATAAAATTAAAAACTAGGGGGTGAACTCAAAAATCATGATTTCGTAGAAATCGATTTTGTCGAGTCATCCCCTAGTTTTCTTTTTATTCACTAAATTGTTTTAAAAATAAATCAACGCATTTTTTCGGCATAATGACAGTAAGTTTATCATTTGCTTCTAAGACAGTTGTTCCTTTTGGTACTATTTCTCTACCGGAACGTTCGATTTGAGAAACAAGTGCCCCTTTTGTCCAGTCAATTTCACGTATTTGTTTTCCTATTAATGAACTATCATTTGATATTGTAGTTAAAATCTCTACTTCCATTTCTAATTCGTTATCTTCTAGTTTATTACTTGTTAATATACGGTCTAGTAAATATTCGTATACTGGTTTTGTACCAAGAATATTTGCAGTCATGTATGAGAATAGACAACAAAGTGCTATAGGTAGGAAATAGTTTAGTTTTTGTGTCATTTCAAATAGTAGTATGATAGATGTAATAGGACTTCTTACAATTGCAGTTAAGTACCCAGACATTGATAATATTACAAATAATGCAGTATATTTGGCGTCAAAGAAGTTACTAAATAGTGTCCCTAGTATTGCACCTTGGATTAATATAGGTAAGAATATACCTCCAGCAACACCTGATGTAAATGATACAAGGGAGAATATTGTTTTTATAAAGTATAAGGTTAATAGAAACATAAAACTAAATTTATTTTCTATTAGAAATTCTACTAAGCTATGACCACTTCCTAGTACTATTGGATAAAAAATAAATAGTATAAATGAAATAAGGAAAGCTACTTGTGGTCTGAATACTATATTAAGTTTTAGAGCTTCATAAATTTTAAAAAGTATTTTTATAGTAACATTGTAAAATGTCCCAAATAATCCTAATAGTATCCCTAGTAAAGCAACCCAAGGATAAATACTTACTTCGACATAAGGTATATCTGGAAATTTAAAGATAGCTGTAAGTCCGAAAATATATTGACCAACAATATTTGCTATCACAGCAGCACTAAAACAACAGATTACTATTTTTTTTGTAATTTGCTTATGGACTTCTTCTATAGAAAATAATACTCCTGCAAGTGGAGCACCAAAAGCAATTGATAGGCCAGCACTCGCTCCACATGTAATTAAGTATTTTTCTTTAATATTATTCTTTTTTAGTATTCTAGATACGAGTTTTCCACTCATTGCGCCAAGTTGAATTGAAGGTCCTTCACGTCCAAGTGATAAACCACCGAGACTTGCTGTTAAACCACCTATTATTTTATAAATAAGAACTCGTAGTGGATTTGAATTTAGTCTACCGGTAATTTCTGCAGAAACTTGAGGGATTCCACTTCCACTAGCCATGGGTTCTCGTTTTAATAAGAAACCTGAAAATAATGCAAGTATTATTAATATAAGTAAGAGTGCTATTTTATAAATAAAACCGGTTTTGATAAAGTCTGCAGTATAGTGAACGAGTTTTTCGCTGTAACCGATAAGAAGCCTGTAGCTTGCTCCGACAATACCAGCAGCTAATCCTACTAAAATTCCATCGAAGAGTAGTGAAGTTTCAAGTTTGAAATTCTTATTATCGATCTTACTAATTTTGGAAATTTTCATGTAGCTCTCCTTTTTGATAAGTTTATTCCATAAGAACATTTTACTCCTATTTACAAAAAAAATCAAAATAATTTATGATACAATTTATTATTAAAAATACAAAATGTGTGCTAAAATATAATTATATGATGAAAGGAGTAAACGAAATGAATATATTTTTAATTATTATAATAGTATTATTAATTATTATTTTTGCATTATATGCTTTTTGGCTTAAATTACTAAAAGGTAAACCAGGAAGAATAGCTGGAGCTGATGTAGAGAAAAAAACATTTGAAGAAGCTTTAGTAGTGGATGTTCGTTGGCGAAAAGAGTATGCTAGAGGGCATGCGATAAATGCTGTAAACTTACCGATTAAGCTTTTTAAAAACGGTAGTGATGTACTGGATGATTATAAAGATAAGGATATAATTTTATATTGTGTTGTTGATGTTACTTCACGTAATACAGAAAAATTGTTGAGAGAACGAGGATTTACTAAACTTCACATAGGTGATGGTATAAAACAGTATAACTATGGAAATGCAATTTATAGTAATGCGCTGTTATCGGAGTTTAAATATCGTATTTCTGCTAGTAAGAATAAACAATTTTTAAATCTAGGTAGTGAAATTTTAAGTGATGATGAAATTAGAGTCTCACCTGAAGAAATAGATAGTGTATTAGATAGATTAGATAAATCTTCAGATATTTTTGTTTATAGTGATAAACCAGAACAAAGTAAAGAAGTATGTAAGAAACTAGGAGTAGCTGGTTATAATATTATTAATTTGATAGAACCGTTTAATACTACTAGTTATAGAAATGCATTTTATAACAAAAATGATTATATTGAAAGTCAAGATGAGAAAGAAGCTGCGACTTGTAGTGCTTGAGGATAGAAAATAAAAAAACGATAGGTTATCGTTTATAATAAAATTCTGTGTATAAAGACTTTTTAGTTACAGCCTATGTAGTCTAGATAAGAGAATAAAAATTTGAAAAATCACTTGGAGAAATGTCTTTGAGTGATTTTTATATGCTTTAATTTAATATGTTTACTATAAAAATAGTGTACTTTGGGTTATAATATAAGTGATGGAAAATATGAAATAGAGGATGGTTATTATGAGAATTTTACATGTGTTAGCTCAATTACCAATTAAAACTGGCAGTGGTGTATATTTCACAAATGTTATTGAAGGTTTAAAACAGTTTGATGTTAAACAAGCAGCGGTTTATGCAACAACTCCGGAGTATAATTTTAATTTTGTTGATGAAAAATATGAAGTTGAATTTCAAGGTAAGGATATAAGTTTCCCTATTGTTGGAATGAGCGATATTATGCCATATGAAAATACTTTATATAAAAATATGACATGTGACATGATGGAAGAATGGCAAAATGCATTTCGCAAGAAGTTAGAAGCAGCCAAAGATGAATTTAAGCCGGATGTAATTATTACACATCATTTATGGGTTTTAAGTTCTATAGTTTGTGATGTATTCGAAGATGAAAAGGTAATAGGTGTTTGTCATAATACGGATATTAGGCAATCTGAGAAGAATCGAACTATGAAAGATAGCTATGTTAAAAGTCTAGGGAAGTTGAATAAGATATTAGCTTTAAGTAGTAGTGTTATAGAAGAAATTTCAAATATTTATAATTATCCTAAGGAAAGAATCGTAAATATTGGTGCTGGATATAATGAGAAGATTTTTTACCCTGTGAAAAAATATGCAAAACACGATAATGTTAAAATTTTGTATGCAGGAAAGTTTGATGAGTCGAAAGGTTTCTATGAATTGATTAAGGCGTTTAGATTATTAGAAGAAAAAGATGATAATGTGGAATTAGAATTAATAGGAAATTTGAAACAAGAGGATAGACCGAGAGTTGAGGAATTAGTTGGAGATTCAACAAAGATTAGAATTTATAATGCTGTAGATCAAGTTCATTTAGGTGAAATTATGAGACATAAAGATGTATTTATATTACCGTCTTACTTTGAGGGACTAGGATTAATCGCAGTAGAAGCCTTAGGTAGTGGTCTAAGAGTGGTTGCTACTGAGATAGAGGGGCTTATTGAATTTCTTGGAGAAAAGATAAATAGCTCTGAGATAATTGAGTATATCAAAATGCCTACAATTTATGATACAGATAAAGCGGTAGAAGAAGAGAAGCCTGCGTTCATAAAAAGGATTGTAGAGGCTTTGGAATTAATGATAGGAAGAACAAGAGAAAATCGTGAAATTCCTGTTGATTTACTAGAAGAGATAGAACGCCATTCTTGGAAGAAGAAAATAGAAATTATTTATGAATTGTTGTAAAATAAATGACTATAGATAATATTTGGCGTTTACTTGCTATATATTAAACATGGTTTATTAGAATTTTAATATATAAAATAAAATGTACTGAACGACTCAAAAATCATTTTTGAAATCGTGATTTTTGAGTTGTATCTTTTTATGTTTTAGTGTTTAGAATAAAAATTAGGAGAATACAATGGATAAGATAATACTAATAGATGGAAATAGTTTGAGTTATCGTGCTTTTTACGCTATGCCAGCTTTAAAAAATAAAAAAGGTTTATATACAAATAGTGTATATGGCTTTACATTAATGTTAGAAAAGATATTAGCAGATACTAATCCGAAATATGCGTTAGTTGCTTTTGATAAGGGAAAACAAACGTTTAGGCACAAGAGTTATGAGGCGTATAAAGGAACTAGAGATAAAACACCTAGTGAGTTAGTTGAACAATTTGGTTATGTTAGAGAACTTTTAGATTCTTATGGAATTAAGTATGAAGAACATTTTGATTATGAAGCGGATGATATTATTGGAAGCTATGCTAAGATCGCTGAAAAAGAAGGGCTAGAAGTAATAATAGTAACTGGAGATAAAGACTTAACGCAGCTAGCTAGTAAGAATATTACTATTCATTATACAAAACGAGGTGTAACGGATATAGATTATTATACACCTGAATTTATTGCTGAGAAATATGGTTTAACTCCTGAGCAAATCGTTGATATGAAGGGTCTTATGGGAGATAAGAGCGATAATATTCCTGGTGTAGAAGGAGTGGGTGAAAAAACTGCTATAAAATTATTGGCTGAATATAAAACTGTAGAGAATGTACTGGAAAATATAGATAATATTAGTGGAAAAAAACTTAAAGAACGTCTAACAGAAGGACGCGATGATGCACTGTTAAGTAAGAAGCTGGCAACTATTTATACAGAAGTACCAGTTGATAATAAGTTGAAAGATTTAACATATAGTGAGAATATAGATCTTAAAAGAAAACTGTTTGAAAAGCTTGAATTTGTTTCATTTTTAAGAAAATTGTCTGAAGAAAATTCTACTGGAGAGTTAGGGACAGCTGTTGAAGAGACTGTTACATCTAAAAAAGAAATTAATATTGTTTTAGCAGATAAAAATACAAAAATAGATTTTGTTGATAGTGTTTTACATGTTGAGTGCTATACAGAAGATTATCAAAATTCAGACGTGGTTGGAGTAGCAGTATATAAAGAAGGTGTAACTTATATTTTTAGTGAAGAACAATTTTTTACTAATGAATTTGTAGAGGATTATCTACAAAGTGAACTAGAAAAAATTGTTTACGATTTTAAGAAGATATTATTTATAGCTATGAGAAATGGAGTAGATATTAATGGAGAAGTTTTTGATACAAAAATAGTATCTTATCTAATTGATGTGAATGCAAAAACTGAAATTGATAAAATTGTATTTAACTATCTTGGAAAAATAATAAGTAGCGACGAAGAAATATATGGTAAAGGGGCAAAGAGAACTTTACCATCTCAAGAAGTTATTAATCCATATATAGCTGAAGTTGCAGAGGCAATCTCACTTATTAAGCCGTTAATGGAACAAAAACTTGCTGAAGAAAATATGACAGACCTTTATAAAAATATAGAGATTAAAGTTGCAAAAGTGTTAGCTAATATGGAATTCGAAGGGATACATGTTAGTAAAAAGGCTCTTGAAGATATGAGTGTTGAGTTTGATGAAAGAATAAAAACTTTAGAATCTAGCATATACGAGCTTGCTGGATCAGAGTTTAATATAGCTTCACCTAAACAGTTAGGAGTTGTGTTATTTGAGGATTTAGGACTGCCACCGATCAAGAAGACGAAAACTGGATATTCTACAGCGGTAGAGGTATTAGAACAACTTCAACATAGTCATGAGATTATTCCGTTGATTATGGAGTATAGAACAATTACAAAATTAAACTCAACGTATGCAAAAGGATTAGTGAAAGATATTACTCGTGAAGGTAAAATTCATACACGTTATGAACAAACATTGGCTCAAACTGGACGTCTATCTTCTGTAAATCCAAATCTACAAAATATTCCAACGAGAATTGAAGAGGGGAAAAAAATTAGAAAAGCATTTATTCCATCTTCTGAAGATAGAGTGATTTTGTCAATCGACTATTCTCAAATAGAGCTTCGAGTATTAGCTCATATTGCTCAAGATGCAGGAATGATAGATGCATTTAAACATGATGTAGATATTCATACTAAAACAGCTAGTGATGTTAATGGAGTTAGTCTTGATGAAGTAACTTCTTCAATGCGTAGAGAAGCTAAAGCTGTTAACTTTGGTATTGTTTATGGAATTTCTGATTTTGGGCTATCTAACAATTTAGGTATTACTAGAAAACGTGCGAAAGAATTTATCGACAAATATTTAGAAACATTTAAAGGTGTTAATAAATATATGACTGATATTGTAGATTTTGCGAAAGAACATGGTTATGTTGAAACTTTATTCAATAGAAGAAGAGCATTACCAGATATTAATGCTAAGAATAAAATTGTTGCAAACTTAAATGCACGTATTGCTATGAATTCACCAATTCAAGGAACTGCTGCGGATATTATTAAGATAGCTATGGTTAATGTATTTGAGTACTTGGAAAAAACAAATGTAGATGCAAAATTATTATTACAAGTACATGATGAATTAATCTTTGATGTAAATAAAGAAATAGAAGAAGAGTTTACAAAAGAAATGATTAAAATTATGGAAGAAGCGGCTAATCTGGATGTTCAACTAAAAGTGGAGGCTAGTAGTGGAGCATCATGGTATGATGCAAAGTAATTTTTCTGAAAATTAAAGATAAAATCAGAAAAAAAGAATAAAAAAATACAATATTTAAAACAATTTCCCGACTATTCTACATAATGTCTGACTTAAATAGCTTATAAAAGTAGTATGATATTCTTTGGTATTCTTAATTTGTTTTTAAGAAAAGTTAATTTTGAACCATATTAATGGTTATAAAATTAACTTTTTTTGATGTTTTATATTTTATAAAAAGTTGACGTAATAAAAATAAATATATAAAAAAGTTCTTATAAATTTAAGTTTACAAAATAGAGGTATATTTGATATAATTAGGGTAAATAAAATTACATTATAAATGTAAAATTAACATTCTAAGGAGATGTAGCTATGAATAATAATCCATTGGTTAACGCAAGAGAACAAATAAAAGGTGCTTGTGAAGTATTAGGTTATAAAGAAGAAGTATACGAATCATTAAAAGATCCTCAAAGATTTATTGAGATTTCAATTCCAGTTAGAATGGATAATGGTGAGGTAAAATACTTCAAAGGTTTCCGATCACAACATAACGATGCGATTGGTCCTACAAAAGGGGGATTAAGATTTCACCCACTTGTAACAGCAGACGAAGTAAAAGCATTGTCAATTTGGATGACGTTTAAATGTGCGGTTGCTAATCTACCATATGGTGGAGGTAAAGGTGGTATTATCGTAGATCCGAAAGATTTATCGAAAGGTGAGTTAGAAAGACTTTCTAGAGGATATATTAGAGGATTATACAAATATCTAGGTGAAAAACAAGATGTCCCTGCACCAGATGTAAATACAAATGGTCAAATTATGTCTTGGATGATTGATGAATATAATGTCCTTACAGGAGAACAAGGTATTGGTACTTTAACAGGTAAGCCATTAGAATTAGGTGGTTCATTAGGAAGAACACAAGCAACTGGATATGGAGTTGCACTTGCTGCGAAATTAGCATTAGAAAAATTAGGGAAAATGACACAAGGTGCTAAATTTGCTGTTCAAGGATTTGGTAATGTAGGAAGTTATACTGTGGATACTGCCGTTAAATTTGGTGCAACAGTTGTTGCAGTAACTGAACGTGATGATGATGGTGTACAATATGCAGTTTACCGTGAAGATGGATTATCTTATGCTGAACTTCAAGAATGTAAAGATAAAAAAGTTAGATTCCACACATTGCCAAATACAAAACGTCTAACTTTAGATGAGTTCTGGGCTTTAGATGTAGATGTACTTTGTCCATGTGCTTTGGAGAATGCTATTGATGCTAAAGAAGCAAACTTAATTAAAGCTCCTGTTATTTCAGAGGGAGCTAATGGTCCTGCAACATTAGAAGGTGATAAAGCGTTACGAGAAAAAGGTGTTGTAGTAATTCCTGATATTCTTGCAAATAGTGGTGGTGTAACTGTATCTTACTTTGAATGGGTCCAAAACCTACAAGGATACTACTGGACTGAAGAGGAAGTAGTTGAAAAACAAGCAAGAGTAATGACAAAAGCATTTAATGATATTTGGGAAGTAAAAGAAAGATTTGATATCCCGATGAGAAAAGCTGCTTATGTGAACTCTATTGAAAAAATTGTTAAAAATATGAAGCTAAAAGGTAAATTAAGCTAATAACAAATAAAGAATCGACATGAGATATCTCGTGTTGATTCTTTTTTACTATTTAGTTGCTAGGGTTTCAAGTATGTAATCATCGAATTGGTGTTGAAATATTTTTTTATTATCCAAAAATTTATAATGTTGAACTGTGACATTTTTAAGTGATTCGACTAATTTAAATTGAGCCTCAAGAGGTGTTTTAGGACTTAGATATGAGAGTGCATAGTGAACTTTTTGTTTAATGAGGTTGCTAATATTAAGTATATCAATCAAGTCTAGTACGTTATATAGATAACTAATTTTTTCTGGAAAATCAATTTCAAAATTATGTAACTTTTTAAATATTGGATTTTTTTTGTTTTGAATATAAGTATTTTTTATATCGCAAAGTGAACAATCTTCTATAAAAAGTTCTATAACTGAATTAAAATACTTAGCACAAACTAAGCTAATCGCAGCACCTTGGCCAAGACCTGTTAAAATTATATCTTTTTTTGGAAACATCATCTCAGTAATATGGATAGTATCTAATGCATCTTGAAATACTAGATTATAGTAGGGAATCTCGTTGTTACAATCTAGAAATGGGAAATGAGAACAAGGTGTATTGTTTTCACTGTTACCAGCTTGACCTCTAATATGAAGTGATACTAGTGCGTAGTTTAACATACTATATTTTGATAGATTTAGAAAATCTTTATTTTTAACTTTATATTCAGGGAAATCGACGATAACTCCTTTAATATTAGAGCTTGGTATGACTACGTCTAATTCAATTTTTGAATTATCTTTCCCAAAGAATTTTATTTTCTTATACTGAACAAATGAATGTGAAATATTTACTATTTTTTCTTCAAAGTTTAATTTTCTATATTTTTCTAATTTCATTTTTTGCTCCTATATCTCTTTTTGTAAGAAGTTAACTATTTCGTCATTGAAATTTGGAATATTCTCGTGATAGTACTTTTTGTAAATACATGCTTTCTTTCTACAGTTAATATTATTAAACACTTTTTGTTGGGTTTCTTTTGGACAATCTTCATCGAGATTAGAAATACCGAATAAAGTATCGCATTTTAAAAGTTTAGCAAAGTTTAAAGTATCTATGTAATAAAGATTATTTAAAAAATATTTAGTATTTTGTCCTTTGGTATTAAACCAACGTCCATGATGAGTAAATTCTGAATATGCGTTGTTCCTGTTATCTTTTTCATAAATATATTCAAAGTTAGAAAGGAAAGGATAAAGACTAATGCATTTTGTAACATTTTTGTTTAATGCAGCAAACATTATAGAAAAAGCTCCACCTTGAGAAGCACCGTAGCTAATGAAATTTTGTGAATTTACTCTATCAAATGTTGAAATAATTCTAGAAAGAATTAGAGTATCTAGTATATTTTTAAAGAAAATCATATCTTCTACATCTTCATCAATTCCAATGCTTAGATGCCCAAAAACTGAAGGAGAAGAATTACTTTTGTCTTTACTTAATCCCCCTTGATTTCTAAAATCTATAGCAACTACATCGTAACCCAAAGATGAAAATGTTGATTTTTCCAGCCAGTTTCTATTTGATGCTGGATAACCGTGGAAGTAAAATAAGACAGGTATGTTTTTGTTTGGGTATAGAGTTCTATATTTTATATTTTTTATGTATTTAGCGTAGATTTTTGAATTATCATAACTACGAAATGATAAATGATAAAATTCAATATCTTCAAATTTTGAAAATGAAGTTTTTTCTAATTCATAACAAAGTTGAATAGTATCAATATATTTTACCTTTTCATCCCAAAAATTTTTAAATTCAAGTATTTTATCCATAAGCATCTCCAGTTTAACGTTTTCATATATTTATAGTATCATCTAGCAAGTGAAATTTCCATTAATAAGAATTTTAATAGGGTATTATTTAGATTTATCTTAAAAGAAGTTGGACATAGTATAGATAGTATAACAATTGAAAAAAAAGTTTATATGTAGTAAAATTATTTATTAATGACTAAAAAATAAGGAAAGAGGTTAAATTAAAACTATATGGATCTCAGTATCTTAATTAAAATATTAATAATAGTATTGTTACTTATTGCCTCGGCAATATTTGTAATGTTTGAATTTGCTCTTGTTAAACTTAGACCTACAAGAGTAAATGAATTAGTAGAATCAGGAAATAAGACAGCTAAAATTTTGGTTGTAATGGTAGAACAATTAGATCATTACTTATCTGCTACTCAGTTAGGTATAACGATTGTTTCTTTAGGTTTAGGTTGGATTGGTGAGGCTACATTTCATTCGATGTTTAATCCGATATTTTCTTTATTAAATCTTAATGAAGCGATAACTCATACAATATCTTTAGTAGTATCATTTGGATTTATGACACTACTGCATGTGGTTCTAGGAGAATTGGTTCCTAAGACAATAGCTATTCAATCTGCAGAAAAAACTTGTTTACGTGTAGCTTGGCCAATGTATATGTTTGATAAAGTAATGCGTCCATTAGTTTGGCTACTTAATTCATTAGCTAATGTTATAGCGAAAATGTTTGGATTTGAACCAGCTTCTGAACATGATGATATTCATAGTGAACAAGAACTAAGAACAATTATGAAGTCTTCAAGAGCTCATGGTCAAATTAACGATGTAGAGTATCGTTATGTAGAAAGAGTCTTTGAATTCGATAATAAAATTGCTAAAGAAATCATGACACCTAGAACAGAGGTGGAAGCTATTGATATGAGTGATTCATTGGCGATAATTATGAGACAATTAAAGCAAGAAGAATATACTAGATATCCGGTAATAGAAGACGGTGATAAAGACCAAATTCTAGGTATATTAAACGTTAAAAAATTATTATTTGCTGATAAGCCTCTTGAAAACACAAAAGACTTAGAAGAATATATTACGCCAGCTATAAAAATTTTTGAACACACACCTATTTCACAAGTATTAGCAACTATAAAGCAAAATAGAGAACATATGATTGTTATTACCGATGAGTATGGAGGAACTAGTGGAGTCGTTACTTTAGAAGATATAGTTGAGGAAATAACTGGTGAAATTCGTGATGAGTTTGATGAAGATGAACAAAGTTTAGTAAAAAAACTTAAAAATGGACATTATTTAATTGATGGATGGGTGCCTATTCAAGATGTGAATGCTTTATTCCACGTTCAATTACCTCATGAGGAAGTTGATACGATTGGTGCTTATGTTTATTTAGTAAAATATGAAGCGAAAGTTGGGGCAGTGTATTCAATTGATAAGTTGACTTTTGTAGTAAGAAAGGTTGAAGAAAATCAAATACGAACTTTAGAAGTTTGGAAAGAGAAATAGACAAAAAAGGAAGAGATAGAAAGAAAAAGCTATCTCTTCTTTAATTTTCAATGTGAATAATAATTATAAGTTACTTTAAATGTACTTAAAACTTCATGGTTTATCTTTACTATTCCGAACAATAGTGGTATTATATACATATAATATACGAATAAATATATTGAATGTATATAGTGTGGTAATTTGCCAAATATGCTATGTAAGGAGTATAAGATGAAGTTAAAGAGAAGTGAAAGAATAGTAGTAATGACGGAATATTTATTAAATAATCCTAATAAATTAATTCCATTAACATATTTTGTTTCAAAATTTAATCAGGCCAAATCTTCAATAAGTGAAGATATACACATAATAAAAACAGGTTTTAAAGAAGAAAACATCGGTGAAGTAAAAACTTTAGCTGGAGTAAGTGGTGGAGTTATTTTCACACCAACTTTGGTAGAAGATGATGCCAAGAAAATTCTTAATGATTTTATGGTGAAAATTAATGATGGTAATCGTTTATTAGCAGGTGGATATATTTTTATGTCTGATATAATAGGTGATCCTAGTTTAATGAATAAACTAGGAAGAGTAGTAGCTACTGTATATAAGAATAAAGAAGTTGATGCAGTAGTGACAGTTGCTACGAAAGGAATTCCTGTTGCGTATGCGATAGCTTCAATTTTAAATAAACCTGTGATAATTATTAGAAGAGATAATAAGGTTACAGAAGGAACTACAGTTGCGATTAATTATGTTTCTGGATCTACAAAGAAAATAGAAACAATGATTTTGTCAAAACGCAGTTTAAATACAGGGTCAAAAGTTCTATTAGTTGATGATTTCATGCGTGGAGGCGGGGTTTTAACAGGTATGGAAAGTCTGATGAATGAATTCGATGTTGATGTAGTAGGTAAAGTAATTATTACACAGTGTTTTGATTCGCCAAGAGAACATGAAGATGATTATCTGTATTTATCAAAAATAGAAAATATTGATGAGTTCAAAGGAACTTTTGATGTTAAACTGGGGAATGTTATAGAAAAATTACGTCAAGTAGAAAAAGAGGATGTTGAGAATGAGTAATAATAGATATGCAGTAATATTAGCAGCAGGTAAAGGGACGAGAATGCAGTCTAAACTATATAAAGTTCTACATAAGGTATGTGATAGAACTATGGTTGAGCTTGTATTGGATAGTCTTAGTGATTTAGAAATGCAAGAGGTAATTACTGTAGTTGGGCACGGTGCTGAAAGAGTAAAAGAAGTGCTAGGGGATAGAACTAAATTTGTTCTTCAAGCGGAACAATTAGGTACTGCTCATGCAGTAAAAGTTGCAAAGGATGAATTAAAGGATAAAGAAGGTACTACTATAGTAATGTATGGTGATACTCCATTAATTCGCTCGGAGACTATTAATAATATGTTAGATCATCATGAAAAAATGAATGCTAAAGCAACAGTTTTAACAGCAATAGCTGATAACCCATTCGCTTATGGACGTATAATTCGTGATGTAAATGGTAATTTAGTTAAGATTGTTGAAGAAAAAGATGCTACTGAACAAGAGAGAAAAATAAAAGAAATCAATTCAGGTATTTACTGTTTTGATAATAAACTTTTATTTGAAATGCTAGAAAAAGTAAAAAATGATAATAATCAAGGTGAATATTATCTTCCTGATGTTCTTGGTTTAATTCGTGAGCAAAAAGAAATAATTGAAACGTATCTTTGTGATGATTTCGATGAAACTTTCGGTGTTAATGATAGAGTAGCCTTAGCTTATGCTGAAAATGTAATGAGAAATAGAATAAACACTAAACATATGTTAGCAGGGGTAACTTTAGTTGATCCTACGAATACCTATATTGCACCGAATGCAGTTATTGGTCGTGATACAACTATTTATCCAAATGTAACAATTAAATCAAATACTATTATTGGAGAAGATTGTCAAATTAAGCCTAATTCATATTTAGAAAATGTACAAATAGGAAATGGTGTAAAAGTAATTTCCTCAACAATTAGTGATTCGAAAATTGGTGATTATACAAGTGTAGGACCATATTCACATATTAGAAATAATTGTGAATTAGGAAAAAATGTTAGAGTTGGGAATTTTGTTGAATTGAAAAATACAACTTATGGAGATGGATCTAAAACAGCTCACTTAAGTTATCTTGGTGACACTGAAGTTGGAAGTAACACAAATATAGGTTGTGGAACAATTACTGTTAATTATGATGGAAAAAATAAATATAAAACAAAAATTGGTAGTGATGCATTTATCGGGTGTAACTCGAACTTGATAGCCCCACTAGAAATAGGAGATGGTGCTGTTGTTGCTGCAGGAACTACTGTAACAGAAAACGCACCAGATGATGCATTAGTAATAGCTCGTGTTAAACAAGAAAATAAAGTAGGTTATGCAAAAAAAATGCCTGCTGGAAGAAAATCGTAAAATATTAAAGTGTAATATATTAATAATTGTTATAGTAAAAAAAATTAAAAAGAAACTGTATCAATAAATTAGTTAAAAGAACTTTATTTTATTACATTACTTTTAAAATTATATAGGAATAGATGAAAGGTAAGTAAAATAACTTATCTTTCATCTTTTTTTGTCTTGAAATAGTTAAGTAAAAAGTATATAATTACATATGTAAAGAATGTGTTATAAATAAAATGTTTGTATTATAATAAAAATACAAGGAGGAAGAATTATGAAATCAAAGCACCAAAAAATATTAGAATATATAAAGAGCTTACCTATTGGAAGTAAAATATCAGTTAGACAAGTTGCTAAAGAATTAAAAGTTAGTGAAGGAACTGCATATCGAGCAATTAAAGAATCTGAAAATCGTGGGTTTGTTTCATCTATAGAGCGTGTAGGAACAGTTAGAATTCAGAAAAAAGAGAGAGATAATGTTGAGAAACTATCGTATTCTGAGATCGTAAATATAGTAAGTGGACAATTAATTGCTGGTCGTGGAGGAGTCCATGAAATTGTTCAGGATTTTGCGATTGGGGCAATGGATTCAGAACAAGTAGGTCAACATATTAGAAAAGGAACACTATTAATAATAGGTAACCGCCCGAAAATTATTGAGATGTCTTTAGAAAAAGGATGTGCTATTTTAGTAACAGGAGGATATGTTCCTAATGATTCTATAAAAGCTTTAGCTGACAGCAAAAATTTACCATTGATTATAACACCACATGATACATTTTCAGTAACGCATTTAATTAATCGTGTAACAAATGACCAAATTATTAAAAGAGATATTATTACAGTTGAAAGTATTTATATAAAAGTAGAAAGTTTATATACAATTAATTTAAATAATACTGTAAAAGATTGGTATGATCTTCAGTTAGAAGTCGGACATACTAGGTATCCTGTAGTTAATGAGTATGGAAAATTAGTAGGTATAATAACAGCACGTGATGTATTTTTACAAGATAAAGATGCATTAATAAAAGAAGTAATGGAAAGAAAAGTTGCTACTACAACTATAGATACACCAATATCATCAGTAGCTAACACGATGTTATCTGAAGGATATGAATTGATGCCTGTTATAGATTCTAAAAATACACTATTAGGATTAGTAACTAGAAAACTCGTTATTAATTCATTGTTAACGAATAATAGATTCCAAGAAGGACATAATAATGATACATTTGATGAAATCATGAGAAAAGGAATAGTTCCAAGAGCTGATGGTTTGCAGGTTAAGGTTATTCCTCAAATGTTAGATCAGTTTGGGACATTTTCAAGCTCGGCATTATTAAGTATAATAGATGAATCTATTCATATAACTAGCTACAATTACAATAGAAGCGAAGTGTTGATGCAAAATACTACACTTTACTTCTTGAAATCTGTTCCTTTAGATAGAACAATTACTACAAAAGTCAATATTTTAGATATTGGACGTAAAACAGCTAAGTTCGATGTAGAAGTATATGATAAGACAGAGTTAGTTGCAAAAGCTATGGTAACTTGCCAAGTATTCCAAAGAAATTAGAGAAAGAAGAAATTAAATGAGTACAAACTACGAAAAGTTATATGAGGAGATTTTTCAAAAGATAAAGGAAAATGATAGTATTATTATACATAGACATGAAAGACCAGACCCAGATGCTTATGGATCACAAGGTGCTATGTATCAACTTATTAAGGAAAATTTTCCCGAAAAAAAAGTAATTACTGTAGGTAAAGATTCTCCATCGTTGGATTTCTTATTTAAAAATTCAGAAGTAACAGAAGATGATTATAAGGATACGTTAGTAATAGTTACGGATACAGCTAACTTCCCAAGAATAGATGGGAAACTATTTACAAAAAACAACTTTCTTATAAAAATAGATCACCATCCACCATTAGATAATTATGGATGTATAAATTTGGTGAATACAGAAGTTTCATCGTGCAGCGAATTAATATATAATTTTTATGAATATTTAAATAGTAATTATGATATAAAGTTAAATGATGAAGCAGCTAAATTATTGTATCTTGGCATCGTAGGTGATACAGGAAGATTTTTATTCCCAAATACTTCTAATGACACTTTAAGGGTAGCTTCGGAATTAATAAAATATGATTTTAATATGAGTGCTCTTTTAGATAAGATGGAAATAATTGGTGAAAATATTATGCGTTTTAGAGCATTTATTTTTGAAAAATATGATGTTTATCAAGATGGTGTTGCATATCTTAAAATTACTAAGGAAGATATGGATAAATATGGGGTTGATCCAGGAGAAGTATCTACAGGAGTTAACTTACTTAGAAGTCTAAAAGATTTATACGCGTGGTGTTTTGCTATTGATGAAGGTAATAAAGTACGTGTTCGTATCCGCTCTAAAGGTCCTGTAATCAATACTCTTGCTGAAAAATATGCTGGTGGAGGTCATCCATTAGCCAGTGGGGCAACAGTGAAAAATTGGGAAGAACTGGATGATTTACTAGATGATATGGCTAATGTGGTAGCAAAATATTTAAGAGAGAATGAGATTAAAATCGAAAACTAGGATGTTATTTTCAGAATTTTTCAAAATGTTTTCAAAAATTCCGCTTGACACAAGAAAAATATAGTGTTATACTAATTAGAAATTAATAGAAACCAATACTCGTATAAGTAATAGATGGAATTTTTTAAGAGAGTACCGTGAGCTGTGAAGGTATATTATGAAATTTATGAAGATGGTTCGAGTGGTTAATAAGGTAAACTAAATTGTAAACTTTGTTCGGTGGTCCACGTTATAGGATAGACTATGTTAGTAGTTGTAACAAGTAAAATATAAGGTGGTACCGCGTATGACGCCCTTATTCTGGATATCAGAGTAAGGGTGTTTTTTATTTTCAAAAAGAGAAAGGAGATAGACATGATTGAATTAAAAAAAGTTAATAAGATATATAATAATAAAGTTCATGCTCTAAAAGATATTAATTTAAAAGTTGAAAAAGGTGATATTTACGGAATTATCGGTTATTCTGGAGCTGGAAAAAGTACGTTAGTAAGGCTGTTAAACGGACTTGAGGTTGCAACAGATGGTGAGGTAATCATTGAGGGTGATGACTTTAATAAAATAACTGAAGAGCAACGTCGTTTAAAACGTCAAAGAATTGGAATGATTTTCCAACACTTTAATTTATTATGGAGTAGAACAGTTGCTGAAAATATTGCATTTCCATTAGAAATTCTTGGGAAATCAAAAGCTGAAATTAAAGCAAGAGTAGAGGAATTGGCAAAATTAGTAGGTTTAGAAGACAGATTAAATGCTTATCCGTCTCAACTTTCTGGGGGACAAAAACAAAGAGTAGGTATTGCACGTGCACTGGCAGGTAATCCTTCAATTTTACTTTGTGATGAAGCTACGAGTGCCCTTGATCCAGAAACAACAGCTGAGGTATTAAATTTAATAAAGGAAATACACCACAAAACAAATATTACAGTCGTTTTAATTACACATGAAATGAATGTTATTAAGACAATTTGTACAAAAGTAGCTGTAATAGATGGTGGAACAATCGCTGAGGATGGATTGGTTTCTGAAGTTTTC
The DNA here is from genome assembly GCF_963525875.1 of uncultured Gemella sp. Lineage (GTDB taxonomy): Bacteria > Bacillota > Bacilli > Staphylococcales > Gemellaceae > Gemella. Next base: position 26,557 of record NZ_CAURMG010000005.1, on the reverse strand, counting down.
TATCATCCAACACAAGAAGTTACGAAAAAATTCTTATCGCAAACATCATTCGCATCAGAGTTTGAAGAAAGAGAAAATATTGAAGAGTGGAAAAAAGTATTTACTGATGGAGTTATTATTAAATTTACCTTTGATAATAATACATCGAAAAAACCAATTCTTAGTACATTAGTACGAGAAATAGATTTTGATTTTAATATAATTAATGGACATATTGATAAAACGGCGAATGCTAATATTGGTACGTTATTTGTTCAATTAATTGGATCTAAAGAGAATACTGATAAAGCAATTTCTAGACTAAATGAACTAGGTATCTTAACGGAGGTGTTATAATGTTTGATTTTTCAAGAGTTAATTGGATTAAAGTACAAGATAAAACAATTGAAACACTTATTATGACTTTTGAGTCATTGATTGCGGTGTTTGTAGTAGGATTATTTTTAGGGTTATTATTATATTTAACATCTAATAGTAAGAGTACTTTTGGACGTGGTTTTTACGCTGTTGTTACTGCAATAGTTAATATATTTCGTGCAATTCCGTTTATCATCTTAATTGTATTATTAATTCCATTTACAAAGGCTTTAGTTGGTACAATTATTGGAGTTCAAGCAGCGATTCCTGCACTTATTATTTCTGCAGCACCATTCTATGCTCGTTTAGTAGAGATTGGTTTACGTGAAGTAGATAAAGGGGTAATCGAAGCTGCTCGTGCAATGGGAGCAAAAAATACTACGATTATTACAAAAGTTTTAATTCCAGAGAGTTTACCAGCGATAATCTCAGGGCTAACTGTTACAGCTATCGCTTTAGTTGGTTCTACAGCTATGGCAGGTGTTATTGGAGCTGGAGGTCTTGGTAACTTAGCTTATTTAGATGGGTTCCAACGTAATAATAGTACTTTAACATTTGTTGCGACAGTGTTAATTTTAATCATCGTATTTGCTGTTCAAATACTTGGAGATACGATTGTTAAGAAAGTAGATAAGAGATAAAATTAATGAACAAGGTAGGAAAAGCTATCTTGTTCTTTTTTATTAAAAAAGGGAATATTTAAAAAAGTATTTGAATGAAAGGAAGTAGCTTTAAGATATGATCTTGGAGAAATTGATATTGTAGAGCCACCTACACATAGTCTGAATATAGTATTTTTTTAATTTGAGATATTTTATGTAACACTAGTTAAAAATTTGAGAATATTAACGTTTTACGAATAATTGATGACAAAATAGGTTAAAAATATTTAAAAATGTGGTAAAATAATAAAGACTGTTTAAAATAAGAAAAATTTAAAAAAATAAGAAGATAAGGAGTTGGATTTATGGTTATTCAATGGTTTCCAGGTCATATGGCTAAGGCAACAAGAGAAGTTAAAGAAAAGTTAAAACTAGTAGATATAGTTTTTGAATTAGTAGATGCACGTTGCCCACTTTCTTCACATAATATGTACTTAGATGAAGTGGTAAAAGATAAGAAAAAAATAATTATATTTAATAAAATTGACTTATGTGATAAAGCTGAGACGGCAAAATGGAAAAGTTATTTTGAGAGTAAAGGATATACAGTAGTTTATACTGATGCAAAAAATAGTAATAATCTGAATAAAGTTATCGATAAAGCTAAAGAAGAACTTGCAGAAAAAATAGCACGTCAAGTAGCTAAAGGAATAAAACCAAGAGCGATTAGATCAATGGTAATCGGTGTTCCTAATGTTGGAAAATCAACATTTATCAATAAACTAATTAAGAAAAATGTAGCTAATACAGCTAATAAGCCGGGTGTTACTAAAAAACAACAGTGGTTGAAGCTAAATAAAGATATAGAATTATTAGATACACCAGGTATTCTTATGCCTAAGTTTGATAATCAAGAGATTGGGAAAAAATTAAGCCTAATTGGTTCTATAAAGGATGATATTACACCGCTTGATGATGTAAGTTTATATTTAATAGAGTTGTTAAAACAAAGTTATTTAGAGAATTTAAATAATCTTTATAAAATAAATGTTACTAGTGATGACGAAAATGTAACTATTATGGAAAAAGTAGCCGAAAAGAGATTTAAAAAAATTGGCGGTGACTATGATTATGATTCGACAATTAAGTTGTTGATTCAAGATTTTAGAACACAAAAATTCGGACTTATTACACTAGATAATTACAGTGATTTATTAAAAAAAGAGGGACAAGATGAAAATTAGTGAGGTAAAAGAACTCTTGAATCAGGAAAATATTTCCGAAGAAATATTAACTGAGTTAAAAAAAGATGAAAGAAGCGGAGTTCAGAAATTACTTGTAAGCTATACTAAAAAACAAGAAAAAAAACTTTTTTATAAAAAAGAGTATGAAAAAAAATCATTTTATGAAAATAAATGTTATAATAGTGGGTGTAAGTATATTTGTGGAATAGATGAGGTAGGAAGAGGACCACTTGCAGGACCAGTAGTCGCTGCAGCTGTAATTTTAAAACAAGATAGCTATTTCGAAGGATTAAATGATTCAAAAAAATTATCAGAGAAAAAACGTGAAGAATTATATGAACAGATAAAAAAAGAAGCAGTAGCATATGCAGTTTGTGAAGTTGATAATATTGAAATAGAAAAATACAATATTTATAATGCAGCTCGTATTGCAATGCAAAGGGCAGTAGAAAAGCTAGCTGTTAAACCAGATTTCTTACTTATAGATGCTATGCCATTTGAGAATTATCCAATACCGAATTTTAGTATGGTAAAAGGTGATGAGAAAAGTGTTTCTATTGCAGCAGCTTCGGTGATTGCTAAGGTTTATCGAGATAATTTAATGAAAGAATATGCAAAAAAATATCCGCATTATGATTTTGAAAATAATGCTGGGTATGGAACAAAAAAACATTTAGACGGTTTAAAAGAACATGGTGTTACACCGATTCATAGAAGAGATTTTGAGCCAATAAAATCAATGATACAAGGAGGAAAAAAATGAGTAATAATAATGGAATAAGTATTGCTAAAAATATACAAAAAAATAATAAGAAAAATAATGCTCAGCAAAGTAAGAAAAGTAATAATAAATCTATAAATACAAACAAAGTAGTAACAAAAGAACAAAGAAATAAAAAACAAGTAGTTAAGAATATAAATAATACAAATAAAGCTAAAATTCAACAAAATAAATCTAAAAAGTTAGCTAAGATTCGTATAACTCCATTAGGAGGAGTAGAAGAAGTAGCAAAAAACATGTACATGGTTGAAATTGGGGACGAGATTTATGTTCTTGATGCAGGGTTAATGTTTCCTGAAACAGAGATGATTGGTATCGATGCAGTTATACCTGATATTAGTTATTTAGTACGTAATAGACAAAAAATTAAAGGTATATTTTTATCTAATGGGCATGTGAGCTCAATGGGAGCTGTGCCATATATTATAGATAAATTAAAATGTCCTGTTTATGGTTCTAAATTAACTATTGATTTATTGAAAAATCATCTTAAGCAACTAGGTATTAAAAGAAGAATTAAGTTTTATTATGTAAAAGATAATAATAAGTATGATTTCAACAATGCAAGTGTAACATTCTTCAAAACTACATACTCAATGCCAGACTCTTTAGGTATTTGTATTGAAACAAGTCAAGGAAATATTGTATATACTGGTGAGTTTAAATTTGATCAATCAGTAAGTAAAGAATATAAGTCTGATATAGTAAAAATTAGTACATTAGGTCAAAAAGGTGTTCTTGCTTTACTGAGTGACTCAAGTAATGCCAATGTTAAAGGTTATAATGTTCCTGAGAATGAAGCGGCTGAACAAATTGATAATGCATTTTATCAAGCTAATAAACGTATTATAGTTACGTGTTATGCGTCTAACTTTTTAACAATTTCTCATATAGTAAGAGCTGCATTAGTACAGAATAGAAAGATTTTACTTTTAGGGCAAGCTATTAAAGCCTCTATTAATACTGCTAGAAATATGAATTATTTACAAATTGAAGATAGTAATTTAATTTCTATTGAAGAGTTAAAAAACTATCCACAAAATGAAGTATGTATTCTTTCTTCAGGTGATCAAGGTGAACCGATAGAAGCTATGAAAAATATTGCTGAGAAGAAAATAGAAGGTATTCAAATCGAATCTGGAGACACTATTATGATTGCAGCTACACCTTCACCAAATATGGAAGTGATGTTATTCCAAACTCTTAACTTATTAGTTAAACTTGGGGCAAATGTAGTGACAGCTTCTAAACGTCTTCACGCTGCTAGCCATGCAACAAAAGAAGAATTGAAAATGATGTTAAATATGCTTTTGCCAAAACACTTTATTCCAGTTCAAGGAGAATTTAGAAATCTTCGTAAACATGCTGAGATTGCAGCAGAGACAGGGGTAGTTGCTGAGAACATTCATATTTTAGCAAAAGGAACTACTCTAGAGTTAAGTGGTAATAAATCTAAAACATTACAAAATAACATACCAATTGGAAATATACTGGTTGATGGACGTGGTATTGGAGATGTAGAAGATAGTGTATTAAAAGATAGAAAACTATTATCAAATGATGGAATCTTCGTTGCTTCATATGCAATTAGTAAGAAAGAGAAAACTCTAGTTGGAAGGCCAGTTATTCAAACTAAAGGTTTTGTCTATGTTAAGAAGAGTATGGAACTAATTAAAGAAGCGGAAGAAAAAGTAATCGAGTACTTAGAAAACAATCCAATTAAGAGTATTAGAGAGTGTGCGGCCGTAAAAGCTGAGATTAGAAGTATGCTTTCAAGCTTACTGTATGATAATACTAAGAGAAAACCAATAATAATAATTAACTTTTCATTAATTTAGTAATGAAATATAACGGGAAATCAGAATAGGGAACATCTCAAAGGGGCTGCCCCAAAAGTCTTAAATTTTAACAAAGTGTATATGAAATCTCATAGATGCAGTAGTTTATTTATATCTAAATTCGCTTTATAAAAGCTTTTTAGATATCTAATAAACTTTGCGGGGGTGACTCGACAAAATCGATTTCTTCGAAATCGCTATTTTAGAGTCACTCCCGTTTTGAATTGTTCTATATTGTTCCCGTTTTTAGTCTATTTTAAAGGGGTGAAAGAATGTCAAAAGTTATTGCTCATATTGATATGAATTGCTTTTATGCTAGCGTAGAAGAAAAATATAACTCTGAACTAAAAGGAAAACCTTTAGCAATAGCAGGAGAAGTGAAAACAAGGCATGGAATAATAGTAACTTCTAATTATGAGGCTAGAAAATTAGGAATAAAAACAACCATGCGTGTAGGAGATGCTAGGAAAATTTGTCCAAATATAAAAATTCTTCGCCCTGATATGCCTAAATACCAACAAGAGTCGAAGTTGATTTTTGATTTGGTACGAGAATATACGGATAAAATTGAGATAGTTTCTGTAGATGAGGCATATATTGATTTGACTGATTTTTCAGAACCTATAAAAGTTATAGCTACTATTCAAAGAAGGATTTATAAGCAACTAGGAATGCCTTCTTCAGTAGGTGTCTCATTTAATAAATTTTTTGCGAAAATGGGATCTAATTTAAAAAAGCCACTTGGTTTTTCCATTATTAATAAAAAAAACTATAAAGATATTCTTTGGAATTTAGATATAGGTGAGATGCATGGTTGTGGGAAAGCTTCAACTAAAAAATTGAAAAAAATAGGGATAAATACAATTGGTGATATTGCAGAAGCTAATGAGGTAATTCTTCATAGTGTATTAGGTGTTCAAGGGTTAAGGCTTAAGAATAAAGCTAATGGAGAAGGAAATAATGAGCTTAAATATACAGTTGATAGAAAGTCTATTGGGAATTCAAAAACATTTTCTAGTGATTTAATAGAAGAAGATGATATTTTAAAAGAAATTAAAAAATTGAGCGAGAAGGTCAGTTTAAGAGTTCAATCTAGAAATTATGTAGGGAATAATATCTCGATAATGGTTAGATTTAGTGATTTTAAGACAATTACTAGATCTAAGAAGATTCCAGAATTTATTTCTAGTGCGAATGATATTTTTAATTATGCATGGGATCTTTTGCTTGAACATTATGATTTCAGTCAAGGAGTTAGACTTTTAGGAGTATCATTGAATGACATTAAAAGATCTAAAGAATTAAAAGTTCAACTCGATATTTTTGACAAAAAAGATTATAAAGAAGAAGAGAAATATAGAAAACTCTCTAAAAAATTAAAAGCTGAATTTGGTGATAATATAATAACTGATTTTGAGAATTTTGATAACAGAGGGAAGACAGTAATTACGACAAGTTTTAGTAAAGATTTTTTAGACTAAAATAAAGAAGGAGATAAGATGTTAGCAATTAATAAAAGATTACAATTAGTGGCTGAGTATGTAGAAAATAGAAGATTAGCAGATATTGGTAGTGATCATGCATATTTACCTATCTATTTAGCTAAAAAGGATAAAATTGATTATGCAGTAGCTGGAGAGATAGTTGAAGGTCCGCATAAAGTATCGATAAAAAATGTTATAGAAGAGAATTTAGTCGGTACTATAGATTGTCGCAAGGCAGCAGGGTTAGATGCCATAGAATTAGCGGATAATATAGAAGTGATTACAATTTGTGGTATGGGTGGAAAGTTAATTGCAGAGATTTTAGAAAAAGGAAAAGAGAAACTAGCTAATAAACCAAATTTAGTACTGCAGCCTAATGTTGGAGAGAACTTTGTTAGAGAAAAATTGCAACAATTAGGATATAAGATAACAGCAGAGAATATAATTGAAGAAGATGGGCATATTTATGAAATTATCGTTGCAAAATCAGGTGAGATGAGTTTATCTGAGGATGAGGTTAATTTTGGAAAGTATTTGATGGCAGAAAAGAATGAATTGTTTGTAAAAAAACAAAAACAAGAACTATCGAAGATTGAATATATCTTAAATCAATTAGAAAAAGCAAATGAAGTTCAAGAGAACAAGATTACTGAATTTAAAAGTAGATATGCAAAAATATTAGAAATTATTTCTTAATATTGCGATTAAAAAGGAGGGGAAGGAATGTTACAATCTCTACAGGATGAAAGGGAAGCTAAAAAGTTATTAAATTTTAGTGTGAAGATAGCGAAGAGTATGTTATCTTATGGTGCAGAGGTTTATAGAGTCGAAGATACAGTGAATAGAATTTATAAATCATTTGATAACATTAAGGCAGCAAATAGTTTAGTTACGTATAATTTTGTTATTGTATCATTCATATATAATGATAACACATATACAGCGATGCGTAGGGTTGTCTTAGGAGATCGTGATTTAGAAAAAATTGCACTTTTGAATGATATATCTAGAAAAATGGTAATGGGTGGTTGCACATTAGATTATGCATTTAAAAAAATGAGAGAAATTAAAGCTAAAAGAAGGTATCCAGCCTATATTGTGATATCTGCTTTAATGATGTCAGCACCATTTTTTGCTATAATGTTCGGTGGGACCTTTAAGGATTCTTTATATGCAATTTTAATAATGGCAGTACAAGCTATTTTTATAAACTATACGGCAAAGTATAAAGTAACAGCTTTTGTTAGTAATTTTCTAGGTGCATTTATTACAACATTACTAGTAATGGTTGTGAGTAAGATTTTACTCATTTATAACCCATTCAGTATAATAATCGTAAGTTTAATGCCGCTAGTTCCTGGAGTTCAGGTTACAAATGCAGTTCGTGACTTTATGGCTGGAGATTATCTTTCAGGTATGATAGGTATTCAAGCAGCAATTTTTGTGTCAACGGCTATTGCTCTTGGAGTTGTTATGGGATTAAAATTAGTGTAAGGAGAAAACTATGGAGAACAGTGTTTTTATTCAATTTATAGCAGGTTTTGTTGTCAGTTTATCTTTTGCAATATTTTTCAATGCTCCAAAAAAATCTCTCCCAACATGTGGATTGATAGGGGCTATCGGTTGGCTAATTCAAGTGGTAACTAACATAGTATTAGCAGATGTAGTAGTAAGTAGTTTTCTTGGAGCAGTCTGTGTAGGGGTTCTATCTACTAATGCATCTAGATTGTTAAAATTACCGGCTACGATATTCATTTATACTGGAATGGTTCCTTTAGTTCCCGGTTATGGAATGTATAATACTATGCAAAATATTGTAACTAAAAATTATGGAGTAGCTTCAAAAGTGGGAATAGAGACGATTCTTCAAGCTGGTGCAATTGCAATGGGGATATTATTGGCGTCTGTATTTTCAGCATCGATTCAAAGGGTGAAAATTCAAAGAAAAAGATAAAAGTGATATAATAGAGATATTAGAAATTTTATGAAAGGAAGTAAGTAGTATTATGGAATATATTTTATATTATGCAGAAAGTTGTCCGGATACAGCACCATTTAAAGAAAAGTTATCAGAATTAGAAATAACATATAAAGAAATAGAAGTTATGTCTTCGTTAAAAAACTTTAAAGAATTCTTATATGTTAGAGATACATATTCACAATTTGAAGGAATAAGGGGTAATATGAAAATAGGTATACCTTGTTTAGTTATTAGTGAAAGTGAATGTGTATTAGAAATTGACGGGCTAACTAATATTAAAAGATAAACAATAATAAATTTCAGGGGCTGACCCAAAAGTCCTTAAATTTAACAAAGTGTAGATGAGAACTTATAGATGCAGTGATTTATTGATATCTAAATCGGCTTTATAAAAGCTTTTTAGATATCAAATAAACTGCATGGGGGTGACTCGACAAAATCTTGTTTCTTAGAAATCATGATTTTTGAGTCACTCTCTAGATAGTATATAAAGGTAAGTAATTTTGTGTTTAATCTCGAAACATTATTTATTTCTTGATTTTTACATATAAATTTGATATAATTAAAAAATGCTAGGTGGGGAGTTAGCGGTGCCCTGTACTTGCAATCCGCTTTAGCAAGACCGAATACCGAGATGCGGGTAGAATAGGGAATGTCGAGTTTAACACGTAATGTTGAGACTAAGGCACCTTACGACGCAATACTTATGAACCATGTCAGGTCCGGAAGGAAGCAGCATTAAGTAAGTCTATTGTGGGTGTGAGTTTTTGTCGAGGTTGAGTTGGCGATTAGACTAACGGTTTTTTAATCTATTCAAGTCTCGGTTGCATATAGTATAAATCGATGATATCTAAAAGTAATAAACTTTTGGATTTTTTTTGTGTGAAAAAGAAAAATATATAAAGGAGAGAACATATGTATCAAGGAAAAAACTTTTCTGAACGTGCAGGTATTTTTATTAACCTATTGTTGCCTGTTTTAGCTTATCAAGTAATTTCGTATTCATCAGGAATGATTGGAACGTTTATGGCGGGACATTATAGTCCTACAGACTTAGCGGGTGTTAGTATGGGTGTTAATATTTGGAATCCAATTATGTACACTTTAAATGCGATTGTTTTAGCATTAATTCCAATAGTTTCACAATTAATAGGAAAAAATAAAGAAGAAGATATTCCTACAGTTGTTAGACAGTTTCTTTATATAGCGTTAATAATAAGTATTATTCTTGTTATTGGACTAAATACATTAGCTACACCAATAGTTGATCAATTAGGTTTGGATAGTAATATCGCGGAAATAACAAAGAAATATTTGTTTTATGAAAGCTTTGGGGTACTGTCAATCTTCCTATATGTAGTTTTACGTTCATTTATAGATAGTTTAGGATTAACTAGATTATCTATGATAATGATGATTATATCAGTACCTGTAAATGTATTTTTTGCGTATAGTTTCATTTTTGGTAAATTTGGTATGCCTGAACTTGGTGGAGCTGGAAATGCAATTTCTGTTTCAGTAACATATACAGTACTATTTTTTATTGCATTATTTATAGTACTAACAAACCCTAAAATTAATAAGTATAAAATATTTGAGAAAGAAAAAGTTAGATTTGAAAAATGGTGGGAGATTTTTAAACTAGGAATTCCAATAGCAATAGCTACTGCACTAGAAACAGTTGTTTTTTCAACATTGTCATTAATGGTGTCGCGTTTTGATACGACAATTATTGCTTCTCATCAAGCTTCGTTGAATTTCTCTGGTTTTTTATATACTCTGCCAGTTAGTGTAGCAAATACTGCGACTATTATAGTAGCTTATCATGTAGGAGCTAAGAATTATAAATTGGCAACTGAGTATACAAAATTAACAGTAATTATGGGAATGATTTTGTCTGCAATAGCTGGATTAATCGTCTGGTTATTTAATACTAAAATCCCTTATTTATATAGTAATGATACTGGTGTAATTACTTTAACATCTGAGTTGTTATTATTTGCAATCGGTTTTGCGATGTGTGATTCATTTGCTTCAGCATTAGCAGGTGTATTACGCGGATACAAAAAAGTAGTACCAATATGTATAGTTATGTTTGTTGGTTATTATCTAGTTGGAATTCCTTGTGCATATTATTTTGTTTTCAAAATGGGAATTGGCATAGAAGGATTATGGATTGGTTGGATAATTGGACTTGCTGTTTATGCCTTAGGTGTACTATTCTATTATCTTTTTATGAGAAGAGAAATTAAGAAAAAAATAAAATTATCTAATTAATAAATATTATGCTGATAATAAAGGTTTAAATTTAAAAAATTTATATAAAAATTCATTGATACGGTGATTTATTTATATCTGAATTTGCTTTATATGGGCTTTTTAGGTGTCATATAATCTTTGTAGGAGCGGTTTGATAAAATTGATTTTATCGAACTGTTCCTTTTTTAGTTGCATAATAACTTGACTGTTTTTTAAAAAGACTATATAATATGGTTATTAAAACTAGATTATAGGGAGGTATATATTTGAACAAAGTATATCCGAAATGGTCAGAATTACCTAACATTGATCTTTATCTAGATCAGGTTTTATTATATGTTAATCAATTAGATAACTGTTCAATCGTAGATGATGATAAAGGACTAACCTCGGCAATGATTAATAATTATGTTAAAAATGGTCATTTAGAGAAACCGATTAAGAAAAAATATAATAGAAGACAGTTAGCAAGATTGATAGTTATTACATGTTTAAAAAATGTCTTTTCAATTCAAGAAATTAGTAAAACAATTAATAGTTTGACTATCGAAGAAAGTTCTGAAACAATGTACAACAATTTTGTAATGTGTATGAACGAAGAAAAAAGAGATGGATTGCCAGAAGTAATAGTTTCAGCTTGTGACACGGTTAGATTATATAAAAAGACACACGATTTAGTAGAAAAAATAATTTAAAATAATACTTGGAGGTATATTATGGAGTGGAAAATTGTAGTTGATACTGCTTGTGATTTTAGGGAAATACCTAACAAAGCAGAAAATGTTATTTATGAAAGAGTTCCATTTTCACTACAAATTGAAGACAAAGTTTTTGTTGATACATTAGACTTAGATATCGATAAAATGATGGAAGAAATGTATGCTAGTTCAGAACCAGCAAGATCAGCTTGTCCTAGTCCAGAGGCATATTTAGCTGCTTATAGAGGGGCTAAAAATGTCATAGTACTTACATTAACTGGAGCAATGTCTGGAAGTTATAATAGTGCTGTTATTGGTGAAAAGATGCTAAAAGAAGAAAATAAAGATGTTAATATTCATATTATTGATACTCTTTCTGCTGGTGGAGAAAATGATTTATACCTTCTTAAGATAAATGAGCTAATAAAAGAAGGGTTGTCTTTTGATGAAGTAGTATCAGAAATGAAGAAATATCAAGAAAACTCTAAACTTATTTTTGTATTGGAAAAAGTTGATAATTTGGTGAAAAATGGCCGATTAAACAAACTTGCGGCTACTGTTGTAGGATTATTAAATATGCGCATGGTTGGTGAAGCTAGTAATGAAGGAACTTTGCATTTACTTCATAAAGTCAGAGGTGAGAAGAAGGCTATTTCTACAGTAGTAGACGAAATGATAAAAGCGGGATATAAAGGTGGAAGAGTTGTTGTCACTCATAGAAACAATGAAGATATTTGCAGAAAAATACAAGACAAATTAAGAGAAAAGTTTTCAAATATAGAGTTTATGATTCTTCCTACTTCTGGTATCTGTAGTTTTTATGGAGAAGAAGGCGGAATGCTTTTAGGATACGAAATATAGGAAAGAGATCTTAATAGTATCATATGAAAATATAGTATTTAGAAATAGTAAAAGAGAAGAAGTTATTTACGTTATGTAATGGCTTCTTCTCTTTTTAAAATTTAACTAACTCTGTTTAGCTCTTTTTTTATGTTTTCGAAATTTCCCAATTAAAAAACCAGTCCCTTGACCACAAAGGCTGAAGAATATATACCCTAAACCATATATAAGAATATCAAAGTTTAATATGATTAAACAAGATATTGTATAAAAAATCCCTATAATAAATGAGAAAATATAGCTAAAGTCTTCTTTGTTATATGCATATAGAAATGAGATTAGAAAACTAATAACAGGGTATAAAATAATTAAAAGTAATATTATCATACCTGATCTATTTGATATAAAATAAGAACACAGAGGGAGTATTATAAATAAAAAGAAAGAAAAAATTAAATATGGTACTTTTTCTAAAAATTTCTTCATCATCTGCCTCCTAATTATAGTGTTATTCTATCATATATTGGGTTAAAAAACAATAAACAAATATATAAGTAATACGCTGTTGAATTGAAATCGCTTATAAAGTGTGATATTATAAGTGTAATAACAAACGAGAGGAGAATATCATAATGAAATTTTTTATCGATACAGCAAATGTAGAAGATATTAGAAGTGCTAATGATTTAGGTGTAATTTGTGGAGTTACTACAAATCCATCTTTAATTGCAAAAGAAGGAAGAGATTTTACAGAAGTAATTAAAGAAATTACAGCAATAGTTAATGGACCTATTAGTGGGGAAGTAAAAGCAACTACTACTGATTGGAAAGATATGGTAGATGAAGCAAGAGAAATTGCTAAAATCCACCCTAACATGGTAGTAAAAATTCCTATGACAGAAGATGGTCTAAAAGCGGTGAATGTACTGAAAAAAGAGGGAATTAAAACTAATGTTACGTTAATCTTTAGCCCAACTCAAGCTTTACTAGCTGCAAGAGCAGGAGCAACTTATGTATCTCCATTTTTAGGTAGATTAGACGATATTGCTCACAATGGACTATTATTAATCGAAGAAATAGTGGAAATTTTTGCGAATAATGATATTGATACACAAATTATTGCAGCGAGTGTGAGAAATCCAATTCATGTTACAGAATGTGCTAAATTGGGATGTGATATTGCTACAGTTCCTTATAGTGTAATTAAGCAAATGATTAAACACCCTTTAACAGACATAGGTATTGAAAAATTTAAGCAAGATTATTATAAAGTATTTGGTGAATAATCAGTAGAGGGCTTTTACGTCAAAAATATTTTTCTTTAAAAAAATTTAAAAATTTTGTATTTTATACTAGAAATATTTATAAAGTAATGTTATAATATATTTTGTTGTATGAAAAAGTTGTTAAGATTAAATTTTATAGGAGGTTATATTAATGCGCGTAAATGTAACATTAGCTTGTACAGAATGTGGTGACAGAAACTACATTACTAAAAAGAACAAAAGAAATAATCCAGACCGTATTGAACTTAAAAAATACTGTCCAAGATTAAAAAAAGTGACTTTACACAGAGAAACTAAATAATAAAGTTAGAGAAGCCTTAAAGTATCAACGTTTAAGGCTTTTTGTTTTGCCACTTGAATGCCATTTGAATGCCATTTGAATGCCATATTTTTATAAAGCCATAAATTTAGCAAATTTGTCAGCCATATTATCTCGTTGTTTTTCCGTTACGTGAGCATAAACACTCATTGTTGTTTTTAAGTCAGAGTGACCTAATCTATCTTGTACTTCTTGAATAGTAAAGCCACTTTCAAAAAGTAAACTACAATGTGTATGCCTAAAGCCATGTATCTTTATTTCTTTAAACTTGTGTTTCTTGCATATCTTACTTAATTTATCATTGGTAAAGTTAAGATATAAATAATCATTTGTGATATCGTTGGTAAAGCATAGTTGATTTTTCTTTACTCTAGTACCTAGAGAGAAAAACAATTCTCTTTGTTTAGCTTTCCAACGTTTAAGTATTAGCTTAGTTTCTTCATCAATACTAATTTTTCTTATACTACTTTTACTTTTAGGTGTCTGAACTTTTATCTTATACTCACTACTTATAGCTAAAGTCTTATTGATGTTTATAGTATTGTTGGTAAAGTCAATATCAGACCATTCAAGAGCCTGTAACTCACCTTTACGAATACCAGTATAAGCTAGCACCCTAAACATTGCAGAAAGCTTTATATCGTTTGTACTATCTACTAGTTTTAGAAAGTGATTTAATTCATCTTTAGAGTAATATAAATCCTTATCATTGCTAGTAATATCAACTTGCTTTTTTGGTAGTAATACATCTTTCATAGGGTTACTGTAGATAACTTTCATTTTAACAGCATAATCAAAAATCATACCGCCATATATTTTGATTTTTTTAAGTGTTGATAATGAAAATTTTTTACTGTAATTAGTAATGATTTTTTGACAAAAAGGCAATGTTATCTTTTTTAGTTGAACATGTTCTAATTTATCAAGTAATAGTTTAAACACGTATGAGTTTACAACTAAAGTACTTTCTTTAATAGTATGTTGGTAACCCTCATACCATAATTCATATATTTCTTTAAATGTTGTAACATCTGTATTTAATAAGCCATTAGTAGCTATTTCAGTTTTAATCTTAGCTTCACATAGTAGAGCTTCTTTTTTAGTTTTAAAACCGCGTCTAGTTGTATATCTATCTTTTCCAGTAATCTCATCTTTTCCAAGATAAATATGTACAGTATAGTACTTTTTTCTGTCTGATTTTTTTGTATATTGTTTAATCATTTTTATCATTTCCTTTCTATCTAGCACATATCAAAGAAATCAATAAATGATTAGGTAAAACCACATCATATAATGGGTGTGGTGAGACTTTTAAAGATTAGGTAAGTAATTACACCTCTTGATAATTAGAACGCTTAGAAGCGGTTTAAATGGCTTGTAATTTTAAGTGAGAAGCGGAAACCTTGATATAACAGCGTTTATATGGTATAATGCTATTATATTCTTTAATACAGAAACTATTTATCAAAGTATTTTATACAATTTTTAAGCACTGGTAATTTTTACTGGTGCTTTTTAAATTCCTACTTTAGCTTAATATAGATTAATCACTTTTCTTTTAAAATGAAATTCATTAAAGAATTAAAGAAACCTTTTTTCTTTTCTTTATTTTTATTCTCTAATAATAATTTTTCTTCTTTTTTTTGTCTGTATAATTCTAAGTTTTTGTCTAACTCTTCATAAGGATTTTTTAATTTTCCTTGTTCTTTATTCCTTTTGTAAATTCTATTTATGATACTATCAACCCCATGAGAGTTTTTTAAAGCAAAAGCAGTAATCAGGCTTTCTATTTCTTCATTAGTGAAATAGTGTAATGTATATAGGTTTGTTAGCTCTTGATAGTATAAAGTTAAATTATTCTTTAAATCAGAATTGGCTTGTAATAAAATTTTAATTTTATTAGCATAAAAATCTATTCCGTTTACTTGTTCTTTGAAAGATTTTAAAGTATTTGTTGAATAGTCTAGCAATTCATTAGAAAGGTACTCAAAACAACTTTTTAACAAATAATATAAGGCTTTATTTTCATCACTATACTTTATTAATACTTCTGCGAGTTGACTGTAGATAAAAGCATGATTAGAATTTGTGTATATTTCTCTTTCGAAAGTACATTTACTTTCAATAAATTTTATAACTAGATCCACCTTATTTAGTTCTTTATTCGATAAGTAACAGTTATATACATCACATGGATAACCTACATTGTAATTATGTAACAAATATACAAAATCAGTACTATTTACTATTTTAGAACCTTTAGAAGTTATAACACGTTCTTTTTTTATGAATTCTTGATAATTGTTTAAAGAAGCGATATTTATTATACGTTCTATTAATTCTGTTTTTCTTCCAGTAGTCTTTAAATCTTCTAATTGAAGTATATTTTTTAGTTCGTCTACCTTTAATTTATTTAAGGAAGTGAAGCAATCTTCTCTATACTCAATATATCCACCGTCTAAAAGTCTTTGTAATGATTTTTCATTATCGTTATAGTATTTTTCTTTCCAAAAGTTTTGGTTAAGTTCAGAAGCACGGCTATTTTTATTAATATAATGTAATATAAGAACATCAGTTCCGATTATATCTTTCATAGTAGTTAGTTCCTTTCTTTTGTTTTAAGAAATATCTTATTTAAGTAATAAGGGAAACTTCTAACTATTAATTGTTAGCTTCAGTTATTTCTATTACTTTGTCTATAATTGCAGTAGTTAAGTTATTTATTACCGCTTCTTTATAAGGTATTTCAAATACACCATTATTTTCTAATACCTTTTCAATAGTATCCTGTATTTCTTGATACATTTTATCATTACTGTAAGTTAACCTTAATCGGTATTTTATAGTGTCTATTAAGTCAGTGAAAAAAGGGAGAATTTGGTATTTATTGCTAATATTATCACCTTTTAAAATACTTAATAACGCCTTATAATAATCAAAGTCTTTTGGTAATTCAGTAAAGTTATATGGTATATTTTCATCTAATAATACATTTTGATATATACTTAATTTGCTTGTATCATCTTTACTAATATCATAAATAGCATGTTTCAATGCAGGTTCATCATCTAAAATATTTAAAACTAAATGATTATATTTCTCTAATAAAAATAAATTAGATTGTATATAGTCATCTAGTGCATAGTCTAGTATTTTGTCAAAGTCCTTTTCAAGTAAGTTAATGATGTCAGATATATCATTAATTGTTTTTGATTTACTTTTAAGATATTTTTTAGTAATCTCTAGAAAATCAAAACAAAGGAAGTCAGTTGCAATATTAGAATTATTTAATATAAAGTTTTCTAAATTGTTTTCTAAGAATTCATCAATAGAACCGTATAACAACTCATTAACAGTAATATTTCCTTTTTTAGCAATTATTTCTAATCTTGATCGATTAGGTAATGATGTTCCATTTTCCCAACGTAAAACAATACTTTTAGAAGCATTCAAATTATCAAGTTTTCCGAACTGCTCTAATGTTAATTTTAGACTATTTCTTATTCTAAATATACGTTCACTTACTTTGAGTTTGTTTATATTATATTTCATATATTATTCACCCTTCGGATTTTTTCTTGTTATCATTATACAATATATTTGCTAAAAACGGAATAAAAAGGTTACGAAAGTTACTAAAAAATTCATTTTTGTTATTGACAAACTAAAATACAGGTGATAAAATTTAATCAAAAGGTTACGAAAGTTACTTTTTAAATATTATGAAAGGAGTGGATTATATGAGCGTGGTTAAAATTAATAAAATAAAAGCGCTAAGAGAGGCTTTAAATAAAAGTCAGTCTGAAATGGCTAATTATTTGAATATATCTCAAGGAACTTATTGTAAAAAGGAACGTAAACAGAGATTTTCCGATAGTGAAAAAGTTATACTTACTAACTACTTTAAGGAAAGTTTTCCTAATGAGACTTTAGAAAGTATTTTTTTTTAACTTTAAAGTTACGAAAGTTTCGAAAAAACCTTTCAAGTACCAAGCTACCAACTAGACTACTTAAAAGGTTTCAAAGGAAGTATTTAACAAAAATACTTTCTTACATTATATCATAAGAAAGGACTTAACAAAATGGAAAACAAAGATCTATACATTAATACTTTTTGTTGTGCAGTGGTATTTATACCATTCATAACAGCATTTATTTATATACTAGCTATGCTAATGGACAGCATTTATTAAAGGAGCGTGATTATATGTTTAGTGAAGAATTTGAACAAGAAATGATTAAGGCGGTTCGTGAGATAGTCAAAGACATTTTACAGGATGAAATAAAGCAAGATAAACGATACAATCAAACAGAACTATGTGAAAACTTAGGTATAGGGTTAGAAACCTTATCAGACCTTAATAGACGCGGTTTAAGACCTACTAAAGTAGGTAGGCAGTATATTTATCTTGAAAGTGAAGTAAACAAGTTTTTAAGAGAAAACACTATTTAAAAAGTAGATATCTAGCACATATCAAAGAAATTAATAAAGGCGGTTATAGTACCGCTTCTTAAAATAAAGACAGGAGATAATAAGACAATGGAAAAGCAAGACCAAATTAAAAAACTAAAAGAGATTGAAAGCAAAGTAAGAAGTGCAGTTATAAACCTTAGTGTATTAAAGAATTATGCTGAACAAGTACCTAATGATGTTGAGTTATTAGACCAGTTTAAAGAGGACTTTGTAACATCTATTAGTGAGATGATACCAGTACTTGAAGAAGTGTTTTTTGAAGATGTTGACGATTTACTTCATAGTTTAGAACAAAATGAGGTGATGTAATTTGAGAGAATACTACTTTTATAAACAAACAGGCTTTAATGCTAAAAAAGGTAGGGAAGAAATACAAGTAGATTTTACACCATTTGATATTTTAACGAGATATCAACCTAAAAACTTTGATTTACCTATTGTAACTGATGAAAAGGTAGAAGAATGTAAACAGCATTATATTAAAAAGGCAGAAGACGTGAACTTTACTTTAAAATACACTGATGAAGACTATCATTATCTTACTCAATGTAATGAGATAAAGAAAGAAGCGGAATACTTTTTAATAGGTAAATTTGATAAAGTTAACGGCGAAATATCAACGTTAAAAACAGGCTTTGTTTATAAGTACCTTGCAGTATTAGATTATGAATACTTATCTGTAGATACAGAAGAATTTTACGAGCTTATTCGCTCTAAATTGTCTAAATACTCATATATGATATATAAATCAGTATCATATACTGAAGTACACCCAAGGTTTAGGGTTATAGTAGATACTAGTCGGGAAATGAACGAGGGTGAAAACCTCGCAACATTGAAAAGTATTGTTGACTTAATAGGACTTGACCCCGACCCAGCAAGTTTTACTTATAATCAAATACAAGGGCTCCCATTAATAGTAAATGGTGGTGATTATGAACCTATAATAAACCATGGTGAACCATATCCAGTACAAGAAGCGGTTAAAAAGAAAAAGAAAACCGCTTTTTATAACGTTGATAAGAGGGTTAGTATTTCAGATGAAGACTATACAAAGATGTTTAACAGGTATTTAGAGTTAGATTATGAAAATATCAACACTGAAGATGATAACAACTATAACCGAGCCTTAGGGATATTGTTATCAATAACCTATGATTTTTGTTTCAACATAATAAGCTATGATGTTGCTTGTGAGTGTTCTGACTTATTAGCAAACATAGGAAGAGACCCCGAAAAATACCGCGAAGAGAACCAAGACAAAATAAACCACGCTATCAAGAGTTGGCAAAATAACCCTAATTATTTTGATAATGAGAAAAGTTATTCAATGTTACAAAGATTTGAGATAGTTGGGAATGAGAAAGACAAGAACTTTTCATATTTAGTACGATATAAGCTAAATAAACCTATTTTAAGCACTGGAGAGCTTCACTGGAGGTTATTTACTACTGGTGAACAGTGGAGAGTGGAAAATACGAAAATTGATAAGGACGGAAACGAAAAAGTACCTGTAATGAATTTTAACATTATTAGCAGTATGTTAAAAAAGCATATACCTATGAAGTTAACTGGAGAAACAGAAGATACATCTATTATCTATAGTTACAACTTTAGTGAGGGAATATATACAGGTCAAGAAGCCTATATTAATAGAGCAATTGCAAAACTTGAATTTAGGTTTGATCCTAGAAAATATACACAAGTTTACAAGTTTTTAAAAACTCAATTACCATTTTTACCTAGATTAGAAAGTAAGAACTTAATCGCAGTAAATAATGGAGTTTTTAACAATAAAGGAAAACGGCTTGAGCCATTTAATCCTACTTACTTTATAACCTCGAAATTAGCTATAAAGTATAATATACATGCTATAGAGAACTATGAAGCTATTAAAGATACATATTTTGATGTTGATAAATGGTTTCTATCTATTGCAAACGGTGATGAAGAGATAGTTAAATTACTTTGGGAAATAGTAAATGAAGCTGTAAACCCTAATCATACAAGAGAGAAAATGGTAATACTTTACGGTGAGGGAAATAACGGTAAAGGTAGTTTTCAAGCAATGCTTACTAATTTAATCGGTATAGAAAATATAAGCACCTTAACCCCTCAAGATTTTAGTGGAGAATTTAAGCTAGAGATGTTATTAGGTAAGGTTTGTAATATTGGTGATGATATTAGTAACAAGTATTTAGATGATATAAGTAATTTAATGAGTATAATTACTGGAGATCCAATACTAATAAATAGGAAAGGTAAAAGTGTAATATCAGCAGTTTTAAAGCTATTGAATATCTTTAGTGCTAATAGGCTACCTAAGATTAGAAATAAGAGCCAAGGTGCTTACAGACGTTTTTTAATAATTCCGTTTAATGCAGATTTTAACGGAAAAGTACAAGATAGACGTATAAAAGAAGAATATTTAAAAAATGAAATCGTACTGGAATACATTTTATATAAGGCTTTACACCTAAACTTTGAAAAGTTCTCTACTACTAAAGCAAGTGATGAAATGTTAGAAGAATATAAAGAAGACAATGATTATTTATACAGTTTTACAAAAGATTGGTATGCAGAAAAAAAACTTCATGAAGTTGAGCGTGTACCAGTACCTTTAATAAAAGATATGTTTAGACATTATTTAACAGCAAACTATTATGATTTAAAAATCACTAGTAGTTTAGGAAAAGACCTAGCTGTACACCTTAATAACATTTATAAAGAAGTAGGATATAAGTATAAAGTAGAGCGTTCAAAAATTAGAGTTGAAGACCGTGGGAAGTTAGTTGAATATTTACCGCCAGTGGAACGTCAAAATATACCAGATAACTTAGTACATTGTATAGTGAAAATACAATGATTTTAAGGATTGTTAAAGGTAACCTTGATTATTGTTTGGGTTACCTTTAAAGAAAAGTTATTATAGCAACGTTTAACGGATATATTTTCAAAAGAATAAGTAACCTAATTATTCAGTTTAGGTTACCATTTAAAACCGCTTCATATAAAGGTTTATTGATTATAAGGTAACCTAGTAACCTAAATATTTATATTTAGAAAGATTATATAAAAAATATATAGGTATCACATGTAAATATAAAATAACATTGATGTTAAGGTTACCTGCTCCCTTGAGGGTTAAAAGTGTTGATATAATTGGAGTTAGGACGGTAACCCAAAAGGTAACCTAAAGGTTACTTTGGTTACCAGTAGAATTTAATTAAAGGAGATTAGAAGATGTATAAAATTACTAGAGTTATACCTATATTTTGTTTCTCTGATGAAAGAGAAACTACTTTACATATAGGAAAGGTTATCTAAATGCAGTTAACAGCTTCAGAGAGTAACCGATTAGACTGGTACATAGAAGATGAAAGCAGACCAGTAGAAGCTATTAAGTTGATAGATGAATACTTATCAAGTTTGACCGATTCTGATCGTGAAGAATTGATAAGTATTTATTTCAAATTTGAAAAAGAGATTAAAAGCCAAAGGCAAAGGCAACGGATAGAAAAGCATAAAGCTAACATGTATAATTTACTTGTAGAAAATGGAGTTTTAGGAAAGAAACAGGATGAAAAAGAAGTAAAAATATACAAGTTAGAGCTATATAAACGACTTACAGAAGATGTAGGATTGATAAACGTAAAAATTGAAGTGCTTAAAGAAAAGTTAAAGTATAAGAATAGTATTAAAGCCGTTGACTATTCAAAGGAGAATGTACAAGGTATTAAAGCTAGTATTGATTTTAGTCTTAATATAATATCTGAGATAGAAGAGTTAGAGAGAAGAAGAAAAAGACTACTTATTAAGATTGAACAAGCGAAACAGAACATACTAAAAGCTATTATTAATATGCAGTGTACAGATGAGCTTACGAAAGATATTTTCAAAAGAAGATACATACATCTTGAGAGTTGGGAAGAAATATCTAATAAATTAAATCAACCTCTTAACAGCATATTAATCTTTCACAATAGCTATTTATACTTTATTGAACTATAATACCGCTTCTGTATAGCTATAAAATTTAAGCAATTTAGAAAGGATAAAATACACATGGATGAAATGAAAAAAATGCTTAAAGAAATAAACGTAGAAGAAAGTCTTAAGGAGATTGATGAAAGCATTGACTTTGAAGAACTTGATAAACAATGGGTTCGTAATCTTGAAGAGCTTAATAATTTATGGAGTGATAAATTTGAAGATCTTAATTTTTAGCTATTGATTAGGATCAAGAGAAAAATGAGGTCTCTAAATTCATAATATAAAGGGTTACAAAGGTGATATATTAAAAAAGGACATTCGGGAGAACCTAAAAAGTAAAGGACATCTATTAATAGGTGTCTTTTTTATTTATCCTTAGAAGCGGTTGAACCAAGAGCGAACAAAGAGTGAAAATGAGAAAATAAAAAACTATCCAGCCTTTTCAGCCCCCCTAAAAAGATGTAATATTTAGTTGAACTCCGAGCGAAGCCCGAGAAAGTTAAAAGTATTCGGCACTTTCGGCGGCCCTAAAAAAGAGAATATAGTAGCGTTTATTCTCCTTGTAAGAGGTCAAGGGGTATAATCACAAGGGAAAGTATAATCAGAACGCTTAGAACGTAAAATACAACGTGTATATTCAAAATAATCAACAACACTTGCAGTTTTAAAAAAACAATATGGAGAAACTGGAGACACTAAAAAGAATATACCAACATTTCCAACCCCTAAAAAAGGTAACCCAATATTTCTATTCCTCTAAAAAGAGTATACTAAGGGGTAATTATAAAAAATATATTAATTTAATTTTTTCATAATATTATGCCATAATTAAGTAAGTATGAAATTTTCGTAATTTTTATGTTTTTTCGTTGAAATTTATGGGAAAATGAAGTAAAATGATATAAAGATAAAGAAAGGGGTAGTTACAATAAAAGTAATTATTTATTAAAATATTTATTTTTAGAATCTTTAATATGGAAACAACGATATATCATTCTACAGTTGAAACTTGTTTAAACAATATACTAGAAAGTAAAAGTGTAAAGACAAAAAAAATTGATTTTAATAAAAATAAAAATCCGGGGAGTCTTGGCTATGGATTTTATGGCTTTTCAGATAAAGATCTGTGCAAGCAGTACGGGGAAGAAAAATTAAAAAATTTTAAAATGCTTAGTTGTGATATCTTATTATCTGATGAAAATACTCTTGATTTTCGTGATGAAGTAAATCTCAATTATTTCAACAGGTTTAAAAATGACATTAAAAATAAAGAAGTATATAAAATAAATAAAGAGAATTTTAAAAATTCTTTTGCCCAGTCTAGTTTTGAGGGAGCTATTATTGAACTATTTCTGCTTCATCTAAAAAGGATAAAGGACATTTCTATAGATTGTGTAATTGCTATGACTGTAACTCAAGTTAGTACATCAGAAAAGTCTCTAGTTGCGAATGGTACTGAGTATTGTATAAAAAATGAAAGTATTATAAAAGAAATGAAAGAAGTGATATTATGAGATTAGATTCTTATTTTACAAAAGAAGAGTTTATAAAATCTATAGAGGAACATATAACAGATGATGATATAAGAATGATGTTTGAATATGCCAATATAAAAAAAGCTGAACAAGCATTTTCAGATAATCATTTTTTAATAAATAATCCACCTCTACTACTCAATGAGGATATTTTTCAGGAGAATTTTTCAACAATTTTAAATATGGAGAATGTAATTAAAACATCTGAAGATATGCCAACTGAATTTAAGAGCATAATCAAACCATATACAAATAATGAATCTCAACAATTAAATACCTTATTATTATATTTAATAAAAAAATATAAAGTTAATTCGTTTCGGTCTAAACCTAAAGTCAAAACATACAAATATGAAATGCCTAACATTAGAAATACCTTTAATAATTCTAAAGGTATGTTATTCGGTTTAGATAATACATTTGAACCAAATAAACACAAAGAAGAAATTGGAGCTTAGGAGCATTATAAATATGAAAGCAATTTTAGAATTTAACGGATATAAAATAATTGAGTTAATCTATAAAGGGGATTTTGACGTTTCTGATAAAGATGAAAGTGACCTTGAAGTAGCGGTAGGAACAGCTGTATCAGATGATGAAAGTAAGGGACAAGTTAGAATTTCTGTTACAGCCTGTGACATTAAAAATAAAAGAATGGTAAAGGCCGTAGTTTTAGGATTTTTTGGTCTCGGCGATATAAAAAATAAAGAACAGATACTAGCTGTTAATGGTACAGCTATCCTTTACCCTTATATTAGAGCTATCATCTCTACCGTTACTACACAAGATAATCTATCTGCAATCATCTTACCAACAGTAAATACAAATATCTTCTTAAAAAAATAAAACTTCTTTTTAAAGGAAAAATAAATAAATAACTGACTTAATTTCTAAGTTAGTTATTTTATATTACATTCCTTAATTCCTTTGATATGTGCTAGATGTTGACAATGTTTTGACAATGTTATTTAAAATATTATAGAGGGATACAGGGAGAAAGATTTTATAAAACCTTAATTTAACAAGTGTTATCCTGTACTGGTGTATAGCAAAGTATATAAGCTAAAACAGAGAAACTAAATAATAAAGTTAGAGAAGCCTTAAAGTATCAACGTTTAAGGCTTTTTGTTTTGTCTTTTGACAATGCTTTGACAATGTAATTTTTATAAAGCCATAAATTTAGCAAATTTATCTATGCAAAGAATATGTAATCTCATTCCCTAAATATAAGAAAGATTGAAAGTAGAAAATAATTATTTGAAAAAGGTCTTTACTTTTTATAGAATTAATATTATACTATATATTATCTAATAAAAGATTGTTTGCTATTGTCTAATCTTCTAGAGAATATTCTTTAGTAAAGCTAACAAAATTAGAAAAACAAAAGAAATTTTAAAAAAATTAAAAAAGTTATTGACAAACTATAATATCTATTATATAATTAATACATAAGTTAATAACAAATATTTATGCGGGTGTAGTTTAGTGGTAAAACCTCAGTCTTCCAAACTGATGTTGTGAGTTCGATTCTCATCACCCGCTCCATTTTTTTATTTAGAGATTTTTCCACAGTAGCTCAGTTGGTAGTAGCATCTGACTGTTAATCAGAGGGTCGCAGGTTCGAGTCCTGCCTGTGGAGTAAAGTACGGCTGTGTATGCAGCCGTATATTTTTTTGTTTAAAATCTCGCTAAATATTATTATAGTAGGAAAAATTATGTTATAATAGTTCATGGTATATGAACTTTTATCGAGTTGAATTTTATATAGTTTAAAGTTGAAGTTTAAGAAAAATAAAGAGAATTTTATAGGAGATTTTTATGTTTTTAGATGAGGTAAAAATATTCGTCCGATCAGGTGATGGTGGGAATGGATTAGTAGCATTTAGAAGAGAGAAGTATGTTCCAAAAGGTGGACCAGCAGGAGGAGACGGTGGACGTGGAGCAAACGTTGTATTTATAGTTGATGAAGGTTTAAGAACCTTCATGGATTATCGTTACCAAAAGAAATTCATAGCACCTAATGGTGAGAACGGGATGAGTAAAGGTATGCACGGTAGAAAATCTAAGGATTTATACTTAAAAGTACCACCGGGAACAGTAATTCGTGATACTGATACTGGAGAAGTATTAGCAGACTTAGTAGAACATGAGCAAGAAGTAGTAGTAGCTCGTGGAGGACGTGGAGGACGTGGAAACTGTCGTTTCGCAACACCTTCAAACCCAGCGCCGGAAATTGCTGAAAATGGTGAACCAGGAGAAGAAAGAAATCTTACATTAGAATTAAAACTTATGGCTGATGTAGGTCTTGTTGGATTCCCTTCTGTTGGTAAATCAACATTATTATCAATAACATCAAAAGCAAAACCAAAAATTGCTGATTATCACTTTACAACATTAGCGCCAAATCTTGGAGTTGTAGAAACGAAAGATCACAGAAGTTTTGTTATGGCTGATCTTCCAGGATTAATTGAAGGTGCTAGTCATGGGGTAGGACTTGGACATCAGTTCTTACGTCACATTGAAAGAACGAAAGTTATTGTTCACGTAGTAGATATGTCTGCAACTGATGGACGTGATCCGTATGAAGATTATAAAATTATAAATAAAGAGTTAGCAGAGTACAACATGAGACTTTTAGAAAGACCTCAAGTAGTAGTAGCCAATAAGATGGATATTCCAGTAGCTAGTGACAATCTTAAAGAGTTTAAAAAACGCTTAGAAAATGACAGTGAAGAAGTAGATATCGTTGAAATTTCTGCATTTACACGTAGTAATATAGATAATTTACTTTATAAAGTAAGTGATATACTTGATAATACAGATCCAAATATGTTATATGAACTTGATACTGAAGAAGAAAGTATGG
>NZ_CAURMG010000004.1:0-75746 GCF_963525875.1 uncultured Gemella sp. | reverse complement strand
AGAGTTGTGAAATTTTTATAACTTGTTCTATTTCCACAATCTTCCTCCAGTCATTTAAGTATAATTCTACATCTCTTTATTATACGATAAAATCGCGTTTTTTTCAAATTTTTACCGTTTTTTCCAGAAATAAAATCAACTCACATAGCTATACTAGTAAGTTGATTTTATTGGTATATAATATTCTTTTTTAATGAAATATTCGTACAATTAAATTTAAAAAATTTACATATAATCTAAGGCTGCATTATCTATTGTTATCGATATTTTTTCTCTTGAAAAACTTTCAGCAAAATAATCATTTATATATTTTAAAATTGGATATAATTGTTTATAATTTTCATCCTTATATCTAATCGCAATATTAAACTTATATTCCTTATTTATCTTATAAAACAAACTTTTGTTTGGACCTAATATAGATAAACCTTGCTGCTTCCCATTAATAAAACTATATATCATCTTAGCAACTTGTTCTGTTTTTTTCTCTTCATAACCTTTAATTGTTATAAATGATATTTTACAAAACGGAGGATAATCAATTAGTTTTCGACGATTTAATTCGTATTTATAAAACTTTTCATAACTATGTTCAATTGCATAATCTATTATATTACTTGCGATATTTGTCTGAAAAACTACTTCTCCTTCTTTCTTACTACGTCCTGCTCTCCCTGCTGTTTGAACTAATAATTGAAATAGTTTTTCATTAGCTTTGAAACTAGGTAATGCAATCATACTATCAATTGATAGTACGCCTACTAATGTGATGTTTGGAAAATCTAAACCTTTAGAAATCATTTGAGTGCCTAATAAAATATCAGATTTGTGATTTTTAAAATCAGTTAAAAGTTTTTCATACGCACCTTTTTTACTCGTTGTATCAGAATCCATCCTTGTTATTCTAACACCTGGAATATTTTCGTATAAATACTCTTCTACACGTTGAATACCATAATTACCAGATACTAATTCAGGGTGGTCACAGCACTTAGAAATACTTGTAATCTTTTTTTGATACCCACAAAAATGACAACGTAATGAGTTATCATGTTTATGATAGTTTAAACTTATATCACAGTTTTCACACTTATATAAATGCCCACAAGAAAAACAACGGATAAAATTAGTATAACCTCTTTTGTTCATTAATAATAAGATTTGCTCATTTTTTTCTATTTTTTCTTTAATTCTAATTAATAATTCAGTTGCAATAACATCTTCTTTATCATCATTGTGAACAACACTAATTTTTGGTAATTTATTATTGAATCTATGCGATAATTTTAATAAATTATTAGGATTATTATTTTCGAAATTATAATACAAATCTACAGAGGGTGTTGCACTTGCATATAACACTGTACATTTATTATAAAATCCACGTTTTTTAGCAATATCTTTAGCATCATATCTAGGTGAGTCTGTTTGTTTATAACTATTTTCATGCTCTTCATCAATAATAACAATACCTAAATTATGAAAAGGAGCAAAAATTGCCGATCTAGTTCCTAAGCATATTTTAACTTTTCCATCTCTTATTTTTTTCCATTCATTAAATTTTTCTCTAGAATTTAATCTAGAATGAATAACAGCTAT
This sequence comes from uncultured Gemella sp., assembly GCF_963525875.1. Lineage (GTDB taxonomy): Bacteria > Bacillota > Bacilli > Staphylococcales > Gemellaceae > Gemella. Next base: position 74,147 of record NZ_CAURMG010000004.1, on the reverse strand, counting down.
ATTATCATTGAAGACTTTTCTAAATTTTTTCTCAATCTGTGGTGTTAAAATGATCTCAGGCACTAATACTATGGCATCTTTACCGTTTTTAATCGTTGCTTCAACAAGTTTAATATATATTTCCGTTTTTCCTGATCCAGTAACACCATGAAGAAGATATTCATTAAATTTTGATTTATCAAAGTTTTCACTTACTTTATCATAAATAACTTGTTGATATTTACTAAGCGTAGTGTCGTTTTGAATAATATCTGTATTAATATTCTTAACAACTTCCTCTTCTTCAACCTTTATTATATTTAATTCTAGTAATTTTTTTACAACAGGACTTCCTATATTTAGAATATCTTTTATCTTTGATTTCTTTATTTTATTATTTTTAAGTAAATAGTTGACTAGTTCTAATTGTTTTTTTGTAAGTTTTTCATCCTTATACTCATTAATTTTAATGTATTCCTCTACTTCAACATTATTCACTTCTTTAATTTTACTTATAAGTCTTATTGCTTTTAGTGAGATTAAATAGCCAATTTGAGAAACAGTAAATAACTTTTCAAATTTTTTCTTTTCAATTAAATTTTCACTATTAAAATGTTTAGCATAATCCAAAAGTAAAGTGGTATTTGCATCAATTAGTTCATAATACTCAACATATTTATTCTTTAAACTAGTAGGAATTAATGTTTCAATCGCTTGAATTCTAGTACAAAACAATTCATCAGTCATTACTTTAGACAATAGTATCATTTCTTTAGTTAAAATCGGAAAATCATCTTTAATTTTCTTTATATACTTAAAATCCTTAACCTCACCGTTCTCTAATTCACCTTCCTTAACAGCTACTATATAACCTTGAATTATTCTAGAACCAAAAGGTACTTCTACTCTATAACCTTCTAAATCTTTATCTTGAAACTCTTTTGGAATTAAATAATAATAACTCTGATTAACATTATGATTGTTTACATCAATTATTACTTCAGCATACATAACCTCACCTCACTTTCAATTAATTTTATAAATTACTAAATGTTACTTAGTCACTTCGTTTACTATTGCTCTTGCTATATTATCTTTACTATTCTTATCAACTTTAGTTATCTTATCAAATTTGTCTATTATATAGACTTCATTATTATCACTACCAAATCCTATATCATTTTGTGAAATATCATTAGCAACTATATAATCAAGATTCTTTTTAATAATTTTTTCTTTTGCATAATCAATCAAATTATTTGTTTCAGCAGCAAAACCTATTACTTTTTGGTACTTAGACTTATTTTCTCCAACATATTTGAGTATATCTTGTGTTCTTTTGAATTCTATTGATAAAGATCCATCTTGTTTCTTAACTTTTTTATCAAATACTTCAACGGGAGTATAATCTGAAACTGCTGCGGCTTTTACTATATAATCACAATCTTTATAATTATTTCTCACCGCTTCAAACATATCACTAGTACTAATAATTTTTATAATATTTATATTTTTATTAATGTTATTACTTTCAACGCTTGTTACTAGAATAACACTAGCTCCGCGTCTTGCAAATTCATTAGCTATAGAGATACCCATCTTCCCTGAAGATGGATTTGTTAGACACCTAAATGGATCTATAAATTCCTTAGTTGGTCCAGCAGTTACTAATACCTTCTTACCTTTTAAATCAACTCTTTCTGAAGAGAACACTGTTCTTTCAATTTTTTCAATACTTGGAAATTTCCCCTCACCTATATCACCGCATGCTAATAAACCACTATCAGGTTCAACAAAATTAAAACCAAAACTCTCTAGTTTCCTTATATTCTCTTTAATAATAGGATTATGATACATAGCAGTATTCATAGCAGGCACAATATATACCTTTTTAAAATCTCTGACAGCTAGCATTAATGAAGTAGCTAAATCATCAGCAATTCCACTAGAAAATTTTGAAATTATATTTGCTGTAGCAGGAGCAACGATTATTTTATCAGCCCATTTAGTCAGATCTACATGTTGTATTTCTTTTTCATCTAATTCATCAAACGTACTAGTATATACTTTATTTTTTGTTAAAGTCTGAAAAGGTAAGTAAGTTACAAAATTCTCGGCATTTCTAGTCAAAATAACTTTTATATTATAACCTTTTTTAACAAGAGAACTAGATAAGTCTATTGCTTTATATGCAGCAATTCCTCCAGATACAATTAATAATACATTCATTATTATCTCCTTTTTAATAGATTAATATTTTACAAATCATAATCTACACTGTTCGGACCAAATACAGCCGTTTCAAGTTTAGATAATCTTTTTAAAATATCTAAATTAGTAACTTGTACAGGTCTTTCATCTCGATTAGCATTTTTTAAAGCATCAATTTTAATTTTTAAATTTTGATTTTCAATTTCTAATTCTTTTAATCGAGTCAAAAGTTTATCTAATTTCATATAGTCTTCAATTATTAAATCCAAATAATCATTTACATCTTCTTCACTATATCCTTTAACTCTACTTTTTTTAAATTCTTTCTCATATATTTCTTTTGCAGTTAAATTCAATTCTACACTCATATCCTAGACTCCTTTACTTAAATTCACTAAAATAAGCTACACAACTAACAAAATATAGCGGAGCAGTTTCAGCTCGTAATATTCTTTTTCCTAATCCTATCACACTAAATTTATTCTCAGTTAAAATACTAATCTCATTTTCTGATAGGCCGCCTTCGCTTCCAAAAACTGCTATTACATCTTTATTATTCAACTCAGAATTTAATAAATTTTTAAGATTAATATTATCTTCATTCACTGATTCTTTTTCGTAAGCTACCACTTTATGATCATATTTCTCAGAAAAATTCACTAAATCTCTCAAACTATCAACATATGTAATATCTGGTATAAGATTTCGTTTTGATTGTTCTGAAGCTTCTTTAATAATTTTTGACCATCTATTAAGTTTAGAATCTACTTTATCTTTCTTTATTTTAGCAATGTTTCTTTCAGAATTAAATAGAACTATATTACTTACTCCAAGTTCTGTTAGTTTTTGAATTAAGTATTCTATCTTATCATTTTTTAATGGTGGTATAGCTACTGTAATTTTTGTTGGAAGCTCATTACTACCGCTTACTTGCTCATATGGAGCAACTAATACCTTATCTACATTATTATCTATAATTGTACAAATATATTTAATTTCATTTTTAAATACAACATAGACTTTATCATTATTTTGTTTTCTCATAATTCTTACGATATGATTGCTATCTTCTTTTGATAATTCATATGTTGATTCAATATTTAACTCTTCATTTAAAAAATACTGTTGCATAATTTCTCCTAGTTTTTTATCTTACAATTAATTTTACCTTATTCTTTATTTTTTATCAATAGCACCATTTTAAATATAAAATGAGTGAGCATATATTATATAATTTATGCTCACCCAATAATAGTTTATTAACTTCCTGAAGGGATATATCCTTCAATATGTTCCTTAGCTAATTTTTCATGTTCATCATATGTTTTAGAGAAATATGCCTTACCACCTTTAGTAGCGTGTAAGAAATATAGATAATCTGTATTTTCTGCATTATTCAAAGCTTCATAAGAAACAGATCCAATAGACGAAATAGGTCCTGGAGGTAATCCTACCACCACATACGTATTATATGGATTATTTAAACTTAATTCTGCTTGTGTTGGCGCACCAGTAAGTTTATCAGCCGCATAGTTAGCCGAAGGATCAGTTTGTAATTTCATACCTTGAGCTAATCTATTTAGAAATACACTCGCAATAAGTTTGTTTTCATCAGACTTAGTAGATTCTTTTTCAAGTATACTTGCCATAGTCATATAATCATGAATAGAAATTTGTTTTTCTTGTCCACTAATTTTCCATGAACGACTATTCTTTTTATATAAAGGAACTACTTTATCATTTGTTAATTTAACCATCTTAGTAATTAATCCCTCGACAGTTTCATCGTCAGCAATATCATAAATTGCCGGATATAAATATCCCTCTAAAGCATATTTAATATCCTTACCAAAAACATCATTAGTTATAAGTTCTGGAAATTGTTTTTGAAGCTTTTTAATAAATTCTGCATCGTTAACTTTAGCCAAAAATTCTTCTGAACTTAAACTTGTTTTTTCAAGATTTTTTGCAATTTTTAATATGCTATCTCCTTCTATTAAAGCAAAACTATTTCCTAGTGTCGCTTTGTCTTTTGTTCCTAATTCTTGAATAATCTGAGGTAAACTCATACTTTGTTTTAAATTGAAATTACCTACATAAAATGAAGTATTCGGTGACAATCTAGCATATAACTTAAATACTTCTTCATTACGAATTAAACCTTTTGACTTTAGTTCTTGAGCAATTCTAGCACTACCATAATTTTCTTTTATTTCAACAGTAACATCTTTATTGTTACTTTTATCTACTGGAGTTGTCATGTAATAAAATATTGATAAAACAGCAATACCTAAAACTACAATGATAGTCAATAACATAGGAATAATAGATCTTTTTTTTCTATTTTTTTGTCTAAGTTCCCTACTTCTTCTTATCTTATCTTCTCTCATATTTTATTCACTCTCATCATAATAGAAAGTATCTAGTACTTCAGAAATCATATCATATTCTTCATCTGTTTCTACCGGTTCGAATCTCATTTCATCACCATCTTCTACACATACCATAGGGAAGATACTGATTTCTTCTTCATCAATAGTTTCCTCTTCAGCGAAGATATAGTATAAATTACCATTTGTAGGGTTTGTAAATTCTAATATTTTACGATACTCTTTCTCTTCTCCTTCTAAAGTACTAAGTGTGTATACCTCTTCAGTATTATCAATACTTATATTTTTTAAATCTTTCTCTTGCATATTGTTATCCTCCTAAGATTTTATATTAATTTAATTTATCTAAATATGTCTGCAATATTAATACAGCAGCCATTTTATCAATAACATTTTTTCTTTTTTTCCTTGAAACATTAGCTTCAAGAAGAACTCTTTCAGCACCCATTGTTGTCAATCGCTCATCTTGTAGAATAATTTCAACATTTTTTATTTTCTTTTTTAAAACTTCTACAAAATATAGTGTTGCTTCTCCTCTAAACCCTACAGAATTATCCATATTTTTAGGAAGACCTACTACGATAGTCCCAACATCGTGTTCTAAAACCAACTCTTTTATTCTTTTAATCTTAAAATCTTTTATCTGCTCATTGATATTAATTGTTTCAATACCTTGAGCAGTAAAGCCTAATAGATCACTAACGGCTACACCAATGGTTTTCGATCCATAATCTAGCCCCATAATTCTTTTTTCTAACATCTACGACTCCTGTATAAAAAAGTATAGTAAATATTCTAATATATCATCCATTTCTATTAGTCTAATTTGTTCTCTAGCATGATTATCACGAGGTATATAAACTGGATCTGATGTTTTAATATAACCCATAAGTTGATTAATCGGGTCATATCCTCGTCCTTTAATAGTCTCAACTACATTCTTCAATATATTATGAATATCATTTTTATCGTATAAATTGCTATCAAATAATCTTGTTTCATCGAAATTTGTCATAATCTTAACCTCCGATTATACTAACTCTACTAAGATACCTACTGCATTTTCTCCTGTGTGTGTCGAAATAATTGGTGTAGTAGTGAAAATTTCAGTTTCACTAACCTCATAACCAAATGCTTCTTTTAACTCTGATTTAATTATTGTAATATATTCATCAGCAATTGAATTTGGTAAACTTATACTTTTTATTGTTCTATCTTTTTTATCTTCTTCTATATGACTAATTAAGGTCTTAATAAGTTTCTTTTTACCACGAACCTTATCTAAAGCAACTAACTCAGTTTCTTTTAATTGAGTTAAAACTTTAATATTTAATAAACCTCCAATTAAAGCTTGTGACTTACTTAGTCTACCACCTTTTACTAAATTGTCAAGTTTATCGATTGTAACATAAGTTAATATATTTTTAGTCTTCTCTCTTAAATTAGCAACAACAGTCTCTAATTCTACATTATCATTAAGTTGTTTTAAACATTCTTCTAAAATAAAAACCATTCCTCGTGTAGTAGTTTTAGTATCAACTACATACACTCCATCAAACTCTAAACTTGCAGTTACTGCTGTATTATAAGTACCACTTAAAGCCGATGATAATGTTAAAACAATAACTTTATAACCTTCACTTGTCCATCTTTCAAAAGACTCTATAAATTTACCAATTGCTGGTTGGCTTGTTGAATACGAACTGGCCGTTCGCATTTTTTCAATATACTCATCATTACTTATCGTACGATAATCATATTCTATTCCATCCACATTAATTGTAAGTGGAACTACATCAACATTGTACTTTTCTATCTCATCAAAAGTTAAATCACTAGATGAATCTATTACAATTTTTACTTTTTCTATCATCTATAATCCCCTCTTTCTCTTATAATGTAAGAATGCAAAATCAAATTCATTTTCTGCATCTTTTGAAAATTCTTGTCTACTAACTAATTCCCATTCATCTAAGTCAAAATCAGGAAACTTTGTATCTGCTTCTACTATAGTGTCAACTTCAGTAATAAACATCTCATCACATCTATCAATATACATATTATATATAGCTCCACCGCCAAAAATAAATGCCTTATCTGTTTCTATATTTTCCAATATTGTATCATCTGAATAAATTTCGATATTTTTATAATGACTTAAAGAACTAATATCACGCGTCAATACCCTGTTAACTCTATTCGGCAAGGCACGACCTATACTATCTAGCGTTTTACGCCCCATAATAATTGTTTGATTGGTTGTTAGTTCTTTGACTCTTAACATATCTTTTTTTATTCGCCACGGAATAGTATTTTCCTGACCAATAGATTTATTTTTATCATATGCAACAATTAGTGATAACATATCGTTCCTCCTATACTGCGATTGGGGCTTTTATAAATGGATGACTTTCATAATTTATAAGTTCAACATCATCTATTTTAAGATCAAATATACTCTCAAAATCATTAATTTTTAAAGTAGGTAATGCATACGGCTCTCTAGACATCTGCTCTTTTACTTGTTTGAAATGATTACTATAAATATGAGCATCTCCAAGAGTATGTACAAATTCTCCTACCTCTAAATTACACTCTTTAGCTATTAATATTGTTAATAATGCATAAGATGCGATATTGAAAGGTACACCTAAGAATACATCACCGCTTCTTTGATATAATTGACAACTTAATTTTCCATCATTAACATAGAACTGGAATAATGAATGACAAGGTGGTAATGCCATTGAATCAACTTCAGCAGGATTCCAAGATGAAACGATTAAGCGACGTGATGATGGATTTGTTTTGATTTGTTCCACAACATTTTTCAATTGATCGATACCATTAAAATCACGCCATTGCTTTCCGTAAACATTACCTAAATCACCATATTTACTAGAAAACTCCTCATCTGAAAGAACTTTCTCTTTAAATAAATTCATTTGTTCTTTATAAAGTTTAGAAAATTCCTCATCTACTAATGTACGATGACCAAAATCAGTCATATCCGGACCTGTATATTCATCACTTTCTACCCATTTTTTAAATGCCCACTCATTCCAAATGTTATTTTTATTTTGAAGTAAAAACTTAATATTTGTATCACCTTTTATAAACCAAAGTAATTCAGACCATACTAAATTAAAATTTACTTTTTTAGTCGTTAATAATGGAAAACCTTTTGAAAGATCAAACTTCATCTGATAACCAAAAATACTTTTAGTACCAACTCCTGTTCTATCTTCCTTAGAAATACCATTATCCAAAATATACTGACATAATTTTAAATATTCTTTATCTACCACTATAATTCTCCATTAAGCTTTATAATTATTGTCTTTTAAGTATTTCATTAAGTCTTTAATTTTTTCTAATGAACTTCGTCCGAAGTGATGTTCAATACCTTCGACCTCATCATATACTTTATCTTCATCTACTCCTATTAATCTTAGAAAATCTTCTAATAACTCATGTCTAGTAAGTGCATATTCCCCCATTTTTTCACCTTGTTCAGTCAGAGCAATACCTCTATACTTCTCATAAACTATATATCCTTCAACATCAAGTTTTTTTAACATTTTAGTTACTGTAGAAGGATAAACTTCAAGTTTTTCTGCAATATCCGCACTTCTTGCGTAACCTTTATTTTTTACTAAAGAATATATTACTTCAATATAATCTTCCATCGTTGGTGTTGCTTTTGCCATACTTATGTACCTCCTTATGATATAAAATTGGGTTAACAAAGGAAACCCTATATCCTTATATTATTTTAAACGGCGATGCTTCTACATCTGATTTTTTTACCATCACATCCAATTTAGCAATATAGTTTAACAATAATTCTTTTACTAAATTTTCAGTAAAATGTCCAATATCTATTATATTCTTTTTCATTTCAATAGCATCTAAAGCTGCATGATACCCTACGTCACCTGTTAAGTAAATATCTACATCTTCCGGTAAAGTATAAAGAAAATCTGCACCGCTTCCGCCTAGAAGAGCGACTGTGCTTATTTCTTTCTCATCACCTATCACTGCCGAAACTGTTTCTAATGAATATTTTTCTTTTACAAATTTAATGAAGTCATTAAAATTAAGCGATTTTTCTAATTTTCCAATTCTTCCTAATCCTGCAGTATTATCTAAATAATGTTCAAACAATACTTTTATATCCTTTAGGTTAAGTAATTTCGCTAAATAATCATTAAGTCCAAGAGTTGCTGAATCTAAATTAGTATGGAATGATATTACTGAAATATCATTTTTAATCAAATTTCTAATAATATTAGATTTAAAATCTTCTGTGAAATCTAGCGATTTTAGAGGTTTAAAAATCAGTGGATGATGCGAAACTATTAAATCTATATTGTTCGCTATCGCTTCTTCAACAACCTTAGTAGTTACATCTAAGCAAACCAATACTTTATTTACCTCATTATTATAATCTCCTAACATCAAACCTACATTGTCCCATTTTTCTGCTAGCTTAACATCAGCTAATTTATTAAGATGGTTATATACATTTTCAACTGTAACCACAGATTAAACCTCCTTTTTTTATTATCATTTTATTATAACACTTTATAAAAAAAATTGCCATAACGAAACTTATTTTGTAACTAAAATAACATATTTATTTTCTGTAATATTTTTTCTTTCTCTCTAAATTGTAACGAATATAAAACTTTACTTATAATATTATCTAACATTTATTTCATTATCCTCACTAGACATTTTCATTATTATATATTATCATTGTTCTTAGAAAGAAATTTGTAGGAGATTTATATGCAAACAGTAGAAGGATATTTAAACAAGATTATTTTTCATAATAAAGATAATAATTATTATATTCTATCAATATTTTTAAATGATAAATATGATTTTGCTGAAGGAGACTATTTAAGCGTTGTTGGTACATTTAATGATTTTGAATTTGTGGAGGATGATTTATATTCTTTTAAGGGTGAAATCGTACAACATAGAAAATATGGAATTCAACTTTCGGCTATCGTTGTAGAACCAGTCATTGAAAAAGATAAAGAAGCTATTGTTTCATATTTATCTAGTTCAATTTTTCAAGGTGTAGGTAGAAAAACAGCTGAACTAATAGTAGATAGTTTAGGTGTGGATGCATTAGATAAAATTTATGAAGATAAAGATTGCCTATTTAAAATTAAAGGTATACCAACTCAGCGTAAAGATACTATCTACGCTACTATAGTAGCCAACAAACAAACACAAGACATTATACTAAAACTAAATGAATATAATCTTAGTAATAACCTAATATTAAAAATATATAACTTTTATAAACATAACACATTACGCACAATTACAGAAAATCCCTACGCACTAATAAAAGATATTAAAGGAATTAATTTCAAAACTGTTGATAAAATTGCTGAAACAAATGAAATTGCTGTAAACGATCAAAATAGAATTCTTTATGGCTTTATATATACGATTAATTCATTTTGTTTCTCTACAGGAAATACCTATATTTCAAAAAATAATCTTTTATACAATACTTTTAACGTGCTCTATTCTTCAAGAAATACAGCCGTTGATAAACAAGATATCCTAAATGCATATACCTTCGCTTTAGATACTGGAAAATTAATTGAAATCGAAGACAGAGTGTTTTTACCAGAAATTTATTACTCAGAATATTCTATTTACAGTGATATAAATCGTAGATTACAACAAGAAAATAGTATTGATATCAGCGATGAATTATTAGATAAATATATAACCGAAGTTGAAGATGAATTAGAAATAGAATACGATATTGTACAAATTGCTGCAATTAAAAACTGTATTCTTAATAACTTTGCTATTTTAACAGGGGGACCTGGGACCGGTAAAACAACTATTATTCTAGCGGTAATTAAAATATTTCAAAAGATTAAAAATTATAGTATTCACGACTTACTTGATGAAACTAGAAATATTATTACTCTATGTGCTCCTACTGGCAAGGCTGCAAAACGAATGTCTGAAAGTACTGGCTTTTATGCTTCTACTATACATAAAGCAATTGGATGGAGCACAGAAGATGAGAATATGGAAGAATTTGTCAGTGACAAAAGTATAAAATCAGAATTGGTAATTATTGATGAATCTAGTATGATTGATGTCTTCTTAATGTATAACCTATTGAAGATAATTCATAAAGATGCCAAGATAATTTTAGTTGGAGATAACGATCAGCTACCTTCAATAGCACCTGGTAATGTATTGAATGACTTAATAAATTCTAATGCTATTTCTACGGTGAAATTAAATAAAATCTTTAGACAAAGTGAACACTCTAGTATTATCAATATTTCACATTCTATAAAAAATAATATTCCATTTGATGTACTAGAAAATTTCGATGATAAAGAGTTTATTTCTGCGAATAAAAATGAAATGATAAATGTTATTTCTGCAGTTTATGACGATTTGATTAAGACAACAAATAAGGAGAATATTCAAATACTTGCTCCTATTTATAAAGGTACTAGTGGTATCAATGAGATAAACACAGCTATTCAATCAAGATTCAATGACAATGATGAACAAATTGAGTATGGAGAATTAATTTATAAAATCAATGATAGGGTTATGCAACTTGTAAATAGACCTGAAGATAATATATTCAACGGTGATATTGGTTATATTCAAGAAATATACAAAGAGGGAAATAAAGTTAAAATAGTTATTGATTATGACGATAATTATGTTACATATGAAAAACAAGAACTTAATCAAATAACACTTTCATATGCTTGCTCAATACACAAAGCTCAAGGATCGGAGTTTGAAAATGTTATTATTCCTTTTATAGATAATTATAATTTCATGTTAAATAAAAATCTAACTTATACTGCAATAACTCGAGCTAAGAAAAAGTTAATTCTTTGCGGTAATTCAAATGTATTTTACAAATCTATTGAACCAACAAATGTAGTCAACAGGCAAACTGCTTTAGAATGGTTCTTTACAGCAAATAAAGAAGAGGAAATTAATAATATTGATATAGATAATGAATTGAAGACATATATACTTGACTACCAAAACATTAATACTATCGATCCAATGATTGGCATGGAAGATATTAAACCTACTGATTTTTTATAATAACAAAACCTGGGCACACAATATACCCAGGTTTTATTTTTACATAGCTGCAAGATCACGAGCAATTTTATCAATATCATTTATACTTAAAAAAGCCCCCGCAATCGCAGATCCTTTTTTAGCTTCTACAGATGAATTTACAGCTGTAATTACAGTGTTAGTTAAAACTTCTAGTCTAGTAATTTTTTGTTTGACTTCAGCTAATTTATCATACTCAATCGTCTCTTTAGATAATGATTTTAAAGTTACTATAGATGCATTTACTTTATCTGTAACATCTTTAAATTTCTCCACTTTATCACCTAGTGGACGTGATTTATCTAAATCTGTTTCAATAGTTCCTACTAATTCATCAAAACTTATTAACTCTTTAGAAAAAGCAGCTAATTTATTTTTCATATAGTTATTTGAATATTTAGTTTGTTCTATATTATAATTTTTATTTGCACTATCTTTAGTACTAAATGTAACTGTATTATTGTTTTTTGTAACAATAACAATATTAAAATCCTTATTACTAAACTCTGTTGAAGTTATTTTATCAGCAGTTATTGCTTTTCCATTAAAGTTATTTAATTTAAGAGATTTTATAATTGTATCAAACCCCTCTTTATTTATAACTTCATCATCTGTATAGATAACTAATTTATTTTCTTTCTTATCAAATTCTGTTTTTTCTAGCTGGCTTAAAGTCACAGAATTAGTAAGTTTTTGCAATTGTTCTGTAGAGATATCTCCTTTAGAACCACAACCTTGCAGAATTAGCAAGGTTGTTAGTAATATTATCAACTTTTTCATTTATTAGAATAATTCCGGTGCAGAGATAATATTTAAGTTCTCGTCAATTTCAAATACTAATGGAGTACCTGTTGGTAAGTTTAAATCTAAGATTTGTTCATCAGAGATGTTTAATAAGTATTTGATTAACGCTCTTAAACTATTTCCGTGAGCAGAAATAAGCACATTTTTACCAGCTTTAATTTGTTTAGAAATATCGCTTTCCCAATATGGTAATACACGATCAATAGTAAGTTTTAAGCTTTCACCTGATGGGATTTCTCCTTCAGGAATCTCTTTATATCTATCGATGTTTCCTGGGTACATGTCACTAGATTTATCTAATGCTGGAGGTGCAACATCAAAACTTCTTCTCCAGATGTGAACTTGTTCATCACCATATTTTTCAGCAGTTTCTGCTTTATTTAATCCTTGAAGAGCACCATAGTGTCTTTCATTTAATCTCCAGCTTTTGTGTACTGGAATCCATAATAAATCTAATTCTTCTAAGAATAAGTTTAGAGTTTTAATAGCACGTTTTTGGTATGAAGTATAAGCTACATCAAAAGTAAGTCCTAATTCTTTAAGAGTTTGTCCACCTTTAATAGCTTCTTGTCTACCTTTATCAGTGATATCTACATCAACCCATCCAGTAAATCTGTTTTCAAGATTCCATTGGCTTTCACCATGTCTAGTTAATACTAATTTCATTAAGAAATCCTCCTAATATTATTATTATATTTTTTATTATACAATATTTTCCAGTATTAGTACATAGTTTTTATTATAATTACATCTTTGAAAACGTTCTATAGATTTATTTTTTAAAAGTATTTAAATAATTTTATTACTGTAAAAGAAATAAGACTAGTCGCATTGATATAATACTCCTAATCTTATAATAATAAATAATAATTTTTCTTCATAACAACTATTTTAAATATATAAAACCTACTTAATAGACTTTACGATTTAATTTACCTCTTTTTACAATTTTTAATTGATTTGTTTCGAAAAATGTAAAAACTTTTGCTAATAATACCAATATAATAATCCAAAATATAAACATAATATTACCTACTTTCTTTTATACGTAAAACTTAATTTCTTTCTATGCTTATATAATAACATACGGAAAACCGAAAATCAAGAGAAAAATTCATATTTCTTAATTTTTTTATTAAATTCTCTTGATTTTATATACGGTTTACTTTATAATTTAAATATAAACAAATATAGATTGGAAATTAGCATTATGACTACAACTTTTAGTATCAGATTTAAAAAGTGTTTAAAAGAAAAGAATATAAAACAAGCAGAACTAGCTCGCTTCACTAAAATTACTCCCTCATCTATTAGTGATTGGTCAAAAGGTAAATATACGCCTAAACGTGATAAGCTTCTAGCAATAGCAGAATATTTATCTGTCAATCCCGATTGGCTTGTAGGAGAAAGTGAAATTATGGACCTTACATCTCATGAAAATAAATTTAATGAAACTTACGATTTCTCTGATGATGTGTCAAAACTACCAATTCTAGGTACTATCTGTGCCGGTGATGGTGTATATATAGAAGAAGAGTATGATGAACATATTTTTATAGATCAAGGAATGCGTGCGGATTTTGCTTTACGTGTTAAAGGGGATAGCATGATTGAAGCTGGAATATTCGATGGAGATCTAGTATTTATAAGGCAACAAAGTTCTGTTAGAAATGGGAAAATAGCGGCTGTTCGTTTAACTGAATGGAATGAAGCATCACTAAAAAAAATATTCGTAAAAAACGACAATGTAATCCTTTATCCATGTAATCCTAACTATGAACCGATTGTCACTAGAAACGTTGAAATTATTGGAGAATGTGTAGGAGTTTATAGGGAACTTTAATTTTTGATTTTAAACAGATTATCACAATAGAAATAAAGACAAGAGTTTATTAACTTAGGTAATTTCCTAAGTAACTCTCGTCTTTTTTATTTCTCTCCTAAAAATGCTATTCTATCTCGACCATTTAAATCTTTATATACTTCAGCATGATAAGCATTTATATCTGCTAATTTTATAATTTTATTTCTTTGATCATATCCTATTTCAAAGAATATAACACCACTATGATTTAGATAATTTTTAGCTTTCTCTACAATTTTACGATAAAAATACATCCCCTCTTCTTCTGCAAACAACGCTAAATGAGGATCGTAATTCAATACATTAGCTTTCATCGTAATCTCATCTTTACGATCTATATACGGAGGATTAGATACGATAATATCAAATTTTTCATCTATATTATTAAAGATATCTGATTTTATAAATTTAATATCAGCATTATTTAGTTTTGCATTTTCTTTTGCAACTTCTAGAGCTTCTCCACTAATATCACTAGCTATAATCTCAACTGATTTTAGTTCTAATTCTTTTTTTAACGTAATAGCTATAATACCACTTCCAGTACAAAGATCTAAGATTTTTATACTATCTTTCTTAGTTGTTTTTACGTATTCAATTACCCTATATATAAGCTCTTCAGTCTCCATTCTAGGCGATAGAACATCTTTGGTAACTTTAAATTTTCTATCATAGAAATACTCAAATCCTACTAAATGACTTAATGGCATATCTTCTCTAATATGTTTTTCTATTAAAGAAAAATACATTTCTTCGTTTTCTTTTGATAATACTTCTGAAATATTATTTGAGAATAGCTGCGGCTTTTCATCTAACATATACATTAATAAAAATCTTGCTAGACTCTCTTCTTTTCCTTGTCTTCTTAAAAGAAGACAAGCTTTTGTTATAGCTTGCCTTCTGTTCATTATAGTTTTTCACCTTTATTAAGTTCTGCCATTTTTTCAGCTTGTTCTGCAATACGAAGTGCTTCTAGTACCTCATCAAGTTTACCTTCCATAATTTGGTCTAATTTTTGAATAGTTAAACCAATTCTGTGGTCAGTAACACGATTTTGAGGATAGTTATAAGTTCTAATACGCTCAGAACGGTCTCCTGTACCAACTTTAGACTTACGTTCAGCATCAAACTTAGCTTGCTCTTCTTGTTGATATTTATCGTATACACGAGCTCGTAAAACTTTCATAGCTTTTTCTTTATTTTTAATCTGAGAACGTTCATCCTGCATAGATACTACTACACCTGTAGGAATGTGAGTTAAACGTACAGCTGACATTGTTGTATTTACCGATTGACCTCCAGCACCACTCGATGCAAAAGTATCAACACGAATATCATTTTCATTAATATCAATTTCAATCTCTTCAGCTTCTGGTAATACTACTACCGTTGCAGTAGATGTATGAATACGACCACTTGATTCTGTTGTTGGAACACGTTGTACACGATGAGCTCCACTTTCGAATTTCATCTTAGAATAGACATCTTCTCCAGAAACAATAAAAATTGCTTCTTTGATACCTCCGATTCCAGTCTCTGAACGTTCTAGTACATCAACTTTCCATCCTTGAGATTCTGCAAATCTAGTATACATACGTAATAAATCCCCTGCAAACAATTGCGCTTCATCTCCACCAGCAGCTCCACGAACCTCAACAACAACGTTTTTACCGTCATTTGGATCTTTTGGTAATAATAATATTTTTAATTCTTCTTCCATAGGTGCAAGAGTCGGTTCTAATTCCTTAATTTCCTCTTGCATCATTTCTTTCATTTCTTTATCTTCTTCAATTTCAAGAAGTTCTTTAGTGTCTTTTATTTGTTGCACTATATCTTTATATTCTCTAAACACCGATACCGTTTTTTCAATTGAACGTTGTTCTTTTGAATATTCCATAAGTTTTTTTGTATCACTTACAACATCTGGATCACTTAGTAATTCATTTAATTTTTCATAACGCTCTTCAACTATCTCAAGTTGTCCAAAAATTTCCATTTGTTCCTCCTAATTTATCTTCTAATTTCATGACAATGACGACATCTAGCCTCATACGATTCACTTGCTCCAATTACTACTATTGGATCATCATACTTAGCAGGTTCTCCATTTATCAATCTTTGGCTTCTACTTGCTTCTTTACCACACTTATTACAAACTGCATGAAGTTTTGTAACCATTTCGCTAATAGCCATAATTTCTGGCATTGGATAAAATGGCTCGGCCTTAAAGTCCATATCTAATCCCGCAACAATAACACGAATTCCATTATCAGCAAGATTATTAATTACTTCAACAATTTTTTTGTCAAAAAATTGCACTTCATCAATACCTATAATATCATAATTTTTATTTTTTATATAGTCATAAATTTCTTCAGCTTTATCTATATTTACAGATTCATAAGTGTTACCATTATGAGTCGATACTTTATTTTCTTCATATCTATTATCAATAGACGGTTTGAATAAAAGTACACTTTGTTTAGCAATTACCCCACGTTTAATACGTCTTAATAATTCTTCTGATTTCCCAGAAAACATACTACCACAAATACATTCTATCCAACCAAATTTTCTATTTTCTACCATTTCTAATCCCCTTGGGCTTATATTATATACAATTACTAATAGAATAAAAACAGACAATCCAATAAAGATATGCCTGTTTTATTTTTCTTACTTGATACCGTATTTTTTGTTGAAACGTTCGATACGACCATCTGCTTGAGCGAATCTTTGACGCCCTGTGTAGAATGGGTGTGTATCTGAAGAGATCTCAACTTTTAATAATGGGTATGTATTTCCATCTTCCCACTCGATAGTTTCTTTAGATGGTTTAGTTGAACCACTTAAGAATTTGAAACCACTTGTAGTATCTAAGAATACAACTTTACGGTAATCTGGGTGAATTCCTTCTCTCATTATTATCGTCTCCTTCTGCCCTGAACGCTTTTAATACGAACAGAGTTATTTTTCAGTGAGTTAATCACATACCTATTTATTATAAATAATAATTAGGAAAAAATCAAGTACTTTTACTAATATTTGTAAACTTTTTTTGTTGACACCTATTACAACTATATTATACTTAAATGATTGAATTTCAAATAAAAATTCTATAAAAAGGAGGTTCACTACATTAAATTTTAATGATAGTCACCTCCTCATAACTTATTTACTTTTAACTTCTTTTGTTGCTACATCTTCTCCAAACCATTTCTTAGAAATTTCTTGGAATTTTCCTTCTTTATATAACTCATAAAAAGCGTCGTTAATCTTGTCGACAAGTGTTATATCTGCTTTTCTTGCGCCTACCGCAAAAGCTTCACTATCAAATCCAGCATCTAATATATTGAAATCTTCAAGTTTATTTTGTTGTTTTAAATAGTAATTCGCGTATACCCTGTCAATTAATAAGGCATCTATTCGGTCATTTTCTAGGTCTATTAAAGCTTCATTAAAACTCTCATATTGGGTAGCATCGTTATTTTTAACTATATTCTTAAGTACCTCAGGCTTTTCATTAAATGTATCATATCCTGAAGATCCATTTTGAGCTCCTAGTATTTTATCCTTCAATTCAGAAATAGATTTAATATTTTTTGATTTTTTTACAACAATAACTTGTTCATTAATCATATACTGTTTTGTGAATTGAACAACACTTTCTCTTTCTTCAGTTTTTGAATAACCATTCCAAATCAAATCAATGTTACCATTTTTTAATTCAGTTTCTTTTAAATCCCAGTTAATAGCTTGCCACTCAACTTTAATTCCATATTTTTCAAAAACTGCATTCGCTAAATCAATATCGAATCCTACATTTTTACCACTTTTATCTTGGAATCCCATCGGAACAAATGTATTATCAAAACCGATAATAATTTTCTTATCAGTTTGGAAATTATTCCAATTATCTTTTTTAGGTTTATCTTTTCCTCCTGATGCACAACCAGTGATTATTAGAACAGTCATAATTAGTGTAATAAGGAATTTCAATTTTCTCATATTTTCACCTCTTATCTTGGTTCTACTTTCAGAATATTATCTGCTATGTTCTCAGCAAACTGCAAATCGTGTGTTACGACAATCTGAGTTATACCTAGTTCTCTATTCTTCAAAATTAATTTTTCAACTTCCAATCTAAGTTCAGGGTCTAAAGCACTAGTAGGTTCATCATATCCTATTATTTTGGGTTCTATCATCATCGCACGAGCTAATGCAACACGTTGTCTTTGACCACCTGATAAAGAAATAGGATAATTATTAACCTGTTTTTCTAAACCAAGTTTCTCTAATAATTCTAATGCCTTTTTCTCAGCATCGTTTTTTTCCATACTCATTGTTTTTATTGGTGAAAGTACTAAATTTTCTAATACAGTAAGATGTGGAAAAAGTTGAAAATCTTGGAATACAAAACCTAACAGATTTCTTTTTTCCAATTCATCTATAGGAAGCGACTCACCATTATAAATAATTTCACCAGAATCTATTTTTTCAAGTCCAGCTAACATCCTTAATAAAGTAGTCTTACCACCACCAGAAGGCCCAACTATTGCTAAAATCTTATTTTCTTCAACTGTCAAATTGAAATCAGAGAGTATTTGTCGATCTTTAAATTTTTTACTAATATTTTTTAATTCTAACATAAGTTACCTCCCATCATAATTATAACGTTTTTCTACTCGTTTAGATATAATTGTTACAATACCAATTAATATTAAATAAATTGCACCCGCTACAAACATTGGTAATAGACTAGCATCTCTGTTCGCTGCTGTTCTACTAGCTAAAATCAAATCACTAATTCCCAAGGCATATACTAATGATGTATCCTTAACTAAACTCATTATTTCGTTAAATACACTAGGTAAGACAATTTTTATTACTTGTGGTAAAATCACATACCTAATAGTTTGAAACTGAGTAAATTTTAATACCTTTGCCGCTTCATATTGTCCTTTTGGTATAGAGTCAATACCTCCACGGAATATTTCAGCAAAGTACGCTGCATAATTTAAGGTGAATGCAATTATAGCTGCAGGTAATCTATCAAAACGTATTCCTACTGAAGGCAGTACATAATAGATAAAAATTAACTGTAATAATAACGGTGTTCCACGCATAATCCAAATATAAATATTAATAAAATAATTTAGTATCTTTATATTAAAACGCATTATGAATGCAACAAAAATACCTAATGGAATAGATAAAATTAGTACTAAGAAGAATACTTCTAAAGTTATTAATGCACCATTCAATAAACTAGGTAATATTTCAATTAAATATTCCATATATTATCCTCCTTTTTTATATTTTTTACTCCACTCTACAGCCATATAGTTGTGTTGTGTTTAGATTTTTTATATTATATTATAACACAATTTAAAACAAACAAAAACCCCTTATTTTACTAAGGGGCTAAATTTCTTATTTATTTAATTTTGATTCGTGGAATTTTTTCATAATTCCTTCTTTTGATAATAAACTTCTAACTGTGTCAGAAGGTTGAGCTCCATTACCTAACCATTTTAATGCTAACTCTTCATCGATTTTAACTTCTGCTGGTTCTTTAACAGCATTGTAAGTACCGATAGTTTCGATAGAACGTCCATCACGTGGAGATCTTGAATCAGCAACAACGATACGGTAGAAAGGTGATTTTTTAGCACCTAATCTTTTTAAACGGATTTTTACTGCCATGTTTGTACTCCTTATGTTTCAACTTTTTATTAATTTTATGTGTGTGTGTTTATGAAGTGTTTTAATGAAAAAGTTGAATCTATAACGCTAAGTTTTCTAAGCTAGATATTATTCTAACATTAAAATAAATGTATGTCAATAGTTTTTGGTGAAAAATGTCAACTTTTTTTGTTGACTCACCTAAACCTTATTATAACAAGTTTTCTTTAGTATGTAAAGATAAAATATTTATAAATAGTTCACCATATATCCTGTAAAGATAATCAAAAATAGGACTGAACCAAAAATCTAAATTCATAAACATTTTAAATGAGAAATCATAGATGTAGCGTTTTATTGATATCTACATACGTTTATAAAACTTTTTTATATCTAAAACACTTTGTGGGGATGACTCTACAAAATCAATTTTCTTCAAAATTATGATTTTAAGGTCATTCCCCACCACTTTTTTTATACTAATCTTCTAATACCTTAGCTATTTCTTTTAGAACCTGTTCTTTTCCTATCTTCGTAACAGAAGAAAATGGAATAATTGCCATATTATTTGTTAAGTCTAATTCACGCTTTATAATTCCTGTATTTTTAGCAAGTTCATTTTTAGATATTTTATCAATTTTTGTCATGACTATAACAAATGGAATTTCATAATAATTAAGAAATTCATTCATTTCTATGTCATCTTGAGACGGTTTATGTCTACTGTCTATTAAGTGTAAAACAAAACCTAGATTTTCACTATTAGTGAAATATTCTACAATCATATCATACAGTTTTTCTTTTTCTGGTTTAGATAACTTAGCATAACCATAACCTGGAACGTCCACTAAAACAACTTTATCATCTACATCAAAGAAATTCAATGTACGTGTTTTACCAGGTTTTGAAGATACACGTGCATAATTTTTTCTTTCTAATATTGTATTAATAAAAGATGATTTACCAACATTAGATCGACCACACATTGCAACTTCGGGTTTATCATGCTCGGGATATTGTTTTCTTGATACTGCACTAATAAGTAGATCAACATTATGTGTATTTAACTTTATCATTACTATTCTCCAAATACTATTTTAAACACTTCTTGAATATTATCAACTGTATGAATAGTTAATTTCTCAAGAACTTCTTCTGGAATATCAATTAGATCTTTCTTATTCTTAGTTGGAATAATTATAGTATTAATATTCATTTTCTCTGAACTTAAGATTTTTTCTTTAACTCCGCCTATTGGTAAAACTTTCCCATGTAATGTCATTTCACCAGTCATAGCAATATTATTATCAACAGCTTTTTTAGTAAGAGCTGAATATACTGAAGTAGTAATTGTTATACCCGCAGAAGGACCATCTTTAGGAACTGCACCTTCTGGAACATGTAGATGAATATCAATTTCTGAAAAATTAATATCTTCAATTCTTAGCTTTTCAGCATTTGAACGTAAGAACGAGATAGCCATTTGAGCTGATTCTTTCATTACATCTCCTAACTTACCAGTTAAGATAATTTTACCTGTACCTTTTGAAATACTCGTTTCAATTTCCAATGTATCTCCACCTACTACAGTATAAGCTAAACCATTAACTAATCCAACCTCAGGTTTTACATTCTTATCTTTAGCGCTATATTTTTCTGGACCAGCAAATTCTTCAAGATTATTAACGCCAACCTTGATTTTTTCTTCACCCTTAAGAACTTTTAAAGCTGCTTTTCTACAAACCGAACCAAATACACGCTCTAAATTCCTAACACCAGCCTCATAAGTGTATCCATTAATTATTTTATTAATAGCTTGCTTACTAAATGTAATTTGATTTTTCTTAAGTCCATTTTCTTTAATTTGACGTGGAATTAAATATTTAGCCGCAATATTTTCTTTTTCTTTAATTGTATAAGACTCAAGTTCAATAACCTCCATTCTATCTCTAAGAGGTGCAGGGATTAAACTTAAATTATTCGCAGTTGCAATAAATAAAACTTTAGATAAATCAAATGGAATATCCAAGTAATGATCCACAAACTCATTATTTTGAGCTGGATCTATAACTTCAAGCATAGCCGCAGCCGGATCACCTTTTATATCTGAAGCCATTTTATCAATCTCATCAAGAAGAATCACAGGATTCTTAGTTTTAATTTTTTTCAAAGATTGAATAATTTTTCCAGGTAGAGCCCCTAAATATGTTCTTCTATGTCCACGAATCTCTGCTTCATCATGTACTCCACCTAAAGAAATACGAACAAAGTTTCTTCCCATTGACGAAGCAATTGACTTCGCTAATGAGCTCTTACCAACCCCAGGAGGACCTGATAAACATAATATTGGAGACTTCATATCATCTCTTAATTTTTTTACAGCTAAGAATTCCAAAATTCTTTCTTTAATTTTTTCTAAACCATAATGGTCTTCATTAAGAATTTTTTCCGCGTTCTGTATATCAATCTCATCATCAGTTAATGTATTCCATGGTAAAGCTACTACTGTATCCAGGTAAGTTCTAATTATAGAATGTTCTGGACTCATCACCGGTGTTTTTTCTAATCGATCAACTTCTTTTAATAATACTGCTTTATCTTCTTCTGATAACTCAATAGCATTAATAGCCTGACGAATTTTCTCAATATCATCATCTTCAGGTGCAATTTGTTTCAATTCATCTTGCACTACTTTCATTTGTTCTCTTAAGAAATACTCTTTTTGTTGATTATCTATATTCGCACGGACTTTTTCATCTATTTCACGTTTATAACTATTACCAACTAAAAACGCTTCTAAACTTCTATTCAAGAAAATTGCTTTCTTCTCTAAATCTAATAAAAACAATACTCGTTGTTTTAGCATTTTATCGATTGGGAAGAACTTAATATTTTTATTTATAAACTTCTCTAAATCGTCAGTTTTGTAATAATCTATATCAAAGTTTTCTCTTTTTAAATAATTAAGAAAATTAGTTCTAATACTATTTAATAATCCAGTTTTATCAAAACCATTATCAACTATTTCTCTTATGTTAATATCTAAGTGCTCTACATGATTATTATTGTATACTCCACTTTTTACTTCTGCGATACCATAACATTGATATTCATATTTTTTATTTTTTTTATCAATAGTTAATTGTCCATAAGTTCCAAAGAAAACGTTAAAGCCATTACTATCGAATACATCTTCTTCAGAAAAAGAATCATCATAACTATCAATAGGTTTTCTTTTATAAGTCACAAAAACTGGAATCTTATCTTTTTTAACAGTCTTTATTGTTTTTAAAAATTTTTTGTCCGTTACATCTATTGTATAAGTATTAGACGGAAAGAATAAATCTCTATTCTCTAATAAATAATATTTTGTCAAAACGAACTCCTCTCTAACCTAATTATTTTAATGTTGGTTTTGTTTTATTAATTACATTGTCACGTGTTACTGTACATGTCTTAATATTTTTATTACTAGGAATTTCAAACATTACATCCAATAATAATTCTTCAATAATAGAACGTAATCCACGTGCACCTGTTTTTCTTTTAATCGATTCTTTAGCTATTTCTTCTAAAGCTTCTTGTTCAAATACTAATTTAACTCCATCTAATTTAAACAAATACTCATATTGTTTAACTACAGAATTCTTCGGCTCAGTTAGTACCCTAACTAGATCCTTCTCATCTAATTCTTCTAGATAACAAACAACTGGAATACGACCTATAAATTCTGGAATCATACCAAATTTAACTAAATCTTCATGTTTAACTTTAGAGATAATATCTTCATTATCATTCAGCTCATCACTTTTAGAAAAACCAATAACTTTTTCTCCAAGACGACGTTTAATAATTTCTTCAATTCCAGAAAAAGCTCCACCAATGATAAATAGTATATTCTTTGTATTAATCTTTATCATTTCTTCACCAGGATGTTTTCTACCTCCTTGTGGTGGTACACTAGCTACAGTCCCCTCTAAAATTTTCAGAAGTGCTTGCTGAACTCCTTCACCTGAAACATCACGAGTAATTGATACATTCTCACCTTTT
This sequence comes from uncultured Gemella sp., assembly GCF_963525875.1. Taxonomy (GTDB): domain Bacteria; phylum Bacillota; class Bacilli; order Staphylococcales; family Gemellaceae; genus Gemella. The sequence goes on along the minus strand of NZ_CAURMG010000004.1, from coordinate 50,015 downwards.
TTAGCGATTTTATCAATTTCATCGATATAAATTATTCCTTGTTCTGCTCTTTCTATATCATAATTAGCACTTTGAATAAGTCTAAGTAAAATATTTTCAACATCTTCTCCCACATAACCTGCTTCAGTTAATGTAGTTGCATCAGAAATAGCAAATGGAACATCTAGCATTTTCGCCAGAGTTTGCGCTATTAATGTTTTCCCAGATCCAGTACTCCCTATTAACGCTATATTACTTTTTTGCAATTCTATATCATGATTTTCTTTTGCTATAATTCTTTTATAATGATTATAAACAGCTACTGCTACAGATTTTTTAGCTTTGTCTTGGCTAATTACATACTCATTCAAATGTTTCATAATTTTTTGAGGCTCTAATAACTTAAATACCGGTTTGTTTTTAGCATTTCTATATTCAATTTCTTCATCTATAATATCAGAGCATAAATCAACGCATTCATCACATATAAATACATCGTTTCCTGCAATCATTTTAAAAACTTCATTAGTATTTTTCCCACAAAATGAACATCTTACTTCATCTTTATTTTTAACCATAATTACACCTCACATTATTGAACTTTTCCTATATCTTATTATCTTTTTATTATCAAATCGATACAAAGCTCAAAAAGATACAAATAATTATACCATATTTCCACTCTATTTTCTAGCAAAGACCATTATAAAATATTTACTATAGAAAGATTTATAATACTATACAATGATAATCTAAAATACATACTTAAGCTTTAATTTTCAACAAAATTAAAACTTAAAATATTATATCTTATTCAATTTATATAATTTTATCTTTCATTATAATTTGATTATTAAATTTCTATGTTCTACCTTTAAGTAATTGATTTTTAGTGGTATAATTATTTTATACAATCAACAGGAGGGATAACATGTCATTTTTTTCAAAATTAGGGGAAAACATTATTTTACCTCAAGACGTCTTAATACAGTCTAAAGAAACATCAGCAGTTGTCGGTGCAATAAATGCTACTATTGGTATTGCCACAGCAAACAAAAAAGCTATGGCATTACCATCAATAAACAAAGTAATAACAGAAATTAGTAATTCAGAATATCTACCATATTCTCCTACACCAGGTTTACCTAAAATGAGAGAATTGTGGAAAGAAAAGATATTAGCTGATAATCCAACTATTAATAAAGATTATCTTTCTCTACCTATGGTAACAACTGGTATAACTCAAGGTATAGATATAGCAGCTAACTTATTTAGCGAAAAGAACGATGCATTGCTTCTACCTAGTCTATTTTGGCAAAACTATGCACAAATATATACTATAAAATTAGGTAACAACATCTATAAATATAATCAATTTGATGAAGAAAATAATTTTAGTATCGAAAACTTTAAAACAGCTCTTTATTCAATAAAAGAAGATAAAATTTCATTAATATTAAACTTTCCAAATAATCCTACAGGATATACGCCATCAGACGATGAGTTAACTAAATTGGTTGAAGTAATTAATATTTTCGCAAAAGAACATCCTAGTAAACAACTTATCATTGTTTCTGATGATGCTTACTTCGGACTATTCTTCGAAGACAATCACAAAACCCCTACTTTAAGCGCAACATACAAACTTGCTGAAAATTCAAACTGTTTAATTGTGAAATTAGATGGTATAACAAAAGAATTTTATAGTTGGGGCTTACGTGTCGGTTTTATCACATACTACACAAAAGACAACACATTAAGAAAAATATTATTAGAGAAAACTCAAGGTTTCTTAAGAAGTACGACATCGTCTCCTTCTAATTTATCACAGCAAATAGCTCTTAGATTGTTGGAAAACAAACAAGCACTTTTAGAAAAAGAAGAAAACGATAATATTATTCAAGAAAGATACAACGAGCTAAAATCAGCTATTTCTAAAGAAAATTTAGCTACATTAGTTACAGTACTTCCATTTAACTCTGGTTATTTCTTTACTATAAAATTACCAACAGCGATTAATGCTCATGAATTCAGACTGAAATTTTTAAATGAATATAAATATGGAGTCTATTCTATGGATGACGAATATATAAGAATTGCATTTTCATGTTTAGATAAAGAACTAATTCCAGAACTTATTAGTAAATTTAAAGAGTGTATTCAAAAATTTTAAAATAAAGAACGGGAAAACTCAAAAAACTGATTTCAAAGAAATCTATTTTGGTGAGTCAGCCCCGTTCTTATTTATTTTATAGTTCTTTTTAACAGTTCAACCATATGTTTATTTGCATTTAATTCTATATCGTCATTTAAATCAATAAAATCATATGAACCATATTTATTATCTAATGCAGCCTTAATTAAATAATCTGTAACATTAGGATTTTTTGGTAAAATTGGACCATGAAGATAAGTTCCAATTAAATTATTATAAAGAATACCTTCCTTTTTATCATCATCGTTATTACCATAACCAACCACTACATTTCCTAGCGTTTCATAATTATGATATGTTCTTCCACCATGATTTTCAAAACCAACAATATTCCCAAATTTTTCAGATTCAACAAGTATATTTCCAATAAGACGCGGCGCATCTTTTTTAGATTCAGTATAAAAATCTAGTATGTTTAAACCTGGCAATTTGTCACCATCAACAGTTTTGTAATATTCACCTAAAAACTGATAACCTCCACAAATAGTAAGTGCGGGAATTCCATCCTCAATTGCTGATTTGAATTCATTCTTTATTTTACTAAATTGTTCAGTAGCTATACACTGTTCTCTATCGGAACCGCCTCCTATAAAAAACATATCGCACTCAGACAACTTTACACCATCAGTAGATGTAATATTTTCAATCTCAAGATTAATTCCACGCCATTCACAGCGTTTCTTCAATGCAATAACATTTCCTATATCACCGTATAAATTTAATTTGTCAGGCATAAAATGATATAATTTCAAGTTCATAGAATTACTTCTCCAATTCACTTTGTGTTTCTACTAACGCTGTGTAGTTAGGAATAGCTATTGCATATTTTTCACTATAACTTTTAAGTTTAACTACAGCCTCTGAAATATCTTCAAAAACAACAACATTAGCATTGACTTCACTATATTTTAATCTTAACGCTAATTCTTTTGCTCTTTTTCCAGAACAAACTATATTCTTAATATTTTGATCTTTTAATATATTAAAATCTGTATCCCATATCCAAGAGATATCAAATCCATCAGCACCATTATCATTTAAAACTAATAAATAATTAATTTCATCCTTAATTGAATTAGCTATAGCTAAAGATGCATTTAATCCAGCTGGATTTTTAGCAAGGTTTAACAGTACTGTTCCACCACTAGGCATACTAATACTTTGCATACGCCCATTTGTCGGGCTATAACTTTCTAACCCAGCTTTTATTTTATCTTCTGACAATCCTAATTCCTTTAATAAAGAATATGCTGCAAGTAAATTATAAATATTATAATCCCCCGCCAACCTAGTTTCTAATTTAAAACCATTGTTAATGGTCATATTTATAAATGGTTCAACAGAAGCTTTTGACACTTCATATTTTGTATCTTGGTGTTTAAAATTACATTTAGAACAATGATAAAATCCTAATTGACTATAATGAACATGATCATAAATCAATTCCATCCCACAATTCGGACAAAATTTAGATTCAGATATTCCAAAATCTGCAAACTTATAAGCTTCTTTAGCTATACCAAAATAAATATTATCTTCACCATATTTTGAAAGTCGCGTCACGAAAGGATCATCACTATTTAAGATTAATTGGATATTTTTACCTTCAAGTTGCTCTCCAATTGTAGCAATTAACGTATCTATTTCACCAAAACGATCTATTTGATCTCTAAAAAAGTTATTAATAACAAACTTTGTTGGAGTAATATATTTCATAACTCTCTTAATAGAACCTTCATCAATTTCGATTACAGCTAATTTTGTATTATTTTTACCTTGGATAGCAAAAGTCGAAATAATGCCATCCAACATGTTTGCCCCTTCAAAATTATTTATAAAATCTTCTCCAGCACACTTTAATGTATGTCCAATAAGATTTGATGTTGTTGTTTTTCCATTAGTACCTGTAACAAAAACAATTTCATCAAAATTACTAGCTAATTTAGTTAGAACGTTATCATTTACTTTCCTTAATACCTTACCTGGTAAATCAGTTCCTTTTTTCCCTGCTAATCTACTTGCAGTTCTAGTTAATCTTGCTATATTTCTATAAAATGCTAACATACATTCTCCTTTTATAGACTATTTTGTGTTGTGTCAAATTTATATCCAATCCCCCAAACAGTCACTATCATCTGTGCAACCTTTGGAGAAATTTTATCGAATTTTTTTCTAACACGCTTAATATGTGTATCAACTGTTCTTAAATCGGAATAAAAATCATAATCCCAAACAGCTCTTAAAATCTCATTTCTTTTAAATGCTTTATCAGGCGACTTAGCTAAAAACAATAATAAATCAAATTCTTTCGGTGTTAGTAATACCTCACTATCATCAACGATTACCTTATGTGAATTTACATCGATAATTAAACCAGGAAATACAAGAACATCTTTTGCATAAAGTTCCGGAGTATAAAAGACACTACGCTTAGTACGTTGAAGAATAGCATTAATTCTAAGCATAAGTTCTCTCGGACTAAAAGGTTTTATAACATAATCATCAGCACCCAATTCAAAGCCTTCTACCCTACTTTGTTCATCCGCTTGAGCAGACATAATTATTACAGGTGTAGCTTTAGTTTTTCTAAGTTCTGACAAAATCGACTTTCCATTCAACATAGGCAATTGAACATCCAAAAGCACACAAGAATAATCCATATATTTCAATCTTTCTAATCCATCATGACCATTACTGGCTTCATCGACAATATATCCTTCTTTTTCAAGATACATAATTAATAATTTTCTTATTCTTTCTTCATCATCTATTATTAATACTCTTTCTGCCACTATCCATCACTTCCTTATTATTTACTACTTCTCACCATTCTTAGCTTTATTAATAAGTCTTTTCACTTCATGAATAGTAAGAGTTCTATATTCACCTTTTTTTAATCCTTCTAAAGTTAAATCTTCGATAGATTCACGTTTTAATTTCATAACTTCGTAACCCAATGCTTCAAACATTCTTCTTACTTGGCGATTTTTTCCTTCATGAATCGTTAATCTAACTAAAGTATTACCACTTTTATTTTTGTTTTTTACAATATTAACTTCTGCTTTGGCAGTTTTATAATTATCAATTCTAACTCCAGAACGAAGTATTCTTAAATGATTATCTTCAAGCTTCCCATTAATTTTAGCAACATAAGTCTTTTTGATTTTATGTTTAGGGTGAGTTATTAAATTAATGAATTCTCCATCATTAGACATAATAAGAGCTCCAGATGTATCATAGTCTAATCTACCAACCGGTACTACTCTTTCATTAACACTTTCAAAAAAGTCTTTTACACATGTTCTATCTTTTTCATCAGACATAGATGTGATTACTTTTTCTGGTTTATAAAATAGATAATATCTCTTATTTTCCTTTAATAAACGAACACCTTCGACAATAATAATATCACTTGATTCAGCTTTTACTCCTAATTCCTTAACAACTTCACCATTTACACTAACTTTACCATCAAGAATTAACTGTTCAGCCTTTCTTCTTGATGTATATCCTGATGCAGCTATCAATTTTTGCAGTCTTTCTGCCATATCGTCCTCCTAATTTTGTAAAAATTTATTAATTTCTTCATTACTAACAATCTCCGATTTAGGTAATTGTTCTAAACTTTCTAAGCCAAAAACATCTAAAAAAATATCAGTTGTTTCATACAATTTTGGTTTTCCAATAGTATCTAATGTCCTATTAGACACAATAAGCTCCTTACTAACAAGAGAGTGTAATATAGAATCACTACTTACACCCCTTATTTTATCGATTTGAACTTTTGTTATTGGTTGATTATAAGCGATAATTGCCAAAGTTTCTAAAGAGGCTTTAGACAACTTGACAAGATTCTTTGAAATAACAGCTTTTTTTATTACTTCTGCCATTTCATCTCTTAATAACATTTTATATGTTGAGCCAAATTTTTTTATAACTAATGAGTTATTAACCTTATTATATTCATCACAAAATACATTTAACATGTTTTCAGCTTCATGATTCTCAACTTCCATAAAAGTAGAAAAATATTCAACATTAAGTCCTTCTTCACCTTTCATAAAAAGTAAGGCCTCAATTATTTTTTTTATTTCATCTAACAACATATTAATTTTCCTTCGCTTTATATTCTAAAATGATTTCACTATCTTTGTCAACACATAGCAATTCCTGATCTTTAATCATCGCCAGTATCCCCATAAATACTAATACAATCTCATTTTTATGTGAATAAGATTTAATAAGGTCTATAAACGATATATTTTTCTTATGTTTTAACTTATTAACTAGGTCTTCTTTAACTTGTTCAAATGATACCTCTCTTCGATAGCTTACTAATGATATTTCATTTTCAGTATCATCAAAAGATCTAAGAATATTCTCCATAGCCCTTAATAATTTTGAAGAAGGCATTCTCATCATTTCAACACTACCCTCTACATCAATATTAACACTTTCTTTATCAAGAAATTGTGCTCTTATTTTTTGAAGATTATCAAGCTTTTCACTAAGTTCTTTATAATTTTTATAATCAAGAAGCTGTTGAACTAAATCTTCCTCGTCTTCTATCGTCTCATTTTCAAACTTAGGAAGTAAATTTTTACTTTTTATATGGAGCAACGTTGCTGCCATAACAATATACTCTTCCGCATTTTCTAAAGAAAATTCATCATTGTTATTAATATATTCCAAATAACTCTCTGTAAGTTTTGCAACAGGGATATTGTATATATCAATCTCCATTTTCTCTATTAAATGCAACAGTAAATCAAGAGGACCTTGAAAAACCTCTAAGTTAACATTATACATTTATTCATTCCTTTAATTAATCGTTTTTCTTGGATGATTCGTCATCATTCTTTTCGATTTATTTTTCTCTATACTTGAGAAATACAATTTTAGACTATGAATATTTTTTAAACCTAATAACTCTTGCACTTCTTCTGCAGGAACCTTATCCTCTAGTAAATGAATCGCAAGTGAATTTCTAAAATTCATAGTATTTAATTCTTTAGTAAATCCCAAATCTTGTTGACGTTTTTTAAATATTTTCCAAAAACCTTGGCGGCTAATTCCCTCACCATCATGATTTAAGAATAATTTACTATCATCTTTAATATTAGGATACTCTTTTTTCAATTCGACTATATAATTTTCTATAGCTTCAACTGATTCTCTATTCAAAGCAATAGTTCTATAGCCATCTTTTTTTCTATATTTCAAATATCCAATTGTAGTATTAACATCTTTTAGTTCTAAGTTAATACATTCAGTAGGTTTTATCCCTATAGAATACGATAATTCAAATATTGCCTTATCACGATATCCCATCAAATTCTTAGTTTTCACATCCAAAATTTTAGCAATTTCTTGACGTGAAAAAATAACAAGTTCCTGATGTTCTTCTTTATCAATATGAACATCAATATTTATTCTATTTGGAATTATCTTTTCAATCCACAAATACTCTACAAAAATATGAACTGTCGAAATAGTTCTAGATAATGTAGCTGAAGAATAATCTTTTTCTCTCAGATAATCAATATATCTAGATATAAACTCTTCATTAAGCCAAGAATAATCATTTATTGAGTATCCTCTTTCTGCTAAATATAAAAAGATTTTCTTTAAATCTCGATCGTAAGAATTAATTGTGTTTGAAGAAAATTCTTTTTTATTTAATAAATATTCGTTGAAATTGTTTAATACTGTTTCACTCATAAAAATACCCCCTTAGTATTAAAACTACCCTAAATTTTATTTCTATATTGATTATAACATCTATAAAACTTTATGTAAATGCATTTATAACAATTTTTATTTAAATATAAAAAAATTCCAAAACAGATTCAATTCATAAGTTAATGAATTCTAAAATCGCCTTGAAATTTTATTATTTTATATTTTTTTTCTAGAAAACTTATTGTGAATTGCTATAACAAAAAGTAAATTGACACAAATAATGAATAATGGTATCAGTATAGCTTTATGTAAGTAAAATTTAGACATTGCAGCACCTAAAAGAACCCCTGATAAAAATACCCCAATTACTACCGAATAGATAAATAACGGTACAGCACTCTCTTTCTTTTTCAAAACAATATACTTATATAGGTGTTCACTCATTGAACGTAAATTTCCTGTACAAAAAACACTAGCAAAAACTAAGTTATTAATTTTTCTAAAACCATCAAATTGTATCGCACAAATAAATGAAATTACTATTGGTCTTATATCTACACCAAAGAAATTATGTTTAAATATTATTAATAATAACGCTAAAATTTGAACAATTAATAACATATAAATATGTTTAAATATAGATAGTTCTTTATACCTCGTTTCAATTATCTTACTAACTAATACTCCTATAACAAATGATAATATAGGAACTGAATAGTGTATAACCTCTGGTACATTACCTTCAATTAAATCAATACCAACAAAAATCAAATTTCCAGTTTGTGCATTCGCAAAAATTCCATCACAATTTACAAAAGTGTATGCATCAAAAAAACCACCAACCGCTGTAAGCAATAAACAAAATATTAGCTGTTCATGAACTGGTAAATTTTTATTAAATAATGTATCTTTTAAATTCATATTTCTTATAATCATCTCCTTAAAAATTTAATCAAAAATTGTATTCCAGTTTTCAGGATTTTCATAACAATCAAAACACATTTTTAATTGATCAAATGTTGTTCTCGTAGTTGATAATTCTGGTAAATTATCTAAAGAATAAAAATCAGCACCTAAGGTTTCTGTATTGTCAACAAAACTATGATTAATATACTTACATAAAACAAAAATCTTCACCATACCAAAAGGAAAATTAACATGATGATGTTTGTTATAATCCAAAACTGCAATTATTTTTAAAGGCTCTACGATTGCACCTGCTTCTTCACTAGCTTCTTTTATCACATTTTCTCTAATACTCACGTTAACGTCTTGATAGCCACCAGGAAGTGCCCATTTACCATCTAATTGTTCCTTAACTAGAAGTATCTTATTATCTTTAATTATCGCCGCCCTTGTCTCTACTTTAGGAGTCTGATAACCTAATTCACCAGCAAAATCAATTCTAATCTTTTCAACTGGTATATTGTATTTATATGCTAACATCTCACACGCAATCTCTCTAATTCTTTCAGAGCGTTCTCTATCGAATTTATCTTTACTATAAGCAAGGCTACATTGAGCTAAAAATTGTAATTCTTGTGCCCATTTCATCCAAACTTCATTTCTATATATTCTAATTATATCTTCAACACGTTTTATAAAAATAGCATTTTTAACATCCAAAAAATCATATTCTTTACTTAGTATATAAACATTTATCAGAGTATCACTAAGTCTTGTTTTATCATCTGTCAAATATAGACTATTATTTTCTATAATATTATAATCACTTAAAAATTCATACTTAATGCCTTCTTCATTAAAGACATCAAAAAGTTTATCGGAAATTTTATTTTTCAAATTTATATCAATATATACTTTTTTATACATCAGCTACCTCCATATCCTTATATTATACCATATAAAGAAGTTATTTCTAGAATTATAGGAATTTATATATAATTCTACTGTAGTAAAGAAAGAACAATTTTAAATTTAATTATATTATTATTCTACACCTTTTCACAATCATTTAAAAGAAATTTATAATTAATATAAATCTCTATAAAAATCTTGCCAGTTTTCACCTTTAGTTGTATAATAGTAGTTGTAAGTAAAAATTAAGGAGTGATAACAATGAAATATATTATTTCACTAATCTGGTCATTTATATTTGCTTTTATTGTAGTATTTATCGTATCTTCAATTTTAGGAACTAACGGTGAAGTCAATACACTTCGTGATTGTGCAATATTATCTGTTATGTTTACTGGATTTGTTGCATTATTAGACGCAGTAGGTTTGGATAAAAAAAGAAAAGAAGACTAATATTTATTTAATAAAAAAGATTTACTGAAAGTAGGTAATGAGGTATGCCCTCTTTCCTACTTTTTCTTTAAATACAGGAGAAAAATATATGAATAATATACTAGCAACAATGTGCTATGTGGACAATGGTGAAAGCTTTTTAATGCTTAAAAGAACAAAAAAAGAAAATGACATCCATGAGGGATTAACTATTAGTGTTGGAGGAAAATTCGAAGCTGGAGAAAGCCCAGAAGATTGTGTCATAAGAGAGGTTAAAGAAGAGACAAATTTAGATATAATAAAACCAAGACTTCGAGGAATTATCACATTCCCTAATTTTGATGGAGAAAAAGATTGGTATACATATGTCTATACAGCATCAAACTATAAAGGTATTATTACAGATGACTGTAATGAGGGAGATTTAATCTGGGTCAAAAAATCTGAGATTCAAAATATTAAAACCTGGGAAGGAGATTATATTTTCTTGGACTGGCTAGTTCAAGAAAAGCCATTTTTCTCTGCCAAATTCAATTATAAAGATAATAAATTTATTGACTATGAAGTAACATTTTATGAATAATAAGGAGAATAATATTATGACTTTTGAAATTAATAAAGAATTTAAAGAAGAATATATTGTAAAAGAAAATCATAGTGCTAAAAATATGGGAAGCGGTGATCTAGAAGTTCTTGCAACACCGAGTCTAGTGGCTTTTATGGAAAATGCTGCTAAAAATCACTTAAATACATTATTAAGTGCTGATTACGGTAGTGTTGGAAGCAATATAAACATAAATCACATTGCTCCAACTCTTATTGGTAAAAAAATAACAATAATAGGAAAAATTATACAAGTAATTAAAGATAAAATTATTATTTTCTCTCTAGAAGCATTTGAGGATGATAAAAAAATTGGAGATGCTGAACACACTAGAGTTATTATAAATAATCAAAAATTTATTAGCAAATTAACTAATGCATAGCAGATAAAACAAAAATTTAATCTCACACAAAAAATAAAGGCCGTAAATTTTACAGCCTTTATTTTTTGCACAATTTTTCTTAATTAAAATTCATTAGAAAACATAAGTTCTAAGAAATATTCTTTAAGTACTTTGATATAAGTACCTTTCATACCCAATGATTTAGATTCAATAATCCCAGCACTTTCTAATTTTCTTAAAGCATTAACAATAACCGATCTAGTAATCCCTACTCTATCAGCAATTTTACTCGCTATAAGTAATCCTTCTGTTCCATCAAGCTCTCTAAAGATATGCTCGATTGCCTCTTTTTCAGAGAATGATAATGAGTTCAATGCCATATTGACCATATCTTTATCACGTGCTAAGTTTTTCTCTTTATCTTGTTTCTCATGTAATATTTCTATCCCTACTACTGTAGATGCATACTCAGCTAATACTAAATCATCATCTTTAAAATCATTATCCATTCTACCGATAACTAATGTACCTAAACGTTCTCCCCCACCTCTAATAGGTAGAATAACAGTATAGCTCTTCCCTTCAAAACGCTCATGTTCTTCCTCCGGGAAAATTGACAGTGGTTCCTGGAAAGGAATATTTACTTTAGTCGCATAAACTTTTAACGTTGCATCTAAATAAGCTTTCGGGACTTTTCTATCTTGAATAATTTTTTCCATACGCTCATTTGAATAATCAACGATTGAATCATATCCTAATATATTACCTTCAGTATCTAGAATATAAACTACTGAATCTAAAATTGGACTTAGACGCATTGCCATAGCTTCGAAGTCCACATTTTCATGGCGTCCTTCTTGTAAAATTGTACTAATTTTTCTTGTTTTTTGTAATAAACTTGCCATTAATTTTCTCCTTACAAAATACTTCCTAGATTATTATATCATTAATTTTAATAAATTGTAAGACTTTTTAAAAATTAATTTAATCAATTTTGAAATTTTCTAACATTTCTAATGATCTTTTAGCATATCTTTCGTATTTTTCCTTTTTATCTTTGATTCTTTCAGGAAGAGGTTTAATAATACCAAAATTTGCATTCATAGGTTGGAAATTTTTGCTTGTATTATCTACAATATAATTAGCCATTGCACCTATCATAGTTTCAGTTGGGAAGATAATTTCTCTATCTTCAGTATTATATAGTGCATTTAATGCTGCCACAATACCAGAAGCTGCACTTTCCACATAACCTTCTACTCCTGTCATTTGACCTGCGAAATAAATATTATTCTCTTCCTTTAATCTATACGTCTTTTCTAGTAATTGTGGAGAATTTAAGTATGTATTTCTATGCATTACACCATATCGTACAATATTAGCATTTTCAAGCCCAGGAATCATATTAATAATTCTTTTTTGTTCTCCCCATTTAAGGTGTGTTTGGAATCCAACAATATTGTATAATGTACCCTCACTATTATCTTGGCGCAATTGAACAACAGCATATGGACGTTTATCAGTTTTTGGATCTTCTAATCCTACTGGTTTCATCGGTCCAAATAATAGAGTTTTCTCTCCACGTTTTGCCATTTCCTCAAAAGGCATACATCCTTCAAAATAAATTTCCTTTTCAAATTCTTTTAACGGAGCTGCCTCAGCAGTTATTAATTCATTATAAAAATTAGTAAATTCCTCTTTTGTCATTGGACAGTTTAAATATGCCGCTTCTCCTTTATCATATCTTGATTTAAGATAAACTTTCTCCATATCAATTGAATCTTTTTCAATAATAGGTGCTGCTGCATCGTAGAAATATAAACCATCTTGTTTAGTATAGTTTCTAATATCTTGACTTAAAGCATCAGATGTAAGTGGTCCTGTCGCTACAATTACAGGTACTTCACCTTTAGGGATAGTTGGTAATTCCTCCCCTATTACATTTATATTAGGATGATTTTTTATAGTTTCTGTAATCATTTCAGAGAATTTATCTCTATCAACAGCTAATGCACCACCTGCTGGTACTTGTGTAGCATCTGCACATTTAATAATAATAGAATCTAACATTCTCATTTCTTCTTTCAAAAGACCTACAGCATTAGTTATATTATTAGCTCTTAATGAGTTAGAACACACTAATTCACCAAAATTTTGAGTTTTATGAGTTGGTGTCATTTTTTTCGGTCTCATTTCGTATAAATCTACTTTAACTCCACGTTTAGCTAGTTGCCATGCAGCCTCACTACCTGCCAACCCCGCTCCAATTACTATTACTTTTTTTTCCATTAAATATCTCACTTTCTATTTTATAATAATCCTGAAAAATCTTCAGTTTCATCTTTTTTAACTTCTTTTTCTCTCATGTCTTGAGTAACTACACGCCCATTTTTATCAAATAAATATGTTTGCACACTATCTAAAGTTTCAGCAATAAGTTCAGAGTAATCATCTCTTGCTTCATATGCTTTAATTTTATCCAGTCTTGGTTTCGTCTTAGGTGCTTTAGGTGTAAAAATTGTACAACAATCCTCAAATGGTAAATTCGAAATCTCTAATGTATCAATATCTTGAGCAATTTTTATAATATCTACCTTATCCATTGTTAACAATGGACGTAAAACTGGTAAATTTGTCACTTCATTAATACAGTTCATCGACTCAAGTGTTTGAGAAGCTACTTGCCCAAGAGATTCACCAGTAGCTATTGCCAAGCAACCTTCTTTTTTCGCTACTTCTTCTGCGATACGTAGCATAAATCTTCTTGTTGATGTCATTGTATAATTTGATGGCACTCGTTTTACTATTTCAGTTTGTAACTTTGTAAAGTTAACAACATGTAATTTAATCTTTCCTACTACTTCACTTAGCTTAATAGTTAAATCGAAAATCTTTTGCAAAGCTTCAGCTGAAGTAAACGGTGGTGATTGGAAATGAATCATCTCTACTTCTACACCTTTTACTTGCAGAGTATGAGCTGCAACAGGCGAATCAATTCCACCAGATAATAATAATAGTGCTTTAGAAGAAGTATTAACTGGGAAACCACCTACTCCTTTAATAAAATCAGTAAAGATAAAAATACCTTCACTTCTTACTTCTACATTTATAATGAAATCAGGTTGTTTAACATTCACCTTTAAATTTTTATAATTAATTAACACATGACTTCCAAAAACATTATTCAACTCATTTGTATTATGTGGGAAGTTTTTATTAGGACGCTTTGTTTGAATTTTAAATTTATATTCCTTATCTAACTTACTCTCCAATAATTTATCAATGACTTTTTTAGCTTCTTCTACATCTAATCCAGCTCTCAACACAGGAGAAAAATTATGAATACCTGGAACTTTCTTCAACCTATCCATAATTTTATATACATCTTCGTTATGATCTAAATGAATATACATTCTATCTCGTTTAGTTTGAACATGAAACCCTGTTAATCCTTGTAAATTATAACGAATATTTTTTGTAAGTTTTTTTAAAAACTCATTTCTATTTCCAGATTTTAACGTAAGTTCTCCGTACCTTACTATAATATGACTAAATTCCACTTTCAATTACCTCTTTAAATTTCTTATTGTATTCATCTATAAATACTTCTACAAATGTTTCAACATCTTTTTTAGTAGTCTCGTATGAAAAACTAACACGTATGCTACCTTCAATATTCTCTTTTGATAACCCTCTAGCAAATAATGCCTCATTTAAATGAAAAGTTTTTGAAGAACATGCACTAGTCGTTGAAACCATAACCTCTCTCTCATTCAAAGCATTAACTATCGCTTCTCCTTTTATCTTAGGTAAGCTGATATTAATAATCGAGTCAACAAAATCATCTCTTAATGGAGAATTTATAACAATATGCTTATACTTAGAAAATTCATCAACTATTAATTTTTTATATTCATGATGATTTTTTTTAGCATTATTAATCTTTTCTTGAGACAATCTTAAAGCTTTTGCTAAACTTACAGCAGCTGCAACATTAACCGTTCCAGAACGAAGACCATCTTCTTGCCCACCACCAAAAATAACATTATGGACAGTTCTTCTTGATTTTAGATATAAAACACCTATACCTTTTAAGCCATGAAACTTATGCGCAGAAATAGAATAACTATCAACTTTTGAAAGATTTATATCATCCTTTAATATTCCTTGTACACCATCAACATGAAAATGCACTTTTGGGTAGTCCTTAAGAATCTCAGAAATCTTGTCAATCGGTTGAATCGCTCCAAAAATATTGTTAACTTGCATCACACTTAATAAAATAGTCTCTTTTGTTAATAAAGTCTTCAAATGTTCTAAATCAATTAATCCATATTCATCTACATTTACATAATCTAATATAAAACCACGTCTTTCTAGTTCTCTAAATGATTCAAGAACAGACGGATGTTCAATTTTAGAAACTATAATTCTATTTCCGAAATCTTTCTTATGTTCTACACTTCCTAATAAGGCGATATTATTACTCTCTGTAGCACATGAAGTAAAAAATACTGAACCTTCGTCTACGCCTAAAATAGATGCCACCTGTGCTCTTGCTGCAGAAAGGAGTTTATTAGTAGTTTTCCCAAATTTATTGATACTTGCGGGATTACCAAAATATAAATTATTTACTTCTACAAATGCATTTAAAACTTCTTTATATGGTTTAGTCGTAGCACAATTATCTAAATATATCATACTATCTACCTTTCTATTTATTATTAATCAAACTTCTGTATTTAAAATAAACACAATTTAAACCACTTTAAAGTATATAACAAAACGAAGATTTTATCAATAGAAGTGGTCACTTCAATGGCTATTACGATATGTTAAAAATAAATAAGAGTACCTCAACAATATGATATAAACCATACTTCGAGATACTCCCGATTAAATATTATTCTTTATATTCGTTTCCTACAACATCTTTTAAGATTTGATCCCATTTTGGTAAATTACGATCTATACGTATCGCACGATCGCTGTCAGTACCAAGAATATTATGTGAACTCGTTCCGATAATTACTACCTCACCATCAACATAAAACTCGTATGAGAAGATAGTTTTAATTCCACTATGTTTTTCAATCCATGTTTTAATAAAAATATCTTGGTTATTAAATCTAATATTAGTTCTAATAGAGTATTTAACATCAATATCAGCATAATATAGATTATAATTAATTAGCGAATCAATATCAATACCTAATCCACTTAAATAATACTTTTTAGCCAAATTCATCCAATCATAGACATACTTATTATCTAAATAACCTGATTGATTAAAGAATTTTTTTTCTAATTTAAATTTTATTGTTTTTTCGTACACGTTACTTCTCCTTTGCGATTAACTCAGAGATTCTATCCATTAATATAGCAGTTATCTCATCATGAGTTTTTCCTTCTTCTTTTAAAGAAGCGGCATCAATCTCATCACCAATGACTATCTTTATACTAGAAAAAATTCTAAAATTTTTACTAGGAATTATTGCAAAAGGAATAATTTTTGTCTTTGCTCTAGTTGCAATAAACGATGCACCATTGTGAGACTCACCTAAATCCAACTCTTTAGAATGAGAACGAGTTCCTTCAGGGAAAATCCCTACAACTTCACCTTCCCTTAACAGTTTTATACTATTATTTATGGCTGTTCTATCAAAAGTACCCCTTTTAATTGGAATAGCTCCTGTAGCTTCTAATGCTTGTTTTACAAACACCATTTTAAACAACTCTTCTTTAGCAATAAAACGAATCTTCTTATCAAAAAACGCTGGGAATAATAACGGATCATGATTACTTAAATGATTTCCTGAAATCACAACACCTTTTGCATTTTCAATTTTTTCTTTATTAACAATAGTGACTTTATAAAAAACTTTATAAAAGAGTGCTAATAACATTCTAATAAAATTATACATAGATTTCACCTACCATTATTTATTTCACACTTTTTACTAATTCAGTCATTTTAGCAACAACTTCATCAATTGTCAAGCTAGTTGTATCTATTAATGTTGCTGATTCTACTTGTACCAATGGAGCAATATCTCTGTTCTCATCTTGCCAATCACGCGCTTTAATGTCTTCTTTGACTTTCTCAAAATCAACTTTCTCTATACCTTGACGTTCAAAATCTAAAACTCTTCTTCTTGCCCTTTCTTCCACTGATGCCGTTAAAAATATTTTCACATCAGCATTTGGTAAAACAACAGAAGCAATATCACGACCATCCATTATAATATTGTTACTACCTGCCAAATTCCTTTGAGTATCAATTAAGAATTCTCTGACTGCTGGAGATTTTGCAAAAAGAGAAGTGTATTGTGACACCTCAGTCGTACGTATCTTATCACTCACTTCTTCGTTATTAACATAGACATATTGAACCCCATCAATATATTCAACCCTAAATTGAACCGTACTCAACAATTCTTTTATTCTCTCTTCATCCAACTCAATTAGATTATTCGATAAAAAATTAAAAGTCAAAGCTCTATACATAGCTCCAGTATCAACATAATTAAATCCAAGCGATTTAGCAACCATTTTTGTTATTGTACTTTTTCCTGATCCTGCTGGCCCATCAACAGCCACTGAAACATATTTCATTATTTACCTCTCAGACAAATTTTCTCATTATTTATTATAGCATAGTCTCAATTTAAACACTAGATTTAAATCGAGAAAAATCATTTCAGTAACAAAATCAAACTCTAACAAAAAATCTCTAAAATTATACTATTTCAACTTTAATCCAGCTAAAGCTGATAATGCATTATTTTCTAATTTTTCCTGTTTCATATATTTCTTCATATCTACGCGACTTGCTTTGTCCTTTTTGCTAGATTTAATTCGTTTATCAACTTCCTTTTGTTTTAACGAATTACCGCATTGACAACGATAAGTTGCATTCTCACCGTTTCCAAATAAAGTCATCTTCTTATGACAAGTATCACAACGAAGATTTGTTAATCTACTTATTACTTTACGATTACGACAACTTGGGTTAGAACATTTTAGCATTTTAGTTCCTTTTTTATCAACCTCAAGCATAAAACTATCGCATTCTTCGCATTTCTTACCACTAATATTATCATGCTTAAACTTATCTTCACTGTCCTTAATTTCATTAATACATGATTTTGTATATTGTTTTACATCATTCAAGAACTTATCTTTAGAAAGTTTATTTCTTGCAATATTATCTAGTTGCTTCTCCCAAACCGCTGTTAAAGACGGACTCTTAAGATTTTTTGGAACTAGATTCAATAATTGCTTAGCTTTATTAGTAGTTCGAATTCTTCCATTATCCAAAATTAAATAATCATTTGTAAATAGCTTTTCTAATATATCCGCACGTGTTGCTACAGTTCCTATTCCATTCGTTTCTTTAAGAATTTTTCTTTCATTCTCATCATCAACAAACTCGAAAGGATTTTCCATCGCATATATTAGACTACCCTCAGTATAATAACTTGGCGGTGTTGTTTGTTTTTTATTATAAACTAATGATTCTAATTTATAACTACTATTTTGAAGATTAATAATTTTATCTTGCAATTCTTCTCTACTTAATTCTTTATAACCTTCTTGAATTACTTTTATACCTTTAGCAGAAAACACCTTATTTTCTATCATAAACGAATACGTTGTTTCCTCATATTTATACTCAGGTAATAAATTCTCTAAAAATCTCTTAGCTACTAAATTATAAATCTTAGTTTCCATCTCAGACATTGATATATAATTTGGTCTTTGTTCCGTTGGAATAATCGCATGGTGATCACTTACCTTAGCATTATTTATAATTTTCTTAGCATTTAAATCTTTAACTTTTAACAATTTCACAGTAGTTTCTTTAAAGTCTCCGCCAATAGCTTGAATTCTATCTCTTAATGTATTTTTCATATCACTAGTTAAGTATCTGCTATCTGTTCTAGGATATGTCAACACCTTATGCCTTTCGTATAAACTCTGCACAATATTTAGAGTTTGTTTCGGTGATATACCAAAAAGTGCGCTTGCCGTTTGCTGAATATCAGTTAAATTATACAATGGCTTAGGTGATGAAGATTTAGTTTTCTTTTGAACATCATTAAACTTAACGCCATTATTAATATTCTTCTTAACAAACTGCTCAGCTTTTTCCAAATTAAAATCACTATTACCGCAGCTAAACTTAACATTCTCTATTTGAGCTTCAAATGTATAATAATCTTTTGATTTGAATTGTTTAATCTTCTCTTCTCTTTCAAAAACCATCTGTAACGTTGGAGTTTGAACACGTCCACAGTTAAGTGAAGCATTATACTTTAAAGTCAACGCTCTCGACGCATTAATACCTACCAACCAGTCAGCATTAGCACGAGCAATCCCAGAATGATATAAACCTAGATATTCTTTACCATCTCTTAAATTTCTAAATCCATCTTTAATCGCCTTATCAGTAACAGAAGAAATCCAAAGTCTTTTTATATTTTTGTTACAGTTAGCTTTCTCGATAATATAACGAGCAACAAGTTCGCCCTCACGCCCAGCATCAGTCGCAATTATAACTTCATTAACATCTTTCCTATTTAAAGCATTTTCTACTACTTTATACTGTTTAAAAGTTTTCTTTATTATTTCTGTTTTCATAAATTTCGGAATCATAGGTAGATTCTCTAAATTCACATTGCTAAACTCTTTGTATTTATCAGGTGTTTGAAGTGTAATTAAATGACCCAATGCCCAAGTAACGACATATTTATCACCTTCTAAACACCCATTTTTATTACTTTTCGCCCCTAGATTCCTCGCAATATCACGAGCAACTGACGGCTTTTCACAAAGTACAACACTTTTCATCAATAAATTCCTCACATATATATTCTTTACTTCTATAAATATTATAATAGAAATAGTTTAAAATAACTAGTAAAACAAATAATCACTATCACTAAGTTGAAACTTTTGTTGTAAATTTATGTATGATTATATTATAATTTAAATAACAACTAAGGAGGACTATTCTATGAAACTTTATTTAGCAGGAGCTTTGTTTAACGAAGCTGAGATAGCACAACGTTTAAAAGAAGGAAAACTATTAAGTGAAAGATTCGGAGATAGATTATCTGTCTTTAATCCAATTGAACAACCTTTCAATGAAGATAAACAAACACTACCAACCCCACAAGATATTTTTAATGGAGATACATATGCTGTAGAAAACTGCGATATATTTTTAGCAGATGTTACTAACGAAGATAGCGGTGTAATGGTTGAATTAGGGATTGCCATTTCATTGAATAAAAAAATTATTGCCATAAATTCTGATATTAGATTAAAATCAGCAAATAAATACGAAATACCTAGCTATGCGATGAACCACTATGTACTAGGTGGAATCTTAAAACACGGAACACTTGTTTATAGCTTTGACGAAGCACTAAACGAACTTGATAAACTATTTTGTTTAAAAAATCACTTATAATTAATAAAATAAGCGAGAGCAACTTAAGAATTTTGATTTGAAATAATCAATTTCTTTAGCTAATCTCGCTTTTTACTTATTTAACTTTTAATTTTTTATCTTTTAATTCTAGTACCACATCCGCAGCATCCGCCAATAAATTACTATGAGTAACAACTATTACGCATTTATTATTCTCTACAGCTACTTGTTTTAATATACCTATAATTTCTTCTGCAGTATTCTCATCAAGATTGCCTGTCGGTTCATCTGCTAAAATTATTGGTGCTTCAGATACTAACGCTCTTGCAATAGCTACACGTTGTTGCTGCCCTCCAGAAAGCTTCATAACATTTCGATTAACATGTTCTTCTTCTAATCCAAGTTTTAATAGAATATCCTTACTTGCATTTTTTGAAACAAGTTTTAGATTTTCTAATGGAGTCAGATAATCAATTAAATTATAATTTTGAAACACTAAAGAAATATCTTTACGTCTATGTTCACTATAACCTATTTTTTCAATATTTGTATTATTGAATAATATCTCTCCACTTGAAGGGCTATCTAATCCAGCTAATAACGATAGTAAAGTTGATTTCCCAGATCCTGATTTACCTATTATCGCATAAAACTTCCCTACTTCAAAATTATAAGTAATTCCACTTAAAACTTTTGACTTACTATTATCATATAAGTAACTTACATTTTTCAATTTAAAAATCGACATTTATTATTCCTCACTAATTAATATTCGTTAAAATTTTCTTCGGTTTCATCTTCAAGATTGGCAATAATGCTACAACTACCGAAATAAACACTATAGCTATCATTACTATAACTAGATTAACAATATCTATTCCATTAACAGACATCTTCATTAATTCATCCGCTATTGATTTTGGTAGTTCCTCAGAAAATATACTTCCCACATTGCTCGCTAAATACTTGATAGTCGCTATCTCTATACCGAGTGCAATCATTAGACCAAATATTGTTACCAATATTACCTCAACTATAAATTGTAACACCAGGTTTACTTTACTAATTCCTAACGACAGTAAAATCCCAATTTCGTAGGTTCTTTCACGAACCCAAAACATTAATATTAATGATAGTATAACTACTCCAACTACAACACTACCTATTCTTATCATATTAGTTATTTTCGTTATACTCTCTACTGATGATATAACTAGCTCATAATTTTTATTTGATTTAGAGACCATTAAGTTATTTATTCCTAAATCCTCAACAGCTTTAATTACATCGTCTAACTTAGTCGGATCTTCAACTCCGTATTCTACTGAAGTTACTTTATTATTAGCTATTAAGTTTGATAATTCTTGACTTGATTTATAATCGATATAAACTGTATTTTCAATAAAATCTGAGCTTAAGCCACTAAAGGTATTAGTCTTTTCGCCAGAGTAGATTCCAACAATTTCTAACTCTAATGTTTTACCTTCTTGTGATAATTTAATTTTTTCACCTAAGTTAATATTATTTAATTCAGCAAATTTTTCATGAATCATGATTTTATTCTTATCATTTTCTTCAATATGTCTTCCCTTTTCCAATTTTAAAACTTCACTCTTAAAATCAATATTACTTTTAGAAGCGGTAATTCCATTCATCATTACTAAATTACTTTTATTTTTTATTTCGTCGTTTAAAGTAATATTTTGATTTTCTTGGACTACTTTTTTTCCTTCAACAGTAACTGATTTAGAAAAAATATGATTTTTCGTAGTTATTCCTTTTAATTCTTTAATTTTTTTCAAAGTATCCTTTTCTATTTCTTTATTAGATTTATCTGCACTTTCAATATTAAATCCAAAATTAACATCTTTATATAAATTTTTAGAAATATTGTTTACTGTAGTATTCAAAACACTACCACTTAATAAGAAAAATGATATTAGTGTCACTATTAAAAACAAACTACTACTTCTAACTTTTTTTCTAGTAATATAAAGATATGCCCTATTAAAAATACTCATCGATTTCTCCTTACATTAATTAATATCAGATAATAAATCTTTAGGTTTTCTATATGCTAATCTACTAGAAGCAATTCCTACAGCAATAACAATTATAGCAACACCAACAAGAACAACCGTCAGCATGTTATCCATACTAACACTTACATCTAAGGTAGTAATAATTTTATTTGCACCCTCTACTTCAGCATTAGCCCCTAGATTAACTCCATTAGCTTGACTTGAGATAGTTTTACTTACAGATTTAACAGATTGTTGTAATATTTGATTACCAATATTTTGGCTTATAGCACTTCCTACGAAATATGAAGCGATAAAACTTGGAATACTTATTAAAAGAACCTCAAGAATAAATTGTCCTATTATACTCGCTTTAGTCATACCAATCGCTAAACTTACACCGATTTCTTTTCTTCTACTATTTATCCATAAGAATAATATTAGCGACAGAATCACTATACTAAAGACTATTGTACTTAAGAATACACCATTAGTTAGACTATAAATTGTATCTAATGATTGTTGTAACGCTGGAAAGTTTTGATTACTCTTAACTAACATATACTGTTTCCAATTAATAGGAAGTTTTTTAGCATCATTTATAATACTATCAACTCTATCTTTTCCATCAACTAGGAAAGTTGCATCTTGATATATTTCTTTACCATCTTCATAGTTATATAAAGTTTTTGTTGTTTGAGTATCAGCTATAAAAATATTATCATATAGTTCCATATGACTAGAAGTAGCACCTTTGTTCTGACCTCCAAAAATACCAACTACAGTAACCTCAACCTCTTTATCAGATTTTTTCTCATTATCTGCGTCATTTGGATTACCTTTTAATTTAATCTTATCCCTAACTTTAACTTTATTTTTCTTAGCGAAACCTTCATGAATCAAAACAGAATTCTTATCATTCTCAGTTAGATGGCGTCCCTCTTGTAATTTTAACGTCTCTGCTGAGAATCTATCATCTACTGAAGAATCATTAGTTCCAGTTACAATAACCGTCTTAGAGAAAAGTTGTCTTTGTTTGTTGTTTTTCTCTTCTTGTTGATGATTCGCAAGTTTTAAAGGCTCTAAATCAATTAGATCCGCACTTACATTCATTCTTTTAACATATTTCTTTACTCCCGGAATATTCTTAATCTTCTCAATGTCCTCACCTATTAAATTACCTGCCCCCCTAGCAGTCCCTTGATTGGTCTTTCTATTTATTTCCATAGAAAAACTACTCGTTATATTTTGAAAAGTTTCTTTTGATAAAGCATCTGTTGATTTTTTAATTGAAATAGTACTTAAAATTAATGATGACATAGTAGCTAATATTAAAAAAATAACTAATGATTTAAAACTTTTTCTGATTATATATAACCATGCTTTTTTTATTATAGACATTTATTACACCTCTTCTATATTTATTTATCATTAATAATAAAATTATATTAATAACTTTTCTATTATCTTACTCATATAATAATACTTTTACTTAAAATGTAATTAATACGATTTAAAGCGTTTTATCAGTTTTTTATAAAATAATAATTCAAAACAACCAAAGAATCACTCTTTCTTGTTTTGAATTATTTCCATGTATTATATTTTTTATCCTCAGTTCAATTACCACTGAAACTAAATTATCTAAAACTCAAAATCAATCCCTGTATTATTTCGTTCATAAAAACTTCGAGCCAAAGTATCTCTAATATGCTTGTCTGATTGCATATTATATAAATCAATTTGTGCATCAATAATACGGATACATTTATTAGCCAATTCAACGCCCTCAGATTTATTCAATTTCAATTGTATTTGAGCTAAAATAAATGAAAATGCATTAATATGGAAATTGAAATGCGTTAATTTAGAATAATTATTTTTCAACAATTCAATTGCTTTAAGACATTTTTCCTCAGCCTCTTCTACATGACCTCTTCTAGAAAGCAGGGCTATAGCACTGTGTAATGCTAGTATAGCTCTTTCTCCTTTATCAACTGAAAACATATCACCAATACCAACTGGTTTTAGATTTTCATCGATAATTCTTCGGATAAACTCTACAGAAAGCTGACTCTCATCCAAAACTCTAAGCATCAAAGTTAGCGTCAACATTTCATTCTTAGAAAGCTTATTTAGACTTTGAAGATAATTGAAAACAATCTCTCGATTTTCTAATATAATTTTTGGAACCATTTTTTCTTGAAATATTCCTAGGTATTGCTCAATATATAAGCGAGTTGTCATAGAAACATTTCCGTTCTCCAACGTTTTTATAGCCAAAGTTTTTATAGCAGAATAATTCCCCTCTTTTTCCATAGTATTCGCTTCTTTTAAAAATCCAGATCGATCAACTTCCACTAATGGTAAATACTCAGCAAAATAATCTTGATAGCATATACCTATATTTTTTAATAACTGTTCAAAAACTTCTAAAGATACACTTGTTTCATCCGCCTCAAATCTAATAAGAGTTCTTGCAGATATTGCAGTACCAGCCGCATCTTTTAATTTAATCCCACGTTCCTCCCTAATACTCTTGAAGATTTTCCCATGAAAAGATTTGTTGTCCATAAAGTTTCCATCTCCTTTATTAGTGTCAAATATATTATAACATAAAATAAGTAATCAATGTTAAAAATCATCTTAAATTTATTACATTAATTACTTATTTATTACATTATTAATTTATATAAATCAAATTAAAAAAGAGTAACTGACAACACAACACAACACAGTTACTCTTTTTACGCCTATATCATACTCCGATTAGCTATTTAGTTTATAAACTTCAAAATTAATACTTTTTTTCTCATCATCATTATATTTTTTTCTTAATTATATTTAGGTACATAATACGGTTTTTCTCCAATTTTGTTAAAGTATAACTATACTTGACAACTTTTTCAATTAATAATTATACTCTTAGCTAACAAAATAATACATTTATTTTATAAACTTAAACTTTCTTCTCTAATTGGATATTACTAACTAGATTTCATTCTCCCTAGAATATTCAAATTAACGAAAAAACAACCAAAAGTGCTAATTGAATATCTATTTCTAGTGAATAATTATAAGTACGGACTCTTATAGACATTCACTATTATAGCATTCATTTTACATAAATTATTACCTAGTGTAAAAATTGTCACTTTACAATGAAATCCTCTGAATATTTCACTAAAAGTGACTACTGTGTCACTATTTATTTTAATAATATAATTAACCTATTTTAAAATTCTACTATTTTCCTACGATTCAACTATATTTTTATCATAATTATTTAAAAAAATACACTTTTTTTCTTATAAAAAAAGACTGTTTCCATCAAGCTACATCGTGTTAGTTTTCTGTCTAACCTTCTGTAGACTGATATATTTCAGTCTTTTTATATCATAAACCTTTTCTATTTTGTTGCGTTGTTTTAACCCTTTTATATAAATACCATATAAACTTCTAAACTTTCATTAAAAAACGTATTAAATTTGAAAATTAATAATACTATTTGTCATGCGAAAACGTGAGTTAATAATTTCTTACTATTTTCAAAACTAAATACTTTTTTAATTAAACCTTTTCTTAATTTCGTGTAACTATTATTCATAGCTTCTTCATCTTAAAATTATTTCTTACCGAAACATTTAATAATTTAAAATGACTGCTTATTTTTTAACAGTCTGTACGCCAATACACTAAAAGTTATTTTTGTTTCAAGATAGTTAATAATTTTAAAAATTCAGATGCTAATTAATAATAATATACTTCAGATAATAAAACATTCCTCCTTAATTTCTTTATACGTATATTTTACCATAGTTTTCTTTAGTTTACGTATTTTGCGAAGAAATTGTCATATTATGCACTATTTATATATTTTTGGTATTCATATTAAAAGAATTAATGACAAATCTGTCGTGTGAAATCAAAAAAATGTCAAGGATATGATATATATTCATGTTTTTTAAATAAAGAAAACATCTATTTCTTTTTTTTTCATAAATACTTTCCTTCATCTAAGTATTTAAGTAATAAATATACAACTATATTTATTTAACATAATTTTACCATATCAAATATTGATTTACATATTTTAGTATTAATCTGTCACATTCTTGAAAAATACAATACTATTTTTATATCATTTTTGAATTTTATGACAGATATGTCGTGTAATATCGTGACATTTATACTTTAAACAAAGAAAAGAGATTAGTTTGATATTATTTTTAACTAATCTCTTTAAATTATTATTAAATGCCTATAGGATTAAAAATCAAATTCAACACCTGTTTTATTTAATTCATTAAACTCTATATACCTTTTATCCCTTAGATTTTTTAAAGAATCATCACCTTCGTATTCAATTACACAATCTAGATATTTCATATAAGCATTAGCCATTTTTACACCCTCTATTTTATTTTGAGCTAAATATGTTTTAGTTAACATAACCTTCATAGCCCTTGCATATATAGGTGCATATACTCCTATAGATTTTCTATGGATTTCTATTGCCTTTTTACAATGTTTTTCGGCATCACTATAAAATTTATTTTTCAATAAAAATAAAGTACAAGATGCTATAATCTCTGAATACTGAACATCAAAAATTTCATCGTAACAATTTTTATATACAATATTATTAATACAATCTTCGATTATTCTATTTACAAATTCTCTAGGAAAATCTTCTAAAGAACTCTTATGCAATATAATTTTTAGTGCAATTATTTCATTCCAACCGAACTTTCCTATATTTTTTAAGTGAGCTATAATAATTTGTCTATTTTCTAACAGTAAATCAGACGTTTCATGTTTCCAATCACATATAGTTAAAAACTGTTCAACTAATACTCTTCCTGTAAGTGAGACATTATCATTTTTTAACCATTTTATACATTCTGAAACCACTTTAGATTTATTTGATTCTTCTACATATTTCATTAATTTTTCTATAAATATGTCATCTTTATTTTTGTAGTTCTCATGAAAATATTTATAGTAATCAAGATATCCCAAATCACAATTATCAAGTAATTTATCAAAAACTGCCAAAGTTATACTAGTCTCATCAGCTTCGAAACGCATTAATGTTCTTGTAGAGACTACCCCCTTTGCCACATCTTTTAATTTATGACCTCTTTCTTCTCTTAGCTTTTTAAATATTTTCCCGTGGATATTATTTTCGCTCATTTTTATCTCCTTACAAACAACTATAACATTATAATATTTAGCACAATAACCAAAATTTTTATATTTTTAATAAATTCATTTTTAATCGATACTTACTAAAATTTGTTCATATAACCCAATTTATTTAATTTAATATTTAATCACAGTACCAAACTATATTTTATATAAACTCGACCTAACTTAAAAATCAAAGCTAATACCTGTCTTATTCAATTCATAAAATTCCTTATGTAGCGCATCTCTACTAAGTTTATATTCAGATAAATCGTCAAACTCTATTACTGCTTCTAAATATTTCATATATTTATTTGCCATTTCAACACCCTCTACTTTATTCTGACTAAGATATATTTTAGGCAATAATACACCTTTAATATGTCTAATAAAGAGTATTACATACGGTAATGATCTTTTTTCATTAAGTATTTTCAAAGCTTTATTACAGTATTTTTCGGCTCTCTCAAGCTCTCCATTTCTAGTTAAAAAACCAACACCATTTATCAGTATGTCAATATAATATGTACCTAGAATTTGATCATATTGGTTTTCAGGAACCAAATACTCCATTCCCTCTTCAATTATTCTACTCACATAATCAATTGAAAAATCTTCTACTGTTGCAGTACTAAGTATTAATAAGAAAGCTAAGAGTTCATTAAGACTGAATCTTCCTATATTTTTTAGATGTTCTTTAACTATTCTTTCATTCTCTAATAATAATTCAGAATTACGTTCCCATCTAATTTTAAAAAGGAAAAACTCTATAAAAACTCTTAATTCAAAAGAAACTTCATCTCGTTTTAATAATTTTATCGACTCCGTAACTAAACCAGATCTATTCGATTCAGATAATAATTTCAAAAATTTTTCGGATAATATTTCAGTTTCACTTTTGTGATTTTTGTGAAGATATCCAAAATAATCAATATATCCAATACCACAATTATTTAACAATCTATCAAACGTCGCTAATGTTACACTTGTCTCATCAGCTTCAAAACGTATCAATGTTCTCGTTGATATTACATCACCTGCAACATCTTTTAATTTTAAACCTCTATCTTCTCTTATTCTCTTAAAAATATTTCCGTGAATATTAAACTCTTGCACTGTTTATCTCCTCTCTAAATATAATTAAATAAAAATTAATCTTTTAATTACACTAAGTAATTAGTATTATTATATAACATCTTAATATTACTAGAATTCAATATCAATACCTGTTTTATTTGCTTCACTAAAACTTTTATAAACAATGTCTCTTAAACGTTTATAATAAGCATCATCCGTAATTTCCGCAACAATGTTTTTATATTTTAAAACCTTATTAGCAAGAGCAATACCTTCTTTTTTATTTTGGCGTAAATATGCTATAGCTAAGATGCTCATTACGTCGGCATAATAATTTATTTTTTCTATTAACAATGGTTGTCCATCAAAAAGTTCAATTGCCTCCTTACATCTTTTTTCAACTAATTCATAATAACCATTTCTTGATAAAAATGCTAATGATGAAATTAATAAATTACAATATGCCCCACCAACGTATTGATTCAGATAATTCCTAACAGGAATATTTTGTAAACACTCTTCAATAATTCTATCAATATATTCAACTGAATACTCTTCTCGTGAAGCGGAATATATTAAAAATTTAAGTCCGGACATTTCATTCCAACCTAATTTATTAGTTGACTCAATTATCTCCCTAATTATTCTCTTATTATTATCAAATAATTCTCTATCTTCTTTCCAACCCACTGCTTGTATAGTCGATAAAATATCTAGTCTTTTTGATAGTTCAATATTTTTTTTCTTTAGTTCCTTTTTACATTCATTTACTATCTTTGATGGAGAACCAGATTGTAGATATTCATTAATTTTTTTTGAAAATTCAGAAGTTTCTATGTTAGCATTGTCATAGTAATATACTAAATAATCTAGAAACTCTATACCACAATTTTCCAATAATTTCTCAAAAACTGCAATTGAAATACTAGTTTCATCAGCTTCAAAGCGCATTAATGTTCTCGTAGAGATTACATCGCCTGCGACATCTTTTAACTTATATCCTCTCTCCTCTCTTAGTTTTTTAAAAATACTTCCATGCAAATTCTTCTCATTCATTCCTTATCTCCTAAACTTTAATATTAAGAATAATTTATACCTATTTTCTTCTATAAATAAATAAATTAAAGATTATTAAAATAGTCTTTTTTAATATATTTTACCATTAAATTAATACTTATTTTAATTACGTGACAAATACGTCATATTCTAATATATTCTCTTTATATCTATAAAAATAACTACTCTATGTGTCATATTCGTCACCTTGTGTCCTCTGTTTTTTTTATCTAATTTTTACAAAAATAAACTTCGAGGCATAATTCTCTACACCTCGAAGTTCATCTATATTTTTTTTATATTAATTCCATAAATCTTCTAGTAAGTGAGTTTGAGTTCTATCTGGTCCTGTAGAGAATACAGAGATTTTAACACCTACTAATTCTTCGATTTTTTCTAAATATTTTCTTGCATTTTCAGGAAGCTCATCCAGAGATGTTACGCCTGTAATATCTTCATCAAAGCCTGGTAATGTTTCATAGATTGGTTTACAATCTTTAATGATATTTTCATTTGCTGGGTATTCTGTAAGAATTTCACCTTTATAGTCATAAGCTGTACAGATTTTAATTTCTTTAAGACCAGAAAGTACATCTAGACAGTTTACTGACAGATTAGTCATTCCAGATACGCGAGCTGAGTGACGCATTACTACAGTATCGAACCATCCAATACGACGTGGACGTTTGGTTACAGTTCCATACTCATTACCGATTTCACGAATTCTAGAACCAATTTCATCGAATAATTCCGTTGGGAATGGTCCATCTCCTACACGAGAAGTATAAGCTTTTGAAATTCCTAATACTTTAAGACCATTTGTTGGTACGAATCCATTACCTACTGTGATTCCACCAGCAGATGGATTAGATGATGTAACATATGGGTATGTACCGTGATCGATGTCTAGCATTACCCCTTGTGCACCTTCAAATAAGATATTTTTATTTTCATTTTGTGCATCTTCTAGTACTTTAGAAGTATCAGTAACATATTGTGCTAATTGTTTTCCATATTCGAAATATTCATTGAAAATCTCTTCTACTGTGAATCCTTCAGTTTCATAGATTTTTTCGAATAGTTCATTTTTTTCTTTCAGATTTTGTTCTAATTTTTTCTTGAATAGATCAGCATCTAATAGATCGGCAATACGGATACCACAACGTTTATATTTATCTACATAACACGGTCCGATACCTTTTTTAGTAGTACCAATTTTGTTTTCTCCACGACGCGCTTCTTCGACCTCATCAAGTTTTAAGTGGTATGGTAATACTACGTGTGCTCTATTCGAGATTCTTAGACCATTACAAGTTACTCCACTTTCTTTAAGTCTATCGATTTCACTACAAATCCATTTAGGATCTACAACAAGACCATTTCCGATAATTGAAAGTTTTTCTTCATTAAAAATTCCAGATGGGATTAATTGAAGTTTGTAAGTTTTTCCATCGAACTTAATAGTATGTCCTGCGTTGTTACCCCCTTGATAACGAGCAATTACATCAGCACGCTCTGCTAAAAAGTCGGTAATTTTACCTTTACCTTCGTCTCCCCATTGTGAACCTACTACTACGATTATTGACATATGTTACGCCTCCTGAAAGCAAATATTTTTTCCATTAATAATTATATCATAAATACAGACGTTTACAACCATTTTTTATAAAAAACTAGAAATAATCGTACAATAAAGTATATTTTCACGGGTTGTTCACTTTTATGCGTTTCCATTAAAAACTATTATCAATACTATAAAAAACTCGAAAATTAGTTTATACCAATTCTCAAGTTTTTTATAACTATATTTTAATCTGTCGTATATTTTATATTAGAAGATTCCAACTATTGTTTCTGTTTCTTCATCAATATCAATATTTAATGCACTTGGTACTTTTGGAAGTCCTGGCATTGTTAGTACTTTATTCGCATAAGCTACTACGAATCCAGCACCACTACGTAATTTAATATCATTGATAGTAATGTTAAAGCCTGTAGGACGACCTTTGATTTTCGCATTATCTGTTAATGAAGCTGGTGTTTTCGCCATACATACCGGCAGGTGTTTAAATCCAAGTCTTTCGATTCTTTCGATTTCAGCTTTAACTTCATCAGATAAGTTAACTCCATCAGCCCCGTAAATTTCACGACATACTGTTTCGATTTTTTCAGCAATTGAAGCTTCATCTTTGTATAATAATTGTAGTTCTTTGTCATTTCCTTCTACAGCTTTTACTACTTTTTCTGCTAGGTCTACTCCACCAAGACCACCTTTTTCCCATACTTCTGTACGAGATAATTCTACGCCTTGTTCTTTTGCCCAGTTTTCTAAGAATGATAGTTCTTTTTCTGTATCAGTAACAAAGACATTTAAAGCTACCACTATCGGTAAATTGAATTTACGTAAGTTTTCGATGTGTTTTTCTAAGTTTTGAACACCTTTAGCTAATGCTTCTAAGTTTTCTTCTTTTAGATCTTTTTCTTCAATATCTCCGTGTAGTTTTAATGCTTTAACTGTTGCTACCACTACAGCGGCTTTTGGTTTAAGACCTGCTTTACGACATTTAATGTTTAAGAATTTCTCAGCTCCTAAGTCTGCTCCAAATCCTGCTTCTGTAATTACATAGTCAGCAAATTTTAATGCTGTTTTAGTAGCTAATATTGAGTTACATCCGTGTGCAATGTTTGCGAAAGGTCCACCGTGAATAATCGCTGGGTTATTTTCTAACGTTTGAACAATATTCGGTTTAATTGCATCTTTTAATAATGAAGTTATAACACCTTCAATTTTCAAATCTTTTAGGTAAACTGGCTCACCTTTTTTATTATAAGCTACAAGGATATTACTTAATTTTTCTTTAAGATCAGCAATACCTTCTGATAAACATAAGATAGCCATTACTTCACTAGCTACAGTAATATCGAATCCGTCAAGTCGTTCTAGGTCAGTTCCTGCATTAACTTTAACATGACGTAAATCACGCGCATTCATATCCATAACACGATTAAAGACAATTTTATCTATTTCTAATTCGTTTCCTTGGAATACGTGGTTGTTTACTAATACTGCGATTGCATTGTGTGCTGTAGTAATAGCGTGCATATCTCCAGTAAAATGTAAGTTTATGTCTTCCATCGGTACTACTTGAGCATATCCTCCACCGGCTGCTCCACCTTTTCTTCCTAATACAGGACCTAGAGATGGTTCACGTAGCGCTACACAAGATTTTTTCCCGATTTTATTTAATCCATCAGATAAACCGATAGTTACAGTACTTTTCCCTTCTCCACTTGATGTTGGGTTAATAGATGTAACTAATACTAGTTTTGCATCTTCATTAATATCTTTTTTAATATTTTTAGTTTGGATTTTTGCTTTGTGATTTCCGTATAATATTAAATCTTCTTCTTTTATCCCTAATTTACCTGCTACTTCAGCAATATGTTTCTTTTCACATTCATTTGAAATTTGAAAGTCTGACTTCATTTAATCTACCTCTTTTCTTTGGACTTTATTTTATTATTTTAATCTTCCAATCCTGGAATACGTTTGTATATTTTATCAATATTTACAAGGTGTACATTTAGATCGAAACAACTATCTAATACGTCTTTAGAAACTGTATTTTTTATAGTTTCATTTTCTTCTAGAAGTTCTCTAAATGGAATACCTTCGAACCATGATTTCATCGCTAATGGTTGTACTAAATCGTACGCTTCTTCACGTGAGAATGAGTATTTTTCAATAAGATTACTCATAGTTCTTTGAGCGAAGATTACACCATTAGTTGCATAAATATTTTTAATCATGTTATCAGTAAATACTGTTAGATTTTTCACAACATTAGTAAATCTATTTAACATATAATCTAATAATGTCGTTGCGTCACTACTTAAGATTCTTTCCGCACTTGAGTGAGAAATATCACGTTCATGCCATAGCGGAATATTTTCATAAGCTGCAAACATATATCCACGCATGATTCTAGCACATCCTGCCATGTTTTCACTTGAAATCGGATTACGTTTATGAGGCATTGCACTTGAACCTTTTTGATTTTTCGAGAAGAATTCTTCTGCTTCTCTTACTTCTGTACGTTGTAGGTGACGAATTTCCACCCCAATTTTTTCGATTGAACTTGCGATTAATGCTAAAGTTGCATAGTAATCAGCATGTCTATCACGTTGAAGAGTTTGTGTTGAAATGTTACTTGATTCAATTCCTAATTTAGCACAAACATAGTCTTGTACTTCTGGTGGAGTATTTGAGAATGTACCTACCGCACCAGATATTTTCCCAACTTCGATAATTTTTCTTACTTCATTGAAACGTTTGATATGACGATTAAATTCATCATAATATAGAGCAAATTTCAATCCAAAACTACTAATATCAGCGTGCACTCCGTGAGTACGTCCGATACAAGGTGTGAATTTATATTGTAATGCTTTTTCTTTTAATACTTCTTGAAAATTTAATAAATCTCTGTAAAGTATATCGTTAGCTTGTTTATATAAATATCCATAAGCAGTATCAACAACATCAGTAGATGTTAATCCATAGTGCACCCACTTTTTCTCATCACCTAAGTAACTCGAAACGTTACGTGTAAATGCTACTATATC
Organism: uncultured Gemella sp.; assembly: GCF_963525875.1. GTDB lineage: Bacteria > Bacillota > Bacilli > Staphylococcales > Gemellaceae > Gemella. The sequence continues at coordinate 15,533 of NZ_CAURMG010000004.1, read as the reverse complement.
ATGTTTTGTTTCTTTTTCTAATTCTAAAATCCCTGGTAGGTCAAATTTTGCATTAGCGAATAATTTCTCAACATCTTCTTTTGGGACAACACCTAATGTACTCCAAGCTTCTGTTGCATAAAGCTCTACTTCTAAATATGCTTTAAAACGATTTTCATCGCTAAAGATATTACGCATTTCTTCTCTACTATATCTTTCAATCATTGCAATAATCTCCTGATGTTCTATTTTTCAATCGTTTTATCTAAAAATACTATAAAGATAAATGACCGATGTCTTTTCTGTAAAATAGTTCTTCACATTCTATTTTTACTATTTCATTATACACTTTTTTATATGCTTCTTGCAAGGTCTTTCCACTAGCGCAAACTAATAATACACGACCACCATTAATTACTATATCATCACCAATACGCTTAGTCCCCATATGGAATACTGGTGTAGTTACTTTATCTAATCCATTTATAACAGCACCTTTTTCACTGTGTTCAGGATATCCTTTCGCTGCCATTACAACACCGATAAAAGCATCTTCACTCCATTTTAACTCTACTTCTTTGCCATCTATAATATTGTTTGCTATTTCATATAAATCACTTTCTAATGATAGAAGTAATATTTCACTTTCTGGATCTCCAAAACGAACATTAAATTCGATAGTTTTTACGCCATCATGACATTTCATAAGACCAGCATATAGTATACCGTAAAATGGCATTCCTTCATCACTCATAGCATCGACCATAGGTTGAACTACATTTCTAACACCTTCATCAATGTCATCTTGAGTAATTTTCTTAAGTGGTAGATATGCTCCCATACCTCCAGTATTTAAACCTTCATCATTATCAAATGCTCGTTTGTGATCTTGAGCAATTTCCATTGGATAAACTTTTTTATCAGAAACAAAGCACATAAGCGAGAATTCTTCACCTTGTAAAAATTCTTCAATAACAACGCTAGATCCAGCTTTATTAAATTTTGCATTACACATCATTTCTTTAAGTTCAGACTGTGCTTCTTCTAGCGTATTTGCTATTATTACACCCTTACCTGCTGCTAGTCCGTCTGCTTTAAGTACAATAGGTGCTTTTTGCTTGCTTAAGTACTCTTTTGCCTGTTCATAATCATTGAAACTTTCATATTTTGCAGTCGGAATATTGTATTTTCTCATCATCATTTTCGAAAATACTTTACTTCCTTCTAGTTGTGCTGCAAGCTTAGATGGTCCGAAGGCACGGATACCTTCTTTTTGAAGCTCATCTACTAAACCATTAACTAATGGCACTTCAGGTCCAACGAATACAAGATCGATACCATTTGTTTTTGCGTAGCTTGGTATTTGGTCTTCTGTTAATACTACGCATACTCCAAATTCTTCAACTGCAGGGTTAATTCCTGCCATATGTACTTCGTGACCTTCTTTATGGAATTTATAAGCGATAGCGTGCTCTCTACCGCCGCTTCCTACTACTAATACTTTAGCCATATTAGTGTTTAAAGTGACGTATTTTACTGAAGACCATCGCCACACCTTTCTCATTACATGCATCTATACTTTCTTGATCTCGTATAGATCCTCCTGGTTGCACTATCACAGCTATACCATAATCAGCTGCAATATCAGCACTATCTCTCATCGGGAAGAATGCATCAGAAGCTAGCACTGCACCTCTTGCTTTTTCCCCTGCTTGTTCTAAAGCTATTTTACATGAACCTACTCTATTCATTTGACCAGCACCTATTCCTAGTGTTTGTCCATTTTTTACTACTACTATTGCGTTTGATTTAACATGTTTTACTACTTTTAAACCAAATTCAATATCTCTTTGTTGATTTTCATCAACTTTTTTCTCAGTTACACCTTCATATTCATCAGCAAGTTGATCGTTAAAATCTTGTACTAAGATTCCACCACGAACACTTTTAATTTGTTGTTCATGATTATTATTTTTTTCTGATAGTTTGTAGATACGTAGATTTTTCTTTTTAGTTAGTATCTCTAACGCTTCTTCTTCATAATCTGTTGCTAGTATAATTTCTAAAAAGATACTGTGCATTTTTTCAGCAGTTTCCTTATCTACTTTTCCATTTACTGCAACGATTCCTCCAAAAATTGATACAGGATCCGCTTCATATGCACGACTATATGCTTCAAATACAGAATTCCCTGTCGCTACACCACATGGATTCATATGTTTAACAGCAACACATGTAGTTTCATCAAACTCTGCAAGAATATCCAGTGCTGCAGATGCATCTTGAATATTATTGTATGACATTTCCTTACCATGAAGTTGCACAGCATTTTGTAAAGCATAGCTTTCATTATTATCTTGTACGTAGTGATATGCTTTTTGATGAGGGTTTTCCCCATAACGAAGACTATCTTGAAGTTTGTAAGATAATGTTAATTTTTCAGGTACTAAATTATCTTTTTTATTAAAGTAATTCGCAATTGCAGCATCGTAACTTGCAGTAGTATTAAATACTTTAATCGCTAAAGCACGACGTGTTTCATACGTTATTCCACCTTTTTCAAGCTCTTCTAGAACTTTTTCATAGTCATTAATATCAGTAACTACTGCTACATCATTAAAGTTTTTAGCAGCACTTCTTAGCATACTAGGACCACCGATATCAATATTTTCGATAATTTCCTCTTCACTAACTCCTTCTTTTTTTACAGTAGCTTCAAATGGATATAAGTTTACACAAACTAAGTCAATATATTCAATATTATTTTCAGCTACATGTTTATTATGAAGTTCATTACCACGTTTTGATAATAGACCTCCATGAATTTTAGGATGTAAAGTTTTTACACGTCCTTCTAAAATTTCTGGAAAATGTGTAACGTCCTCAATACTAATACAACTTACTCCGTTATTTTTCAAATGAGTATAAGTTCCACCTGTACTAATAACTTCGAAACCATGTTTTTCTAAACCTTTTGCAAATTCTACAATATTTGTTTTATCACTTACACTTATTAATGCTCTTTTCGTCATAGTGCCTCCTCAACTAACTTCAATATTACTTCTGGATATAATTTATGTTCTAGTTTATGTACTTTTTCAGTAACAGTTTCTAAAGTATCTCCATCTAAAACTTTAAATGATCTTTGAGCGATTACTTCTCCACCATCAAGTTCTTCATTTACATAATGAATACTAATTCCTATTTCTTTTTCGCCTGCATTAAAAGCTTGTTCGATAGCATCTTTCCCTTTAAATTTCGGTAAAAGAGATGGGTGAAGATTAAGAATAGTTTTTTTATATCTTTCTAAGAAAAATGGTGAAATAATTCTCATATATCCTGCCAAAAATATATAGTCTAAATCTTTAACTTTTTCTAATATTACACTTTCATATGCTTCTTTTGACTCAAAATCTTTTGCAGAGAATATAAATACTTTAATATTTCTATCATGTGCTTTTCTTATTACCGCTGCATTTTTTCTATCACATACTAAAAGCTCGATTGAAATTTTATCTTTTAATCTTTCATCATCAGCAATTTTCTCAAAATTACTTCCTGTTCCTGATGCAAATATCGCTACTTTCTTCATACTATTTTTATTCCACTTTCATCTGTTACTTCTCCAAGAACAAACGCATTATCAATTAATAATAAAGTTTTATCTACGTCTTCCTTGTTTACTATTAATACCATACCTACACCCATATTGAAGATATGATACATTTCTTCCTCATCAATCTTACCTTTTTCTTGTAGATACTTGAATACTTCTGGTACTACATATGAACCTTTATCAATTTTCATACCTAAACCATCTTTAAGAGCACGAGGTAAATTCTCATGGAATCCTCCTCCAGTAATATGAGCTATTCCTGCTACTTTTACCTCTTCTAAAACTTTTAGTACTTCTTTTACATAGATTTTAGTAGGTGTTAATAATGTTTTTCCTATTGTACTTCCATTAAATTCTTCATTTAGACTAATATTATTATCTTTCAAAATTTTTCTTACTAAAGAGAAGCCATTAGAATGTACGCCACTTGATGGAAGTCCAATTACTACTTGACCTGCTTTTGTGTTTTCTGTACTTAGTAATAGTTCTTTCTCCTGAGCTCCTACACAGAATCCAGCAATATCATATTCTCCGTCCTCATAAAACCCTGCCATCTCAGCAGTCTCTCCACCGACTATCGCACATCCTGCTTGAACACAACCTTCAGCAACACCTTCAACTATTGCTTCTACTTGTTCAGGGTAGTTTTTACCTACTGCTAGATAATCTAGGAAAAATAATGGAATAGCACCTTGAGCTAGTATATCGTTGGCACACATCGCTACAACATCGATACCTATAGTATTATGAATATCTAATTCGAATGCAAGTTTTAATTTAGTTCCGACACCGTCAGTTCCACTAACTAATACTGGATTTTTAAAGTTATAACTACTAAGGTCGAACGCTCCCCCAAAACCACCAATAGCAGACATCATTCCTAAGTTTTTTGTACGAGCTACGTGTTTTTTAATACGTTCTACACTTTCATAACCTGCTTGTAGGCTTACACCACTTTCTTCATACTTTTTACTCATTACATTCTACCTCTCTCTTTTAGAAATTGTTTTTGAATATCTGTCATTGAATTAACGTAGCTTTCTTCATAGTCATATAGACCCGCTGAATAATCTCCGTTATAACACTCCATACATAGTCCTGTATAAGGAGCATCATAATTTAAACCAATAGAATCTATCAATCCTTGTTCACTTAAAAAACCAAGTGAATCTGCTCCAATAATTTCACATATTTCTTCATTTGTTTTGTTTGCCGAAATAAGTTCTTCTGTAGTAGATATATCTATTCCATAAAAACTTGGGAACATAAGTGGTGGACAAGCAATTCTTACATGTACTTCTCTTGCTCCCGCTTCTTTTAGCAATTGAACTATTCTCTTACTAGTAGTTCCTCGTACAATCGAATCATCGACTAAGACAATACTCTTACCTTGAACTACACCTCTAACCGCAGATAGTTTCATCCTTACACCTTGCTCACGAAGTTCCTGCGTAGGTTGAATAAATGTACGAGCTACATATTGATTCTTAATTAGTCCCATTTCATATGGAAGTCCACTTTCTTCTGCATAACCACTAGCAGCTGATAAAGATGAGTTAGGAACCCCAATTACCATATCAGCATCTGGTGTAGGTTGTTCTTTAGCAAGAGCACGACCTGTTCTTTTTCTAGCACTATGTACGTTAATACCAGCAATGTTAGAGTCTGGTCTAGCAAAATATACGTACTCCATCGCAGCTATAGCTACTTGTGTATTTTCAGTATATTTTTCAATTCTAATACCTTTATCATTAATAGTAACTAACTCTCCCGCACCTACATTACACACAAACTCAGCACCGACTACATCTAGTGCACAAGTTTCACTCGCAGCAACGTACGCTCCATTTTTCATCTTACCTATCGCTAAAGGTCTAAAACTATTTGGATCTACCGCACCGTAAAGAGTTTTTTCAGTTAACACTAGATATGTAAATCCACCTTTTATAATATTTAAACTTTCTTTAAGCTGTTCTTTAAAAGTTTCTTTTTTACTTCTTCTAATAAGATGAATAAGTACTTCCGTATCTGAAGAAGAATGGAATATTGCACCTTGCTCTTCTAATTCTTTTTTTAGAGTTTTAGCATTAATCAAATTACCATTGTGACAAATACCAACACTCATATCGTAGAAATGAAATAAAAATGGTTGAATATTTTGAATACTATTGCTTCCACTAGTCGCATATCTAACATGACCAATAGCACTTTCTCCAACTAGTCTTTCCAGTTTTTCTTTATCACGAAACACCTCAGAAACCAAACCAAGGTCACGATGTCCTCTTAGTTTAGTACCTTCTTTAGAAACTATTCCAGCTCCTTCTTGCCCCCTATGTTGTAAACTATGTAAACCAAAGTACGTCACATTACTTGCTTCAGGATGTCCCCAAATACCAAATACTCCACATTCTTCATTAAGACTACGCATTTTTTAATCTCCTTAAAACTTCTTCATAAGCTTCCATTACTGACCCTAAATCTCTTCTAAATCTGTCTTTATCTAATTTTTCATTTGTATCTTTATCCCAAAGACGACATGTATCTGGAGAAATCTCATCAGCTAAGATAATTTCACCATCTTTAGTTTTTCCGAATTCAATTTTGAAATCGACTAGTACTAAGTTTGCAGCTAAGTACAATTTTTGTAATAGTTCGTTGATTTTTAAAGCTTGATTTCTGATATTTTCTAACTCTTCTTCTGTAACGATTTCTAATGCCACCGCATGATCATTATTAATTAGTGGATCATTTAGTTCGTCATTTTTATAACTTAACTCAAAGACTGGTTTTTTTAATTTTTTCCCTTCTTCAAGTCCATATTTTTTCGCCATAGACCCTGCTACTATATTACGTACAATTACTTCTAAAGGTACTATAGTTACGTGTTTACAAATTTGGTCTGTTTCATTAACTTTTCTAATAAAGTGTGTTTTTACACCTTGTTTTTCTAAGTATTCGAAGATTAATGAAGTAATTGTATTATTGAATACTCCTTTTCCTTCAAACTCTTCTTTTTTTACACCGTTGAAGGCAGTAGCACTATTTTTATAATGCACATATATTTCATCATTATTTTCACATTCGAACAGTTGTTTAGCTTTTCCTTCGTATAAAAGTTTCATTATTTTTTTCCCCCTTTGAAGTAATTCACTCCATTTTTGAATATATCTTGTTTTACTTTTATTGTATTTGTTTTATATAATGTAGCTCCGTATCTTTCGCTGTGTCCCATTTTTCCTAGGATAAGTCCATCTTCACTAACTAATCCCTCTGTAGCTAGAACAGATCCGTTAGGATTGAAGCGACCATTTAATGTAGCATTACCATCGAAATCACTATATTGGAAAGCTACAAGATGTTTAAATTTGTTAATATTAAGTCCTACTACTTTACCTTCACCATGACTGAACACTACTTCATGTTGATCACCAATGTTAAAATCTTGTAACCAAGGCGAGTTTGTATTAGCTACACGAGTAAAGGCTGTAGTTGAAATATGCTCATAACTATCATTTCTGTATAGTGTTAGATCGTCTTCTTCCAACTCTCTAACCTCTCCATAAGGTAGCAATCCTGATTTAAGCAATGCTTGGAATCCGTTACACACACCTAAGATTAATTTTTTCTGAGCAAGGTGTTTATGAATTGCATCTTTAACTTTTTCATTTTTTAAGAAGTTTACAATGTATTTAGCACTTCCATCTGGTTCATCTCCACTCGAGAATCCTCCTGGGAACATAATTATATGAGACTGTTCGATAGCTTTAGTGAACTCTTCTATCGATTGTTCAATATCATTTTCGCGAGTATTTCTAATAACTACTGTAATTGGTGTAGCACCAGCTTCTATAAATGCTTTTTCACTATCATACTCACAGTTTGTACCTGGGAATACTGGGATAACTACTTTTACATCTTCTACATATTCTGGATAATATTTTTTCTCTTTATATTCTGTATGAAGATTTTCAACATTACCTTTATCTTCATTTTGATATAATGGATAAACTTTATTTAATGTTTTTGTGTATGCTTCGTAAATATCTTTATGCATAAACACTTCATTATTAATTATTATTCTTTCACTAACTTTTCCTAGTTTTTCAAACGGTAGTTCAACCGTCGCTTCTACTACAAGAGACGCTGGATCAAAGTTAAGAATGTTTTCTTTTTCAACTTCAAAACCAAGATCATTACCTAGTGACATTTTCACTAATGAAGCAGCTATGCTTCCTTCTTCTTGTACATATGCAGATACTATCTTACCTTCTTTAATATACTTATGAACAAGTTCGTAATTTTCTAAAGTTTTCTTAATGTCTGGATATCCTTTTTCATCTTTTTCTACAGGAACATAGTATAATTTATTGCCAACTTGTTTTAATTCTGGAGTTATTACATCAGCTATTTTTACAGGTGTACAAGCAAATGAAATTAATGTTTCAACTACATTTAAGTCATTGAAAGTTCCTGACATACTATCCTTACCACCGATACTTGGTCTACCAATTTCTTTTTGAGCATAAATACTTCCTAATAAACTTTGAGTAACTTTACCCCATTTAGTACTATCAGTTCCTAATTTTTCGAAGTATTCTTGGAATGAGAAGTATAAGCTATCTTTATTTCCACCTACCGCGTATACTTTTGCTACTGATTCTAACACGGCATAAATAGACGATAGGAATGGTGAGTAGTACGAAATTTTTGGAATAAATCCATAAGTTAATATTGTCGCTGTATCACTAGTTTTATGTAATGTTGGTAAGGCTTGAACACTTGCTTGAATCGGTGTAAGTTTATGTTTACCAGCAAAAGGCATAAGTACTGTAGTAACACCAATTGAAGAGTCAAATTTTTGAGCAAGACCTTTTTGACAAGTTACATTTAACTCACCTAATTCACTTAAGATATTTTCGCGAGTAACTTCTTTATTTAAGAATGGATTAGCTGCAGTATTATCTTTCATCGTTACTGATGATCTTTGACGAACACCACTTGTTTCTAAGAAATCAGCACTCATATCAACAACTTTCACATCGTTGTAATACATCTCTAAGCGACGTCTATTAGTTACATTTGCAACATGGGCATATTCAATATTTTCTTTCTCACATTCACGAACAAACGCTTCGTAGTCTTTTTTATCAATAGCTACAGCCATACGTTCTTGAGATTCACTCGTAGCTAATTCTGTCGCATTTAAACCTTGATATTTAGTAAGAACTTTTTCTAAGTGAATTTCAATACCGTCAGAAAGTTCACCGATAGCTACACAAACACCACCAGCACCGAAGTCATTACATTTTTTAACAAGTCGTGTAACTTCTGGTTTTCTAAATAAACGTTGTAACTTGCGTTCTTCTGGAGCATTACCTTTTTGAACTTGGCTAGACATAGTATTTAATGAATCATTAGTATGTTCTACACTTGAACCACTCGCACCTTGAATACCATCACGACCAGTTCTACCACCTATCATTACAACTATATCACCATCGACAAGAGTTTCACGTTTATAATCTCCGTCCTTAACAGCTCCGACTACAGCTCCAACTTCCATATGTTTAGCTACATAACTATCATCATATAATTCACGAACAAAAGTAGTCGCAAGACCTATTTGGTTACCATAAGATGAGTTACCGTGTGCAGTTCCTTTAGCTATATCTATTTGAGGAAGTTTATGTTTTAAAGTATCTTCACGTTTTTGTAATACATTACCACTTCCTGAAATACGCATAGCTTGATATACGTAACTACGTCCTGATAGTGGGTCTCTAATAGCTCCCCCTATACAAGTACTAGCTCCCCCGAATGGTTCGATTTCACTTGGGTGGTTATGAGTTTCATTTTTGAATTGGATTAACCAACGTTCTTTTTCACCATTATTCTCTATAGTAGTAAAGAATGAACATGCATTAATTTCTTCACTTACTTCAATATTTTCATCTTTTAATACTTTCACATGATATTTCCCGATAATACTCGCCATATCCATAAGCGTGATAGGTTTATCATTACGATCAAGTTCACTACGAACGTTTAAATAATAATCAAATGCATCTTGCATCTCTTTTTGGAAAAGTTCTGACTCAATTTTAACTTCATCTAACACAGTTTCAAATGTAGTGTGTCGGCAGTGATCACTCCAGTAACAGTCAAGTACATAGATTTCAGTTTCAGTTGGTACGCGACCTTCTTTTTTGAAATAATCTTGAATAAACACTAAGTCTTCAATATTCATCGCTAGAGAAAATTCTTTTTTAAGTCCAAGTAACGCATCTTTGTCAAACTCTAAGAATCCAGCTAAATCTTTTAGTGGTTTTGGAGTAGAATCTAGTGTAAAGTCAAGAATTGATAAATCTTTTTTACGAGCTTCAATAGGATTTACTAAGTAGCTTTCTACAAGTTCTAGTTGTTCATCTGTTAATTGTTTATTAAAAAGAACTAGCTTACCACTTCGTACAGTTGCTTTACTTTTTGAGTTAAGCAATCTTATGCTTTCTTTTGCGCTGTCAGCTCTTTGATCATATTGAGCAGGTAGGACTTCATAAGCGAAATACTTCCCGTCATTAAGCTCAACATCTTCAAATACTTCATCAACAACAATCTCAGAAAACACAGAAGTTTTAGCTAGTTCATAAGTTTCTTCATCAATGTTAAAGACGTCATAAATTACATACAACTCTACAGAGTCAAGTCCTAGATTAAATTCTAAGTTTAAGTTATCTCTTAGCTGTAATTCTTCCTTATTATATCCATTGCGTTTTTTTACAAAAATTCGTTTATTAGTCATGTTCTCCTCCTAAATTTACATCACCGTAAAAATTAATATGTCCTATTTTTCTATCTTGGCGCGGTTCTTTTTCATATAAGTGTAAGTAACCACCTTTGTTTTTATATACATCTATAAAATACTCTAAATCTTGACCAAGTATGTTATAAAGTGTCGTTTCTTTATTCTCTATCTTACCGACTTTCAAACCGCATATAGCTTCAATATGAGCTCTAAATTGACTCTTCGTTGCACTCTGCATCGTTATATGACCTGAATTGTGAACTCGTGGTGCTATTTCATTAAAAATCACCTTACCTTCACTTATAAAGAACTCAACAGTAAGTACTCCATAATAGTCAAAATTACTAAGAATTCGTTTCGTATATTCTATAGCTAAATCTTCTTGTTCTTTAGTTGCTGTAGTAGGTACTTTCGAACGATACAAGATATTATTTCTATGTTCATTTTCTACTACTGCGACGATATTTACCTCATCTTTATCTTTCACCGCAACTACCGAGATTTCTTTATCAAGTTTAACGAACTCTTCTAATAAAGTATGTGGTTCTACTTCTTCACTAGAATTTATCTTTTTCTGACCTTTTCCATCATAACCAAAACGTACAGTTTTCATTAAATATGGTTTTGTTATTTCTACATTAGTATCATCTTCAATATATATATAATCTACTGTTGGAATATCTAGTTTTCTAGCAAATTCTTTTTCAAAATATCTATGCTGAGTAGTTCTTAACACTTCTGCACTTTGGACAATGTTATACCTTTTCTCTAATTTTTCTAAAGAAGCGGCATCAATATTCTCAAATTCAAAAGTAATGACATCACACATTGAACATAACTTTTCAACACTTGCGAAATCATTGTACTCCGCTTGAATAAAGACATCGCTAAAAATTTTGGCACAACAGCTGTCACTAGGATCCAGAACAGCAATTTTATACCCCATCTCCTTAGCACTCATAGCGAGCATTCTTCCTAATTGACCACCACCAATTATTCCAATAGTTTTTCCTGGTAAAATTGTCTTAATCATAGTTTCATCTCTTCCAATACTATTCTTTCTTGTTCTTTTTTGAATTGTTCGTATTTATCAGCATACTTTTCATTAGTAATTCCTAGTATTGATAAAGCACTAATAGCAGCATTTTTTGCACCAGCTACACCTATTGCCATAGTTAAGACCGGGACACCTGCAGGCATTTGAACTATCGAATACAATGAATCGACTCCACTAAGAACACTTGATTTAATCGGAACACCAATCACTGGTAATGTCGTCATAGAAGCAACCATACCTGGAAGATGTGCTGCTCCTCCCGCCGCCGCTATAATTAAAGAATATCCATTACTTCTCGCATTTTTTGAGAATTCAACTAATAAATCAGGCGTTCTATGAGCACTTACTACTTTTTTATCAAAAGGAATTTCGAATTCTTCTAATAACTTACAAGTTTCTTCCATCGTTGTATAATCCGACTTCGAACCCATAATCACCGCAACTTTCATACTTTAAGCTCCTTTTTTTATTTAAATGTACGTTTTTTAGTTTTTATTTTCTTATTTTTGAAAACATCGTACGTCTACTCTTCAAATTATACTACTAGTTTAAATATTAATCAAGTATAAACACAAGGGAAATCGGATGTTTTAAAATAAATTTATTTTTTTAAATGTAAATCAGGAACTTTTCTCAATATTTTTTATAATTAGCTCAATTTTAATGATAAAAAACAGACTTTTTATTCCCTTGAAATATCAAACATAATAATATCACCTGTCCACTTCTTAACTTTTCTGATCTTATACATAGAAAAAGAACCAACTCTTAAATCCATAAAAGTTGATTCCGATATTTTCCTAATAAATTAATTTCATACACGTCATAATAATTAAAAATAAATTTATAAGGACATAGTTAATATATTATTTGAATATCTTTACCTAATAACTCCATAATTTCATCTGATGGTTTTTTATCGGTAATAAAATAATCAAAATTACTTATTTTATCGAGTATAAAATTTGCATCTTTATCAAATTTTGATATTTCTGCAACTAGGACTTTAATTTTCGCATTTTCTAACGCTAATTTTTTTACAACTACATCTTCATAATCATCTAATGTTATTAAACCTTCCTTAATACCAGCCGCACCCGTAAATACTATATCGAAACTAATAGATTTTAAGATATCAATATCTCTACCATAATAAAATCTTTGTTTCTTATAAAATTCTCCACCTAATAGATGAAAATCAACATTTTCTTTCTCACTTACAGTAATTGCTACATCTAAAGAATGAGAATAAAGTTTTGTATTCCTAGGTAAATCTTCCACGATTTTAGTTGTAATTGTTGAAGCATCTACGAAATATACCCCTTCTTCTTTCAACAATCTTTGCGCTTTTAACGCTATCTGCGCCTTAGAAGGCGTTAATTCTCTCAGTCTTTCTTTATACGAACTTATATTGGCTCTATCTTTAGGTAATATTAATCCACCATGAGTTCTTTGGACATCTTGGCGTTCACCTAAAATTTGAAAATCACGTCTTATAGTATCCCTCGATACTCCTAAGTATTCCACTACTTCCTTAGCAGATACCTGTCCTTTTTTATTTAGTAATTCTAGTATTTTTTCTAATCTCTGTGCTTGATACATTTTTTCACCTTATATCTTTTTGACAAAATTTTTAATAGCATAAGCTACACCATCTTCATTGTTTGATTTTGTAACATAATCAGCATACTTTTTCACATCATCAGTAGCATTATCCATAACAACTGAGTAACCTACAGTTTCAAACATCGGAATATCATTTTGACCATCACCAAATGCCGCTAATTCATTTTTATTTAGATTTTCAAGTTTACTAATATATTCTATACCTTTTGATTTTTTAGCATTTAAATGCGTGATTTCTAAATATCCACTAAGCGATCTTTGGATTGTTAATTCCTCTTTAGAAAATTCTTTTTCTATATAATCTGCAATTTCATCAAAGATTTCTTTATCATATTCTATAAAGGAAACTTTAAAAATATCTTTTTCTTCTTTAAAATATTCATTAAAATCGACAACATTAACATCGACATGTACTATTTTATATTCTACTAAGATACCTTCATTTTTCTTATCGGTATTCCAATTCACCTCATCGTATAAACTAATACTTGTATTTGGGAATTTATTTCTTACATCTAACACAAGTTTCTTGGCTAATGAAAAATCAATCGGTTCTCTATGCAATATTGTTATATCTTTACCTTTCTTCTCGAAAATTAATCCCCCATTAAATGATACATGAACACCATCAATTTCTAACGAATCAATTGTTTTTTTCAATTTTTGCGGAGAGCGTGCCGACACTAGAGTAAAAGGTAATCCACTTTTCCTTATAGCACCTATATTAACTTCGCTTATTTCTCCATTACTATTAAGAACTGTTCCATCCATATCCGAAAATAAATGTTTAATCATAAGTTTCCTCCGAGCGTAATTATCTGTATTTTTATATTAACACAAAATTTAAGTTTTTTCAAGTGTATTTAAGTATTTATAATTATTTTTAAGTGGTGTTAAGTTGTTTTGATAAGTTAATTTAAGCGAAAACAAATAAACACCCAGAACTATCGTTCTGAGTGTTTATTCAATTAGAATTTAATTTTTTCTTCGATGTATTGTTTTAATTCAGCAATTGGAATACGAGTTTGTTCCATTGTATCTCTATCACGAACAGTTACCATTCCATCATTTTCTGATTCGAAGTCGTAAGTGATACAGAATGGAGTACCAACTTCATCTTGTCTTCTATATCTCTTACCGATTGATCCAGTTTCATCGAAATCAACCATAAAGTCCGCTGCTAATTGTTGATATACTTCTACCGCTTTATCACTTAATTTTTTAGAAAGTGGCAGTACCGCTGCTTTAAATGGAGCAAGAGCTGGATGGAATTTTAAAACTGTACGAGTATCATTTTCTCCAACCTCTTCCTCATTGTATGCATCACATAAGAATGCTAGAAGAACACGGTCAACCCCTACTGATGGTTCAATACAGTATGGAATGAATTTTTCATTTGTACTTAAATCTTGATAAGTTAAATCTTGACCTGAGTGTTCCATATGTTGTTTTAAATCGTAATCTGTTCTTGAAGCAATACCCCAAAGTTCTCCCCACCCGAACGGGAATTTGAACTCGATGTCAGTAGTTGCGTTAGAATAGTGAGATAATTCTTCTTGATCGTGGTCACGAAGACGGATATTTTCTTTAGTCATACCTAAGTCTAGTAAGAATTTCTCACAGTTATTTTTCCAAGTAGTATGCCAATCTAATTCTGTTCCTGGCTCACAGAAGAATTCTAATTCCATTTGTTCGAATTCACGAGTACGGAAGATAAAGTTACCTGGTGTAATTTCATTACGGAATGATTTTCCGATTTGTCCAATACCGAATGGTAATTTTTTACGCATACTACGTTGAACATTTTTGAAGTTTACAAAGATACCTTGTGCTGTTTCTGGACGCAGGTAAATTTGGCTCGTAGAGTTTTCTACTACACCTTGGTTAGTTTTAAACATAAGATTGAATTGACGAATGTTAGTGTAGTCATGGCTACCACATTCTGGACATTTAATGTTTTCACGGTCGATAATAGCTTCTAGTTCTTCGAATGGAAGACCATCTACTACCACATCCTCATTTTTTTCATTGAAATAAAATTCCTCGATAAGTTTGTCAGCACGAAGACGTGATTTACAAACTTTACAGTCCATCATAGGATCACTGAAGTTACCTACGTGTCCTGATGCTTCCCAAGTACGTGGGTTCATAAAGATTGCCGCATCCAGCCCTACGTTATAAGGTGATTCTTGAATGAATTTTTTCCACCATGCTTTTTTTACGTTATTTTTTAATTCTACACCTAGTGGACCATAATCCCAAGTGTTAGCTAATCCACCATAAATTTCAGATCCCTGAAATACGAATCCTCTATTTTTTGCAAGAGATAAAATTTTCTCCATTGTTTTTTCCTCCTAATTATTAAAATATAAAAAGCCCTAGACATGCCGTAGCACATCTAGGGACGAAATAATTTCCGCGGTTCCACCCTGATTAGTAAAAACTCAACTTTA